>JAGDXU010000010.1 GCA_023269965.1 Candidatus Parvarchaeota archaeon | reverse complement strand
TAAGATTCCAATAGGAGCTGGAAGCCCATGAATTAATTCATGGGAGGATGTCACAAACAAAATAAGTATACTAGATCGGTAAATCTCTATTCTATAGCTGATCAAAGATCAACTATCTCTATTTTAGTGGTTGAACCGGCTTTTCCGAAGACCCCCGAAACTAATATGCTCTTCCTGGTCTTGAATTTGTTTCTCAGGTATTTCTTCACGTCTTCTATCCCGCTATTTAGGTCTCTATACAAAAACGGCTCTATACTCCTTCCAAACATTAATTTTTTAAATGTGTCTACTCTTGGTGTTAAGGCAAATAATCTTATATCACTATCAAAGTAGCGGGACAGTCTAAATGCACTTGCACCGTCAGCAGTTACTATCATCATGTTCCTTATATTAGTTGATTCTGCTAGTTTAACAGCGACATCAGCAAGAGCATCGTCCTCCGACCTTATTATATAGACAGCCTTTCTCATTACTTCTGTTTTAAATGTATCTATAAGATGTGTCAGAGTTTTTACCGCTTTGAGAGGATACGCGCCTATCGCTGTTTCTTCAGATAACATCAAAGCATCAGTTCCCTCTTCTACCGCCGTGAAGACATCGTCTGCCTCTGCCCTAGTCGGTATAGAGCTGCTGACCATTGATTCCAGGACCTGTGTCGCAACTATCACAGGTTTCCTTAACTGGTGGGCTTCGTTTATGAATTTTTCTTGAAGCTTTGGAACGTTTGATATATCCATATTCAAGCCCAGGTCTCCTCTCGCTATCATGACTATGTCAGATGCATCAACTATCTCTTTGAAGTTGTCTACACCCTCTTTACGTTCTATTTTTGATATTAGTACAGAGTCCTCCCCTGCGATCTTTCTCATCTTTTTAACGTCATCTGCACTAGAAATGAAAGATAAGGCGAAAGTATTCAGGTTGTTTTTTAAGCCAAATTTTATAGCGTTTACGTCGTTTTTGGTCGGGTATTTGCTTGGATATCTTAATCCATTTTGGTTTATACTTTGTTCGCTTAATAAGGTGTATGAATTCATTGCTTTTGCAGATATGCAGTCCTTATCTCGTTTGATTGGTTTCAGTTCCAGTTTCCCGTCTGACAGCTTTATATTTTCTTTTATTGATAAAGTATTCAAAATCTCTCTACTTATGGGTATATCACCATTTAAGCCTAGGGTATAAATCTTGCCTTGCTTTATCTCAAGTTTGTCTCCATCCAACTTCCCTATCCTAAGCTTTGGACCGGGTAAGTCAAGTATTATTACAATTTTCTCTTTAGTGACTTTTTCTACACTCTTTATCTTGTCTATAATCTCTTTATGCCATCTTAGATCGCTATGTGACAGATTTAGCCGAAATATTCTAACCCCCTCCATTACCATCTTTTTTATAGTGGAGTAGCTTTCGGACGCAGGCCCTATAGTGACTACCGTTTTTACAGTTCTGTTTACCATGACATCCCCCCATGAATAAAGTTTATAGATTTCCAGCCCTTATTTGAAGTTTGAGCTGAATACAATCTAAATTTATACACAGTCAACATATTATTATTTCATACTTCTCGATATTTATGTTTTCTTTCTTTCGAATCCGCTTCTACCCCGCGATTTAAATCGTGGGTTTTCCCGTCCATGCTTTATAAATAGATCTTGAATATATAGTCTTGTCAAATGGGATGTAACCACCTATGATACGCACTGTCCTGCTTCTTCAGAATACTGAGAGATGGTTACAAGCATTATAGCAGAACTTATAGAGGGCGGTATAGTCAGATTGCCCACGGCATTTCCAGAGTTTGTAGATGTATGTATAGAATTTATTGATGTGTCATTAGGATAGAGAGCAGACAAATCAAATGCTGTCTGGACAGGCGAATTAGACACGTTGAGGAAAGTCAAATTATAGGATATATACCCCGTGTTCATTTTGTAAACTTGGATTACCTTTGAAATCGGTAAATCAAGTCCGATGATAGCCTTTTCGCCGGAAGCAGTTTTTGCGAGCGATATATACGCTTGGAACTGGCCACTGTTAGTAGGGAGAACCCCGCTTACGTTTATATTAGCGGTTACCGCAGCTTCTTGCTTTGACATAGAATCTAATACAATAATATTTCCGCAGAAAAAGGAAGGCGAAGTTAGGCCAGGAGAAAGAAAAGAAAAAGAGTATATCGACCCTACACTTTGACTAGCTATTTCATTAACTCCGTTCACTATAGCTTTCCCCATTTCATAGATCTGGTTGTAATTTGCTGAGCCTTTGAAGCTTGAATACATGAACATCTCTACAAGTAGGAAAGCAGCGAATATGATCAATGCGATGCCTATCAATGTTATATATTCTATCGAAGCCTGCGCGTTTCTACTGTTTGTTATCATTTTTCCTTCTCTAAGAACCGGTCTACAACTTTTATTACTTTGGCTCTAGTATCCTCTATGCTCCCATTTCCATCTATAACTTTTAGATGGAAGTTGTTAGCTATCATCATAAAAGCTTTCCTCACATTCGATAACTCTTTCTCTTTGTTGAATATTTCAAAGCTTGAGGCAGCTGATGATATCCTACTTAAACTTACACTGGGCTTTATGTCTATCAGAATACCTAGATTAGGTAACCTAAACGATAAGTTTATCTGTCTGAGCCACCTGTAGTTTAATTTTGATGCGTATCCATATGCCATGGTAGAGAATATATATCTGTCACAGATTACTATCTTATCATTGTTTATTGCTGGTTGGATTACATCCTCTAAATGCTGTGCTCGATCTGCCGAGAAAAGCAATTGTAAGGTCTTATCTGATAATTTTATTTCCCGTTGTAAGCCGCTCCTTATAATCCCACCTATCAATCCATTTGTTGGTTCGCTGGTCAAAAGTGTATGGTATCCTTTTTCTCTTAGATACATCTCTAGAAGTGTAGCCTGTGTCCTAAGGCCTGCCCCATCCAAACCCTCTAAAACTATAAATTTTCCGGCCATAACACGCTAAAATTGTTGTTTAAAGTTCTCCTCACAGTTTATTAGAAGCATTCTACTTATAAAAATCTAAGCAGATGAAATCTATTTTAGTAGATATTGCGTGATTTCATGTGTTTTTCTTTGTTTTTTCTAGGATAGTTGTTATCTCCGAGTTTATCTCCATCACATCTTTAGATGCATTTATAACTTTCCAATTTCTTGTTGGAAAACCTTCTTTTCTCATCTTAAGATAGGTGTCCCTTACATTCTTTAATGTTCTCAATTTACTTTCGAATATCTCGGCTTTCAGAGCCTCCTTTTTTAGGCGTTTCAAAGAGATCTCCGGTTCTATGTCAAGATATATGACTAAATCTGGTTTAATTAGGTTTATACTTTCTATAATTTTCTTTATATTTTCATAGTCTTTTTTGTCTTTAGTCTGATACGCAATCGTTGATATAAAATACCTATCTAAAAGTATGTCATTTCCTTTTTCTATCTCCTTTCTTATGTACTTCTGATCCTTTAACATATCCAAAAGGAATAGAAGGACCTGCTCATATCTCCCAAGGATAAACTTGCCTTTCAAAAAGTTGTCTAAGATTTTCCCATATCTGCTAGATCTATCTGGATATCTAAGTAGTTTTATTCTGTGTTTTGATCTTTTCATTTTTTCTAGAACTAACTTTATCTGGGTAGTCTTCCCAGATTTATCTATGCCTTCTATATCAATAAGCTTACCTGTCACAATTTACTCCCTTCAAACACATTTATTTTATCATCTAAGAAATCCAATATGAAGGAATGTTTGTTCTTAAGGTTTACTATGGGCGCTTTTGCAACTTGAGGAAATATTCCGTATTTCTTCTGATATTTAGTTTGGAATTGCCAGCAAGAAGAATTGATAAGCACAGTGTTCTTATACCTGGAGATAAACGCATTATGTACATGGCCCGTGGCATAGATGTCCGGTGTTTCATCGATAACTAAATAATCGTGTTTTAGTGGCATTATCTGAGTAGAACCATGTGTGGGTGCAATGTGCCTTGATTTAAGTTGCAGTGTCATTATATTTGCTATATCCTCATTTCTCATCTTACTGTATTTTTGTATAGTGTTCACATAATACATGAGTCCAAAACCGTGGTAAAGTAATATATTCCTTTTTACCCCGTCATACATTACATTGAAGCTAGAAGGATTGGATAGAAATATTGCATTTTCAAGGTTGTAAAGCTTTCCAGCAAAGTAAGGATCAAGCTGCGGCTGCGGTTCTGCTATATGAGTTGCGTCATGGTTACCTGGCGTGATTATTATTTTTTTGTCTTTTGGTATCTTGTCTAGCATCTCATATAGATGATTATACTGTTCTATCACATCCTTGATCGAGAGCTCTCTCTCTTGTTCTGGATATATGCCGACGCCATCGACAAGATCGCCATTGAGCACTATAATTTTTACCTTTTTTGATATCTCGGAAAAGGCATCTGTCGAACCGTTTAACCATGAGACGAACAGATTAAATTGTTTTTCTGCGAATAGAGCGGACCCTACATGTATATCGGATAAGAATACAGCATATACATCATCCGCTTGATTTGGCGTTTCTTCCTTTATAAGAATGTCAGGCAGGTTTACATCCTCTATGAAAATAGCATCGTTTATCTTCTTACCTCTAACAAATATCACCTGGTCCTTAACAAGCTCCTCATTTATAGTCTTAGATATAACTTTGCATGATCCCGTCTTATCCTCTAGGGTTATTATGGTGTACTTTTTGATAGGGCTTATAGATATATCTGATATCATCCCTATAATCTCAACTTCATCCCCCTGCGGAATACTCTTTATGTTTGAAATCGAGATAGCTCTGAGATTTCCGTTTAGCCTAGCGACAAGTAAATTCTTAAGCTGTTCAAACCTATCATTGAAATAGTCCACCCACCCCTGAGGGGTTGATGTTGATTTCTCTCCAGTGTAATTCTTCAATGGAACTATTCTGAAGTCCCCGTCATTGTATTCAAGCCCAAGAACGTCGTGAAGTGTCTTTGAATCTAATATCATCAGGTTTTTCTCTTTCATCTTTTTTATCAGTTCATCTACGTTCCCTATGTTCTTGTCTTTTACAGATGTAGTAACTAGAATGCCATTTTGAGTCAATAGATCTAATTCCTCACCTTTCATGCTTTGAACAAAGCGTTTTCACAAATTAAAATGTTATCGTATTTTAGGATGATATTGAATCTTCATCAAAGCCGTTTTTGAGCAGTATCTCTTTTACCTTCTCCACGTGGTTTCCCTGCAGCTCTATGTGATCATCTTTGTATGTGCCACCACAAGCTATTTCTGTCTTCAGCTTTTTGGTTAGGTCTTTTATATCGTGCAGTTTGGAGTTTAAACCACTTATTATTGTTACAGTTTTTTTGAAAGATACTTTCTTTGTGGAGATTTTTATCTTCTGGCTCGTCTGTGATATTGAGCCACAGACACATAGATCCTTTGGCAAGCCGCAAACAGGACAGATTTCCATTAATTTAAATTATCCTCTATATTTACAGTAAAACAATCAAATGTGCGTTTCATTATAGTATTTATCTGAATATTTGAGTATTTAAACTTTATTTTTTCCAATGTCTGTATCTGTTGCTATCGTTAGTGCATCTATAGTATTTATACATCGCATATGCCGTAAGACCCACTGAAAATACTGCTAGTCCGATGAAGATATAAGAGTCTGTTTTTACCATGTTGTTCACGTAACTGTCAAGGGAATACCTGGCGGACCCTAAAGCCACTGCACTTTCACTTCCTAGAATGCTCTCTAATAGCATATCTATCAGTCCGTTGCGCGTGTATTTAAACCTTTAAAAACTGCAGGGGAAGGGATTTGAACCCTTGAACTCCAAAGAGAGCAGATTTCACAAAAGCATTCTTGAGTCTGCCGCGTTTGACCACTTCGCTACCCCTGCCTTCACTGAGTTGATATCTCCTTCTCCAATTCATCTATATCTTTTTCTATTCCCTCAACTTCTGAGTTATCCTCAACCTTCTGCTCAGGTTCAGTGGGGGCGGGCTCATTTAAGTTCTTCAAATCTTTAAATAGCTTTACCGCCGAATCTCCGATGCCAAGTATTTGACCAACGAAGTTCTGATCTGTTTTTTCTTCCTCTTCTATCTGCTTTGAAAATGCGTCATTGTACCTCTTTAGTGTGGTATCCAAGTTCGTGAGCGTTTCATTGTCAAATTTCAGAGATAGGGTAGGCACGCCTACAAATACCTCTTTTTTTATTTCTGTCTCCATAGAATAAAATAGCACCCTATATTATATAAACATTAAGGCGACGTTACTTTTATTGCCTTTACAGGGCAGACATTGACGCAAGCCATGCAGAATATACAGTCACTTTCCCTTACAGGATCAGCTTTTTTCTCTGAAAGCGGATTACCAGGTGTTTCAAACCATTCGAACAATGAAACGGGGCATGCGCTTATGCATGAGCCATCGGCATTGCACACATCCCAGTCTACGGCAACAGTGGTCCCATGTATCCCAAGGACTTTAGGAGGATCAACTGGCCCCCAAACGTTGTGACCGTTGTGCTGTCCTACAACCTTTCTTTTCGATGCGAACGAATCATCTATAGGCATTCTATTAATAATCGCCTTATTCTATATAAACTTTAGCTGTCTTTTTCTTTTCATGCTCCCGTAGTCTAACTTGGATAGAACACAGGCCTGCGGAGCCTGGTATCTGGATTCAAATTCCAGCGGGGGCAATCCTTTTTTAGATATAATAACAAAGCATAGTTTTTTTAGAGGATTCCTTGTATCTCTTTAAATGCTTAAATATACAAATATCCTACATTTTTATAGTCATATTATACATAGGAGGAAACATGAAAGCAAAATTATTGAGTGCAGCTAAGAAGTTAGCGGCAA
>JAGDXU010000004.1 GCA_023269965.1 Candidatus Parvarchaeota archaeon | reverse complement strand
AAAATTTTAACTATTTTATCCTGGGCTTTAAACCCAGGATAGGCTTTTTTGTTTTATTTTCTTCTTTTTTCTCATAAAGTTTTAAATTCTTTAATCTCCTCTATCTTTTGTCTATGAAACTGATAATAAGAAAGAGGGAGAATGAGAAAAACAGAATAAACAGATGGATGTTGTTCTCCGTGGTTTTTTTCGCTGCGGTGATAGTCTCAGTCTTTGCCGCGGTCCACCTCCTCGCTGCGAGTAACCAGGCAAGTTCTGCAGCAGCGCTGAATTCGGCATGCGAAGCCTATGGCAACTCACTCACGCAGGAGTTCCAAAAGAATTCATCGGCGATCCAGTCATTGAATGTAACCGGATTGAATGATACAGTCGGGGACTCCTTCTACTGTTTCTACTCTTATTCATGCGCTAGCGCAAAGCCACAAGTCGCAAACTCGTTGAACTGCATGTGCAATATCCTCCAAAGCAATAGAGTGGTTATAGCAGGTGCATGCATAAAGCAGATTCTATCCAATGGATAATCCAGAGAGAATAGGGATACTGGCTGAGAAAGATAAGAAATTTAACCTGAAGGGAGTCCTTTTCAGGGAGAACAAGGATTTTGTCGTAGAAGAGATAATGGAGGACGGTAAAGTGCTCACAGTCGAGAAGAATGATCAAGAATCCAATGAAAGTCCAGAAAGGAAGAATTTCCTGATGTTCACCTTGGTCAAAGAAGGCATCTCCACATTCGAAGCGTTGAATGCCCTTTCAAAGGCAACGCACACAAGCATTAAGAGGTTCGGCTACCTGGGCAGCAAGGACAAGAGGGCATTGACTGCTCAGAGAATAAGCGTATTCAGGGGGGAGATAAGCTCATTCAAGGGCATAGGCAAATCAAATCTTTTCCTCAAGGATTTCATGTATTCAGATTCAGGCTGCATGATCGGTAAGCTGTATGGCAATAGATTCACAGTCAGAATAAGAGACTTTGAAGGCTCAGACGAGGATCTGGAGAACTTCAGGAAAGAAGCGGAAAAAGGCATACCCAACTTCTACGGCAGCCAAAGGTTCGGAGGATCAGCGTTGAACATAGACATCTCAAGGCAAGTCTTCAAAAGAGACTTCAAAGGCGCAGTCTTTACGATGGTCTTAAAGGAGAGGGAGGAGGATAGCGCCTCAAAAGAAGCGAGAGCCAGGATACGCGATTTATTTTCAGATTATATCCTGGAAGGCAAGGACATGGACAGGGAAGAAGCAGCAAAAGCATTGGAAAGCCTCCCCCCGCGTTTCTACAATGAAAAGAAGATGCTTCAAAGGCTTTTGGATGTAAGGCATGACTATATAGGCGCTTTCAGGCTTGTGCCGAAGTATCTCAGGCTGCTCATCCTGCAATCCCTGCAGTACTACATCTTCAACAAAACACTCAGCGAAGCCATATCAAGGGGCATAAAAGCAGAGAAAATACCGACAGTTGGGTATGACCTGAATATAGAGGCTATAGAAGCAGATATAGGTGGAATCATGCAGGGCATACTTAAAGAGGAGGATCTCTCGCTGGAGACGCTGAAGATAAACGAGATGCAGGAAGTTTCCCTAAAGACGTTTGAGCGCGATGCGATGGTATATCCAGAGGAACTGTCATTTAAGAGGGAAGGCAATGACCTAATAGCTTCATTCAAGCTGAAGAAAGGGGCGTACGCAACAGTAGTCCTCTCAAGCATGCTAGACAAAGAGCTTTTGAAAGATTAAATAACAAGCAGTGCATACTCTTTTTCATGGTTAATCCATCTGATGTATACACCTTCGGGATAGCGTTGGTCACCCTTATACTGGCGGTTTTCTGGCTCTTGATATTCATAGACATAAACAATGAGAGAAAAGGGGAAGGGACACAAAGGACGAAGAAAACTGGGAAATTGAGGACAGTAGCTGTCCTAATACCTACCCTGGCCGAGGGAGGAGAACTTAGGAAGACCGTCAATACAGCCTTGGCTTCAGACTATCCAAAGGAATTGTTCAAGATATACATTGTTCTAAATAAATCCTCACCAGCAATCACAAGGAGCATAGCATACAGCCTGAGGAGTGGCAGAGTAAAAGTCATAGAAGCACCGATGAATGGGAAGGCAGCCGTGATGAATTACGCTTTGAAAAACTTCATAAGAGAGGAGCTTCTGCTCGTCTTGGACGCCGATACCTTGATAAACAGAGATCTGATGCACAAGCTTGTCATGCAGTTTAAGAGCAAGAAAGTCGGCGGCGTTGTGTCGTCAGTGAAAGTATACAAACCCAGGAACATAATAGAGTATCTACAAAGCTACGAGTACATGCTTTCTATAATGGCAAGGAAAGCGATGAGCGTTCTCGGGGGGCTGATGGTGGCTCACGGCGCAGGGTCGATGTTCAGCACGGGCATAATCAAGAAGGTAGGCTATTTTGATGAAAAGAACTACACAGAAGACATTGAGATGGGGTTGAGGCTGCTTGTAAACGGTTATTTGGTTGAAAATGCGATCGACGCAGTCTCATACACAATAGTCCCGAATACGTTGAAGGGGCTGGTCAGGCAGAGACTTAGGTGGTTTTCAGGTTTCTTTGTCAACATCTTGAAGTACAGGAAGAGGATAATGGAAACGAAGCATAGAGTGCTTGGATTGATTATTGTTCCTATGTCATTGGTGTCCATCTCATTGGGGATAGTGGTGGTTATAGGGCTTGTATACTACTCCGTGTCATTGGCTGTCTACCTCTACACGCTCGCGCTTAACACAAGCCTTTCTTATGCGTTTTCCTCCTCTTTCCAGTTGAGTCCATTTAGCTTGAATACAATATATATGTTATTAATAGTACTGACTGCAATCGGCCTATCCTCCCTCTTCTATTCTCTAAGGTCGGTCAATGGCAGTTTAGACGCGTTCAAGGACACAATCGGGATACTTATTTATTCTATATTCTACTCATTCTTCTTGTCGTTTGTATGGCTGGCAAGTCTGATAATGCTGTCAATAAGAAGGGAAGCGGTGGGCTGGGGTACCCCTACGTAAAGCTTCTGTTGTCATTAGTCATAGCGATGGCCATCATCCTGGTCGTCTTCATAGCAGGTTATTTCTTCCAAAACTACAAAGTCTCAAGCATCTCATCTGAGCTGCAGATGTATCAGCAGTCATTGGAGCAGCTTCAGCTTTCTGCGTCTTTGGCAGGGCAGAACTCAACCGTAGCATGTGCCATACTCAAATCCGATTTAAGTCAGGTGGCGGGGCAGGTTCAGACATTGAGCAATCAAGTCCAAGAAGCCGATTTGACTGGCAGCCAGCAGTATGACAATCTGGTGGCCGAATTCATGTATGAGAGGATAGACTACTGGCTGCTTGGGCAGAGGATAGCCGACCAGTGCAGAGGCAACATGACGACAGTCCTCTTTTTCTACAACCCTATCAACTGCAACGCCTGCGTGCTGGAGGGAAACGAGTTGTCCTTCTTGGGTCAAAATTACACAGACCTAGTGGTGAGCGCTGTGGACGGTTCATTCAACATGCCGCTGATATCTATACTTAACAATATGTACAATCTATCGCCCGCAAAGTATCCAGCTATAATCATCAATTCCAAATATGTCGTGGAGGGTTTTCAGAATACCACACAAATAAAGGATGACCTTTGCGCTTACACAAATATCTCCGGTTTCTGTAAATGAACCGTTCAAGTTAGTTTCTCACAGATGTCAAGCAGCATATTCGAATTCAGCTTGCCATTGAACAGCCAACCGCATGGGTCATCTGGGATAAGCGTAGCATTCCTGCTCTTTAGGATCGCGTTATAATTAGTAAGAAAATTAGACTGTACCTTGTGCTCTCTGCAATACCCGTATCCGTACAGGTATATATTCCCCTTTGATGTTATAAGCGGCAAGCTGGTGTTAGTCGCGCCTAAGCTTATTATCGGCGTGCCGTTGTATCCCGTTGCGGGCAGTATCGGTGACGCAGGCAATCCCGCATAGTCGAGGTAAACCCAGTCATTTGACATGACCGTGCAGTTTGTCGTGCTGTACACGGACACAAATAGCGATTTGGCTTCGTACGCAATCGATAATGGCGAGTAAGCTGGCATTGAAGAGCTTAAGAGATAGAAGGCTAGGATCATTGATAAGGCAGAGAAGATGAATACCTTAAGTAAGTCTTCCTTGCTGGAGAACAAAAGTATAATCACTGAAAGGAAGGAAGTCGGGAGGAGCGCAAATCTGTACACACCAAGATTATTCAGGAAAAAGCCATTTGCAGCGAAGTATGTGTACAAGCCGATTATAAACGAGGCTAAAAGCAGGGATAGCTCAAATTTCAGTCTCTTAGCCTTCTTCAAAAATTCTTCCCTGTTTTTCTTGCTTGAGAATATGAACATGGCAAGGATTGCCGGGATCAGCAACTCAATTAACCCAGTGCAGTTGAAGTTAGGCAATGTCCCCACGTTTAAGTAATATAGATAGGACAGGGCAAACGTGTAAATCGCATTACCATAAGCAAGCAGGTTATAGACAAAGTAGGGGATGAGAGACGCTAAGAACACAGCGATAGATATCAGTATCTTCTTTATTGAGTCTGAGATCCTCCCGTTTAGAAGAAGAAACAGAAGCAGCGGGGAAAAGTAAAGCGCATCATACTTTGAGAGGAACGCAAGGGCCAGGAATAGCCCGGCGGAGTATCTTCTCCTCTTTATGGCTGCCAGGTAAAGGAGAAGGAAGGAGATAAGGAAGATCTCAGAGCCGTTCTTAGCGATGTACATCACTGTGAATGGATTGAAAAAAGCAAGCATCAATATCAGGAATTCTATCTTGAAAGCCTTTGAGAAGTCGTAGAGGGCGTACATTATAAGGATCGCAGCGACTGTGAGGAAGCCGTAGACAGCGTAGCCGCCAAGCGGGTATGAGAGCAGGCCGATAACAAAGCTTTCGAGAAGAGCTCGCTGGCTCTCAAAGTAGAATCCATTGTGGAACAGGTAGTTTGCGTTCAGTATCCTCACTATCATGTCCCAGTTTTGCAGCAGATTAAACTGCAGGAAGAAGAATAAGACAAGTAAAAGGAAATAAGCTAAGATGATGTAGGTTCTGTATCGATATAATACCTTAGAGACCAAGCTGGGTCCCCTATTAGCATTGGCAGCCCTCTTTAACTTTCTGTTTTCCATATAAAGTTCTCGGAAAAGAAGTACTTGAATATGAACGCAGCACATATGCCGATGAAGTTAGCGATCAGATACATTATTAGATAAGACAGGTAAAAGGCGATGAATAGGTTTATCAGCCCTCCCGCAGCGGTTATTATGGAGAACTTAAGCAGCGCATAGAGCACGTTTGCCCTCGCCTTGAAGGTTATGTAATGGTTAAGCAGGAAGTTTATAACGGTGGATATGACAATTGCGAGGGCAAGGGCAAGGAAAAGGCTTGTGATTTGGTAGAAAGCATACAGCAGCCCCTCATTGATGAATATGCCTGCGACCCCTATCGTGAGGAAGATGAGAAAGCGCATCCTGTTGAGCCTTGCAACCTGTATAAGGAACTCAAGCATGACTTTTAAGCTAAGTTTTGATCGCCCCCTCTCCCTCCTTCCGTATCTGTACTCCAAATGTGTTTTTCTGCTGCCTTTTTTAAGATTCATGAATATATCCAGCATTATCTTGTATCCGATAGGTTTAATCGAACTTAAGTCGACCTTGTCTAGCCTGAACCCAAAGAAACCGGACATTGGATCCCTAAGCCATGCAGTTTCAGGCACCATCATCCTTAAAATGTATCTTCCGGAGTTTGATATAAACCCCCTCCCGAATATCCTGTCGCCAACTTTAACGCCCTCTACGAAGTCGTAGTCATCCAGCATCCTGAAGAAGTCCGGTATTCTGGAATAGTCATGCTCAAAATCTGCATCTGTCACAACTATCTTTGCGTCTCTGTCCTTTATGCTCTTTATTCCATCCATGACAGCACTGGCTAAACCCATCTTGCCAGCTCTGACGATAAGCCTTACGTTCTTGAATCTTCTGCATATCTGAACCGTTCCATCGTTTGAGTTGTCGTCGACTATCACGACTTTATATCCTCTTAGAAGGGGTAAGAGGGCTTTCAAGTTCTCTGCTTCTTTGAACGTAGGGATAACCACATACTCATCAGGTTTCTTTGTTTTAGTCATATTTTGTTGCTGTGCTCTTTCACATCAGCGCCCTAAGTTCTGAGTCGTACACCTTTGCAATGCTTTTAGCCTTGTTCACTGCCGTGCTCATCTCGCTTTCAGTCAGGTTTCTACCGTAAAACTCATTCTTGTTGAACTCATAAAGCCACTCCTTTTTGCTTTGGTTGACTTTGTCCCCCTCTTTCCTAGGGATTATATGGAAATGCAGGTGGGCTATGCTCCTGCCAGCAATCTCCCCCTGCTGAAGTATGAGGTCGTAACTGTCAGCTTCAGCGAACTTAAGTGCTATGAAAATAACCCTGTTCAGGAAGCTGACGAGGTCTTCCCTTTCCCCTTGGTTTAGCCCGGTCATATCTTCTACATGCCTTTTAGGAACCACAAGGGAATGGCCAGGTAGGAAGGGCCTTAGATTGTATATAGCGTAGTAGTGTTCATCTTCGTAGAATTTTTCACTTTCTATGGTTTCTTTATTGCAAAATATACACTCCATCCCACCACCCTCCAAAAAGTGCCACTTTATGGCTTGATTCTCCTCATCGTCCTTGGGAAAGGTACGCCATAAGCTATGTGTGGGAGCTTGCATATCCACATAACCAGTCTATCCACACCTAAGCCGAAGCCAGAGTGTGGTATTGCCCCATATCTTCTCAGATCAATGTACCATTCGTAGTCTTTTATGTCAAGCCCCTCTTCCTCTATCCTCCTGAGCAGCGTTTCCTTGTCATCGACTCTCTGCCCAGCGCCGACTATCTCCCCATATCCCTCTGGTGCAAGCAGATCATTGCACAGCACATGTGATGGATCCTTTGGGTCAGGCTTGTGGTAAAACGGCTTGAGCTTAGCAGGATAGTTCATAGAGAATATAGGTGTGTCAAGCTTAGCAGTTATCACTCTCTCTTCGTCTGAACCAAGGTCAGCGCCATATTCAAGCTTTAATCCGTTCTTGTTTGCTAAGTCGATTACCTCTTCATATTTCATCCTTGGAAATGGCTGGTTCACGGTGTTTTCGAGCACTTTCGTGTCTCTTTTAATAATCTGTAGTTCCCTTTGGTTCTTCTCAAGTACGCTCTTAACTATGTATTTTATCAGTTTCTCCTCTATATCCATCACATCATTGTTGTCAGCGAAAGCAACTTCAGCCTCAGCATGCCAGAACTCTGTAAGGTGCCTCCATGTCCTGCTCTTCTCAGCTCTGAATGAAGGTGCGACAGTGTATATCTTCCAAAGGGAATCGACCATCGCCTCCGCATACAGCTGCCAGCTCTGCGTAAGATAAGCTTTCTTGCCGAAGTAATCGACATTAAACAGTGTAGAGCCGCCCTCTACGCTGCCCCCGACGAACGAAGGGGACTGTATCTCATAGAATCCATTCTCCTTGAAGAAAGAGTGGATGCTCTCGAAGACTGTCGATCTAATCTTCATTATAGCCGTCACCCTGACGCTTCTAAACCATAGATGGCGGTTGTCAAATAGGTAGACTTTGCTGTGCCCCTTTTTCAGTGGAAAAGGCTCCGCGAGCCCGAATATCCTCATGCTGCTGATGTGAAGCTCATATCCTCCCTCAGCTCTCTGGTCCTGTTTTATCGTGCCTTCGACCTCTAAGGAAGACTCCCTTGTGATCTTGTCTGCTGATTCAAATGGCGGCTCACCGGCATGTGACACGCACTGTATAAGGCCGGTCGGGTCCCTGAGCATTATAAAGATGTTATTTTTACCCTTTCTTACTGAATTTGCAAATCCCTTAAGGCTGACCGTTTTACCCTCATGTTCCGGCGACAGAACATCCTTTATCAGTACCATTAAGATTATAGGAAAATTTTAGAATATAAATCTAAGAACTTTGTATGCCCTTTCTCTCGCGTATCTGCTTGAGTATCTGCTCGTAAAGCTCTTTTGGCAGCTTTCTGAACTTCTCACCGGCCAGGGACCATGAGCCTCTTCCTTCGGTGGCTGACCTCAACTCATTTGTGAAATCAAATGTAGAAGCGACCGGCTGCTCTGCGATTATTACACCTTTGTCGCCTTCCTCTTTGACTTCGTCGATTAATCCCCTCTTTGACTGTATAAGAGTGCTAACGTTTCCAACGTATTTCATCGGAAGATCAACCCTTATCTGCTGTATCGGCTCCAGAAGAACGGGGTTTGCGTTCATCATTGCTTCCTTTATCGCATCCCTTACAGCTGGGATGACCTGTGCTGGACCCCTATGTATTGCGTCCTCATGAAGCACTGTATCAGCGAGTACGACCTGCACACCCATAACTTCTTCCTTGGCTTGAGGCCCGTTTTTCATGACTTCATTGAAGGCTTCGACGCACATGTCTATCACTTCTCCAATGTGTACAATACCTCTAGTAGCATCCATGAATATATTGTCGCCATAGGTCGCCACCACTTTCTTGGCAGCGTCTTTGTCCATCCCCGCATCCTCCAATTTTTTCCTGTCTTCCATGCTTATTCCCTTACTTTTGTTTATGTTTATCTCTCCGGCCTCCAGTAAGTCTATTATCGGTTGCGGAAGGGGCTCAACATATATGTAGAACTTGTTATGCTTGTTAGGAGACTTGCCCTCAACAACTGGGCTCTTTGTCGTTATGCTCTCCTTATAAACAACGATGGGCTGAGATGTCACTATATCTACACCATACGTCCTTCTAAGCTTGTCTTCAACGACTTCCAGGTGCAGCGTACCAAGCCCCGCTATAAGGTTCTCCCCGGTCTCTGGATTTATTGATACTTTGAGCGTGACATCTGATATTGATAGATCCCTAAGTGCCTTTATCAGCTTTGGCAAATCCTTTGGATCTTTTGCTTCTATAGCCTTGACTACGACAGGTTCAAGTATGTGCCTTACTGGTTCGAAAGGCGTGACGTCTGGAAGGGAGGAAAGGCTTTCACCTGCTACAACGTTCTTTAGGCCAGAGATTCCCATTTGGTTTCCTGCAGTGGCTTCGTCTACCTGGAATTTCTGTGGTCCTTTCCATATGTAAATCTGCTGCACCTTATTCGTCTGCTTGCTGCTGACTAGAAAAACGTCCTGGCCGCGAGTTAATTTACCAGAAAAAATTCTCCCAACGGCTATCTCCCCTGCCTGTGGGTCTACTTCTATGTTTGTGATAGAAACCATCAACGGCCCATTTATATCACAGGCCATAAGCGATTTTCCAACCTCACTGTCCAGGTCACCATGCCAGATTATTGGTGTCCTGTATTTCTGCGCTTCAAGTGGGTTTGGCAGATGGTCCACCACCATTTCGAGCAAGACCTTGTAAACCGGCGTTTTCTTTGAGAGTTCTTTTATCTTCTCTTTGTCGTTGGCTGTATAAGCTTCATAAACATCTTTGAAGGATAGCTTTGTTTCCTGCATTCTCTTGAATGAGAGGGCCCAGTTCTCCCTAGAAGCTCCGAATGCCACAGTGTTATTTTGTACGTTGACCTGCCATTTGTCTCTTACATCAGCAGGGGCGAGGTCTCTTATGAATGAATTTATCTGGATTATCAGTTTTGTCAGGTGTTCTTGCATCTCCTCAGGCTTCAGCCTAAGTTCGCTTATAAGTCTGTCTATCTTATTTATATATAGTATAGGTTTCACCTTATCCCTAAGCGCCTGCTTTAGGACCATCTCAGTCTGTGGCATTACCCCCTCAACAGCATCCATGACAACGATGGCACCATCTATAGCTCTTATGGCTCTCGTCACATGCCCACCGAAGTCGACGTGGCCTGGTGTATCGATTAGATTTATGAGGTATTCGTCTCCCTCCGCCCTCTCATAGACCATGTTTACATTGGAGGATTTTACAGTCATCTGCCTTTCCTGCTCTATTTTTTCAGAATCCAAGTAAAGCTGCTTTCCGGCTTTCTCCTCAGAAAGCATACCGCATCCAGCAAGAAGTGTATCGGCAGTGGTTGTTTTACCGTGATCTATATGCGCAATTATGCCGATGTTCCTTATCCTTTCTCTCTGCGGCATCAGCCTCATTACTTTCTCAGCTAGTGTTTCTTTTTCAGGCATTTTTTACTGATAGATTTTATCGTATATAAATATGTCTGAAATGACTTCTGTCACGTATTGGCATCTTTTAGGTGCGATGGAAGAGAGATTAGTTTAGAAGGCTTTTCAATTTGTCGATCGTCTTCTTTATCGAGTTCACATTTTCCTTGCTTAATTTTTCCTTGTTATCGATTAGGAACTGCGAGAGATACTGGATGTCTTCGATCGTGTCATCAATGTCATGGCTCCTTCCAGGGTTCAGCTTCTCGCGGAGTATATCCTTCCAAGGGAACCATGAGTTGTCAAGGTACTCTGATCCTTCTTTCGTTATAGAGTAATATTTCTTGTTGTTCTTTTCTTCAACACTTAGATATCCTTCCTTCACTAGGTCAGCTAAGAGTGGGTAAAGGCTGCCGGCAGATGGCTTCCAAAATCCTACGCTAAGTTCATTCATCTTTTCCATTATCTCAGCGCCATTCATTTTCTTGTTGGATACTATCGCCAAAACCCAGTATCTCAACCCAAATCCCCGCCCCATACTATGGAATTTGCTTATGTTTCCAAAATCTATCCCGAAATTCCCGTACATTTTCCCTCCAGTTTAATCTGATATCTTTAATAGATATCTAAATTAGATATAATATCATTGATTTTACTCATATTAATAGATTACTATATCTTTGATTTTTGAATAGAATGTTTGACTTTAGTGTAATATTTAAATTGCTTTGTTAATTCTAATTTGATATTATGTTCGAAAATCTTAAGAAGGGGTGGGCCATCGGTCGTTCCACTAGGAAATTAGTTTTTGAGGATAAAACCTTAATGGCATACCCGCTGATTTCCGGCATAGCAGCGATAGTTGAAATGCTGGCAGTTTTTTTGCCTTTTATTTTGTCTAACTTTTCTTCTAATCCATATTATATAATATTGGCATTATTCTTGTTCTACTTCGTAGTCACGTTTACAACTACTTACATCATAATGGCAATGTTCATAGCTTTCAGGGCGTTTGAGAATGGAAATAAGATAGGATACAAGCAAGCGTTCTCTGCTGTGAAACCATACATCAAATTAGTGGCAGAATGGAGTATTTTCTATGCCTCGGTGATAATGCTAATAAGGTTTTTAGAATCTAGGATGCGCGGCCTGAGCGGTATAGTATTCGGGGCAGTAGCATCCATAGCGATTGGATTGGCGACAATATTTGTAGTTCCGGTTATATTGGACAAAAAGTTGACACCAATAAAAGCGATAAAAGAGAGTACTTCTTTCATATTCAGCCACTTTGGAAAGGCATTTGGAGGGCTGATCTATTCTGATTTATATGGTCTGATGCTCATCCTTCCAGGGATTGCTTTGATAATAGCAGGTTTATTATTAGCCCCATTTGTTAGTGTTTTACTGTGGGCTTCGATTGCAATCATAGGTTTCGGGATAGCAGTCATTGGAGGGATCATAACATCTGCGCTTTCAAACATTTTCAGATTGATAATCTATGACTTTCAGAGCTATGGGAAGGTCCCGAAGGGCTTCACTGCTAATATGCTAAATGGTGCAGTTAGGCAGAAAAGACAGATTGGATTTATCTGAAATATCCTCTAATCTTCCTTTGATTTAATTTGCTTCAATCATTAAATATTAAGGATTAGTATTAATTATGTATGCCGGACATAGCGCTTTTGCAGAATGAAAAGATAATAAGCAGGAGGAAGCCTTCCATCCTGATACAGAAAACCTTCGTTACGGGGGTTGCTTTCATAGGACTGTCCATAGTTTTCTTCATAATCGGATTGGTTTACAGAAGCTATAACCTCACATTCTCGTCAATATCTATATACACCGGCATAAACTTCGGCTTGTTTGGAAGCCTTCCGCTGATCCCCATAGTCTTCGATATAATCGCACTTATAGAGCTACTTCACGCTGAATTGTCGGTATACTTCAGGGATTATATCGTAACAAACTACAGGATAATAGACCAGCACGGGATACTTTCAAAAGACGCCAACATAATACTAGCCAATAGAATCAGTGACATATCAATAGACAGGACATTTGCAGATAGGATACTTGGCTTGGGCAGGGTTATCCTGAGGATGGAGGAGGTTAACAAACCTGAGATAAGATTAGTCGGGATAAGGGATGTAGAATCCTTCCAGAATGATATCCTCAAACTCATAAGTAAGCAGAGCAGGTCTTGAGCCTAAGCCTCGAGCTTTTTGATAGCCTCTCTTATCTTTTTTGCGGTTTCTAGCTTCTCAGTCTCATCTTTATAAGGCTTTCTGGGCCACATGAAGCCTTTAAGGCCGTCTCCTCTCTTTCTTGGGATTATATGGACATGCAGGTGTGGTATGCTTTGGCTAACTATGTTGTTGACTATATTCAGTATGCCGTCAGCACCCATAGCCATCATGACGGCCTTTGAAAGCTTTTCCGTATTTTTGAAAAGCGCTAGGGTCATGTCATCTGGCAAGTCCATAATTGTTTCGTAATGTTTCTTGGGTATTATTATGCAATGGCCGTGGTAGATGGGGGTCTTGTCTAAGAAAGCTATCGTCTTCTCGTCTTCAAAAACTATATCCCCTTTTTCTTTTCCATTTACTATCCCGCAGAATACGCAAGTCTTCTCGTCCATAGGGATTACTTCATATTTTCAAGGACTTCCTTCAACACTACCGCCTGGTTGTGTTCCTCATCCTTTGCCCCAAATAAAAGGATGATTTTCCCTTTTTTCTTCTCTAATTCCTTTATTTCTTTTAGCTTGTCAAGTTTGTCAGCGCTTTTAAGCTCTTCTTTGTATCTTTTTTTGAACTCATCCCATTTACTCTCATCATGAGAAAACCAATTTCTAAGCTCGTCGCTTGGAGCTACGTCCTTCATCCAAATGTCAGCATTAACCTTCTCCTTTGTAAGCCCCCTAGGCCAAAGCCCGTCAACTAGGATCCGGAAGCCTCCCTCTTTGCTTCCATATACCCTACTTATAACGATCATAATGAGTTATACGGTTCGAGATTTAAATATGTGAGACACGTACAAAGGGGGTACTGATACTCTTCAAATCGCAAAGCTGAGAGCGACGACGACCATGGGCTTTCAAAGCAAGTAGACATCAAGCCGAAATTAACTCTACGAATTTATTCATGGGGGTGTAAGAATACATCACATCCTGTCAAGTGGTATGATCCCAAGTATCTCGGACGCATTCTTTAAGACAGTTCTTGAGGTATTAACTAGCCAAAGTCTGAATTTTCTCTCTCTTCCCTCGGATTTTATCACGGAGTTGTCCCTATAGAACTCATTGAAATCAGATGAGAATTCAGAGGCGAAATTTGATATGGCTGTCAAGTTAAGGTCTCTCGCAGCAGATTCGACTATATCTGGGAAAAGGAAGATATCAAGTAATAATTTTTTCTCTTGATCTGTAAGATCATCCTTATAACCTACATCTTCAATTTTTTCAGCGGCATTTCTGAGTATCCCTGACATTCTGCTCAATGTGTACTCTATATATATTGCACCTTTGGACTCTAATCTTAGTGCTTCATCCATATCGAAAACAAGGATCTTCTTAGGGTCTGTCCTAACCATCTCATATCTCAGAATAGATATCGATAAGGATTCAGCTATCTTTTCGCATTCCTCTTCACTTAGGTCCTTGTTCCTAGATTTAGTCTCTTGCAGTATTACCTGTTTGAGTCTGTCGATGAGGTCATCAGCATTTATGTAAATCCCCTTCCTTCCGCTCATTCTAAAGAAGTCTTTGTCCTCTTCTTTCACGCCTAGCTTTTTTGCAGTCTCTGGAGAGAGAGCAACAACAGCGTACTCATAATGTATATAGTGTGCCTTCCCACCGCTTAGTTTGTCTATAATCTCTTTCACAACTTCCTGTTCATAACTTTGAGTTATGTCGATTATGTTTATTGATCGATCTACATCGTTGAATTTAGGGTGGTTCTCCGTTTCACTGTCGTCCAAAGTCGTAGTCCATAGCGTTTTTCCATTGCTTTGCGTGATCCATCTTCTATACTTGAAGTCGCCTTCCATCAACCCATGCTTCCACATGGCGTAAGCTATATCCTTTCCAGCATAGACCACAGTTCCATCTGAGCGCACAATAATCTTTTTCTCTCCATCTGCCTTTTGAAATATCCAGCACCCTTTCTTTTCTCCCTCATTCTCAAGCTTTATCTCACCTTTCTCCTTTAGGAGATTGAAGGCATTATCCCAAAATTTATAGGCTAGTATATGTGACTCGTAATTTATTAGGTCATAAAATACACCAAATCTCCACATAGTCTCAAGCTGCGCCCGAAGAACCTTCCCGACCATGCCCTCCACCAGTTTAGATATCTCCTTATCTCGGTTCTCTATAGCTTTTAGTATGTCACTCCTTTTCTCCAGAAGAGAAGGGTCGGTTTTGTAAGATTCGTTGACTTTTATGTACACTTTGTCTCCGAAGTAGTGATCCAATTTTATTCCCTTTTCCTCGGCAGGCATGCCCAAGAACTTTATCCCAACTATATTATCCGCAACCTGTGCCCCGGTATCATCCGTATAAGTTGTGACTATCACTTCATATCCTGTACTCTTTAGCAGTTTTGACAAGGAATCACCTATGGCTGCGTTTCTGAGATGACCTATATGTATTGCCTTATTTGGGTTCACGCTTGTGTGTTCTATCATTACTCTCTCTCCCTTTCCATAGTCTGTCCCGCCATAACTTTCGTTCAGGGTGTTTATAATCAGATTGAAAAGATTTTTGTAATTATACCAGCAATTAACATATCCTTTTGTTATCTCTATCCTGCTTATGAAGGGAGAGCTCTCAAGCTGTTTTTTGATTTTTTCCGCAGCCGCATCAAGCGAGATTCCCTCAGATTTCGCATCTTTAAGTGCCTTTGTTATGGAAAAATCCCCTCCATACCTATAGGTTTTGTGCGTAAGAAAAGGCTTCAGCTCTTCAAGGGTTATCCCAAGACGTTTTGCCAAATCATCCATCACAATCTTTGTCGTATTTGAATTTTCTTCCATAGCTATGCATTAAATGTTATGGACCTGCGAATTTAAATATCGGTGGAATTCATTCAAGTATGGATAATCTAAAATGCAGGGAGAGGGATTTGAACCCTCGAAGGCCTAAGCCACTAGCCCCTGAAGCTAGCGCGTTTGACCGCTTCGCTATCCCTGCTCGTACAGTTTATTCTCACGCTATCAATAAATTTAAACGAATTTTGTTCTTTCTATGTAAAGCTATGGAAGGAGAAGCCCGTGAATTCATTCGTGAAGGGATATCACCTATATGCTAGACTCCCACGGTATATTATAGCATGCTTGTTTATTTTATGTTTAAGAATATTATTATGACCTATTATATCCATCACTGCAAATCCATTTGCAGTTAGTATGTCTGCTATGAGTGAACGATGACAGCGCCATGGTAATATCTCCGCGCACATTATCGCGATTGTTCTTTTGGTAGCCGCACCAATGAGACGATTAAGCCCCTTTTTAAAGTCTTCTGTCTGCATGTAATCTGCGAAACCTTTGAATGAATTGTTTTTCCAAAACGTGTTGATTGAATTTTTAGTTTGTTTCCTTAACCCGCCAAGCTCTTTCAGGTTTTTATAAAGAATATGGTTCCTAATCAGCGCATTTTTCAAGTAATCAGAATTAAATTGTGGATTGTGCTTGGATCTTGGTATAGTCCTTACGTCTACGACTTCTGTAATTCTATTCTCTTTCATCAACAAAATAAAATCATTCAGGCCTCTTGTTGAGTGTCCAACCGTGAACACTATCTTGTCATTCGCCGAATTTGCTGTCATTCTATCGCTCATTACTCTATATCGTTTTGAATTGCCAAGTGATCCTGTTTTAATTTTTCCCATCTGCTCCCTTAATTCATCTCGATTCTTTCTCTCAGCGCTTCATCCTTCAACTCCAATCCGCCGAGCAGAAATCCATTAATTATTATCTTCTTAGTTTCTTTCTCATCTATCCCTCTACTGAAGCAGTAAGCCTCGTTTTGGTAATCAATATGCCTTGTAGATGCTGAATGCTTAGCCTTCACGTTGCTTGTCTTTATTTCAAGTGCAGGAATTGAGTTTATCTTCGTGTTTTCCCCCAGCATTATCCCGTTGCTTGATAGTAGGGCGTCTGAATTGTCTGCCCCTTCCTCTATGGTTATGATGTCTTTTATTACGACTTTCGCTTCTTCATCCGCAGATGCGCGGAAGTTAACCACACTCTTTGTGCCTTTGCCTACGTGCCTCACAAAATCAGTGACATCTATGTCTTGGTTTCCATTGCATATCATAATCTTATTCTCTTTGTAGTTTGTATTGCCACTGAGTAGTTCTGCGTATACCTTGTACCTTATAATCTTCCCGCCTGTGTCTACTGAAATTATCTCTATATCTCCCCTTGAATGGACCCCAATATTTATCAAGGCGATAGTTTCCATTCTGAAGTTTTGCCTTATGAACATAGTAAGCTTACTGTCTTCCTCTGTGAATATGTCTACATTTTTGTATATCCTTGCGTTCTCCATTTCATTTGTAAACTCCAGGATAACCCTTGATTGGCTTCCTTTTTCAACGTGAAACACATCTTTGCTTATCTCAAGCTTATCCTTAGTCGTCTCTGTCAAATCCAACTCTCCAGATATGTCATCACGTAGGTCTATGAGCTTTCCTGTTGTGAATAGTGCGTTGTTCAGGTGCCGCATTTTATCGGGGTAGTTGTCTTGGTATTCTATCAGACTCCTAGACATGTCATCGTCTCCAATTGATATAATGTCTCTGTATGCTACGCCATCGCTTTTTTTGTTAAACCTATAGTCTACCGTTTTATCCAATCCTTTATTCATGATGAAATCGATCAACTCTCCCTCGTTCAGGAATACTTTTTCCCTTGCTTCTGAATCCTTCTTAAAGAGCGGGTTTGCTTCGAACTCCATCGATCTAAATTCTTTGAATTCCTTTTGCTTATAATCGATTAGCCATCTTGGGATAGATGACATGTTAAGTTTCATATCTATGTATGATTTGAATAGGTCAGCCATAACATCTACCCAACTGCGTTTTCCATGTTTATTTTTATAAGCCTATTGAATTCGAGAGCAAATTCAAGCGGCAGTTCCTTTACGAATTCACCGACGAACCCGAGTACTATCATGTTTATCCCCTCATTTTCTGGTATTCCCCGGCTCTCCATGTAAAGCCTCTGATCATCTCCGATCTTTCCCACAGATGCCTCGTGGCTTACATCTGCGCTTTCTTCGCTTATCTCCATATATGGGTATGTATCTGTTCTTGAATAGTCATCAAATATGAGTGCATCGCATGTGACGCTTGTGCTAGAGTCTCTTGATCCACGCGGTATCTTTACCAATCCCCTGTAGGTTGTCCTTCCGCCGTTCAAGCATATCGACTTTGACCTTATAACCGAGCTTGTCGCAGGGGCTAGATGTACAGCCTTAGCGCCGGCATCTTGGTGCTGGTCTTTGTCCGCAAACGCTATTGAAAGTATATTAGCCTTCGCCCCCGGCTCAAGCATGTAGACGGAGGGGTATTTAGCTGTTAGCTTAGCTCCTACATTTGCGTCTATCCACTCGACATACGCGTTCTCATACGCGAATGCTCTTTTGGTGACTAGATTATAGACATCACTCGACCAATTTTGTATTGTTATGTACTTTACATGCGCGCCTTTCATGGCTATTATCTCTACAACTGCTGCATGTAATGACTCCTTTGAGTAGGTGGTGGCTGAGCAACCCTCGATATAGGTCACGTCTGCGCCTTCGTCAGCTATTATCAAAGTTCTCTCAAACTGTCCCAGGTTAGCTGCGTTTATCCTGAAGTATGCCTGCAGTGGTAGTTTAACTTTAACTCCTTTTGGAACATATATGAATGAGCCACCGGACCAAAGTGCGGAGTTAAGGGCGGCGAATTTGTTGTCGTTTGGAGAAACTACCTTTCCAAAGTATTTCTTAACCAACTCTGGATAGTCCTTTACTGCGGAATCTGTGTCACAAAATATTATCCCTTCTTTCTTTAGTTCTTCTCTGACATTGTTGTATACAACAGTGCTGTCAAACATTGCTTCGACCCCGCCGAGGGCCTTCTTTTCGGCCTCTGGTATGCCAAGCTTATCATACGTGTCTTTAATCTTCTGAGGTACTTCATCCCAACTTGTAGATTTCTTTTCAGATGCGAGAGCAAAGTAGCTAATATCATCTAGATTTAGTTGGTCTAGGCCGTCTATCCAGCTAGGCATAGGCCTCCGAGAGAAGAACCTATAAGCGTTAAGCCTGAATTCTTTCATCCAATTGGGTTCCCCTTTTATATCTGATAGGTTTTTGATGGTCTTTTCTGACAATCCGTTCGGGAACCTCATCTTGTAGTCTATATCCTCCTTGAAGTCGTATCTATCAGCCTTAATTTCTAGCTTTCCCATGATCAGCCAATTTTGTATCCTCCTTTTTCTATCTCCTCCACTAACTCCAACCCGCCTGATCTAGTAATGCTCCCCTCTTTCATCACGTGCACTAGTGTGGGTTTTATGTGTTTTAGTATCCTGTCATTGTGTGTGATTATAAGGAAGCCAGTTTCTGGCAGCATCTCATTCACCGCATTAGACAGCACTTTCATCGAATCCAAATCCAGGCCCGTGTCTATCTCATCTAGTATTGCAATCTTTGGTTTAAGCAAAAGAAGCTGAAGAAGCTCAAATTTCTTTTTTTCTCCGCCAGAAAAACCTTCGTTTACATACCTCTCATTGACGGATTCAGGGAGCCCTATCCTCTGGAGATTCTTCCCAACTATATTCTTGAATTCACTCATGGTGACCTTAGTCGAGTTGATGCTCTCATAGGACGCTTTCAGAAAACTTAGTGTATTCACTCCTTGCAATGTGACAGGTTCTTGAAAGCTTACAAATATGCCCATCCTGGCTCTTTCGTGCGGCTTTAGCTTGAGCATATCAGCACCATTGAATTCTATCCTCCCCTCCGTCACAGTATACCTCTTGTCCCCTAATATCGCCCTTGCGAGCGTTGTCTTTCCACTTCCGTTCGGACCCATCAATATGTGAGTCTCACCAGTCTTCACATGAAGGCTGACTTCCCTTAGCAGATTCTTCTCCTTTATCCTTACGCTTAACTTCTCGATGTCAATCCTGTTTTCCATGGTCTTTCTCCATAAGTTCTATTGGGCAAAGGAAATCCTTTCCTTTCGGTACGTCTATAACTTTATTTTCCCGTGCTTCTCGGCATATCTCGCATGTATGGGAATTCAAATCATAGCTTTCATCTTCCATGTT
This sequence comes from Candidatus Parvarchaeota archaeon, assembly GCA_023269965.1. Classification (GTDB taxonomy): domain Archaea; phylum Nanobdellota; class Nanobdellia; order Parvarchaeales; family Parvarchaeaceae; genus Acidifodinimicrobium. The sequence continues at coordinate 23,976 of JAGDXU010000004.1, read as the reverse complement.
TTTTACGACCTCCTCGATGAATTTAGACATCCTTTTGTTTTTGATCATTTCATCTGCTACCTTGCCCCTTGCGCCTTTTAGGTACTGTGATACAGCCGGCTGCGTCGTCCCAAGTTTCTTAGATATATAAGATTGGCTCGCATTCATCTTATGCAGTTTCTCAGCTATCACCGCCCTTGTGGCGGGCATTATCTCCATGAGCGTTTTCTTGCAGAATATTTCGGCCATAGGAAAACTATTGTGTCCTTATATATAAATATAACGGTGTTATATAACCAACGTTCTCTGAATGGTTTACCTCTCTGGTTTACGGCAGAAACTCTGGTCCTAACGCTTCTAGTTCATCGCGGTGCTTGTCAAAGTAGCTTCTCACATTCTTCAGTCTATCAGACAGGTAGTCCCCGACAGCTTTCTTGAGATCAAGTGGGTGCAGTGAGCCATCTACAAAGTCTTTCTCTAACTCATCGTAACTGGAATAGACCACATCCCCTCCAAATTTAGAGGCCCTCTCGATTTTAAATTTATCTTCAGCTGCGAATATTATGTAGTTCGCTATCTGAAGCACGAAGTTGTCTTTTGTCTCTTTCTCCGGGCAGTAGGCTCCATTTATCTTCTTCTTTATCGATTCCTCGGATTCATAAACTTTTATATGGCTATTAGGTATGGAAGAACTCATCTTTGTTCCGGGCCCGAGCAATGATGTGACAAGCGGCATCATCACCTCCACCCTCTTTCTGTAGCCGATCAACGGGAGGGTTTCCCTCGCAAACATCAAAATATGCCTTTGATCTGTACCGCCTAACTGCACATCAACGTCAAGGTACTGCTCATCAATAGCCTGCATTATCGGGTATATCAATTCGCTCACCTTTGGGTTTTTCATCCTAGTCACTTCCGAGGCAGCCCTCATTGCTCTCTCTACAGTTGACATAGATGATATCTTTAGCACATCCAGCACGTAATCGTGCTTTAATTCAAAATCTGAGCCCCTGAAGAACTTGGGCTTTCCGTTTTTCCAATCAAATGACAGTTCTATGCAAGTCTTTGTGTATTCAACCCTCTTATCCAAGTCTTCCCATTTTGCTTTCAAATCATCAAGGGCTGCGTGTATATCAGCCAGGAGTATCTTGGTTTCGAAGCCTGCCCGCGAAAAATCCAGCAGTTTTCCTATGGATATGAGATGCCCTATATGAAGCGGGCCGGTGGTTGCTCTCCCTATATACACTGAGGGTTTGCTTTTCTCAGCAAGGAGGGATTTCATCTCCTCGTCTGTAACAATCTCCGTTGTCCCTCTTTTTACGATCTTAAACCTCTCATCCTTATCCATGTAAATACCTCCTCCTTTGAACCTTTTATATCTTTACAGCCTCCTGGCCGGTCTTTTTTGTCTTGTGTATTCCTTTATCTTCACTGGTATTGTTTTGCATTGATTCTTCAATATCACTAAGCATTCTAAATGCTATTATCCTACCAGTATCACTCAGTATCAATGGTACTCCTTTATTTTTCGAGGAGCCGCAGTTGATTAACCCTAAAGCGCTCAATTTCCTTATTGTGTGCCATACAGACGTCTTTGATATCCCCTCCTTTTCAGAGATAAATGATACAAAATTGGTCACGCAATAACCTTTGCCGTCGATTAAGCTTAAAAGGATGTTTTTTTGACTTTTCTTTAGTGTTTTGCTTGAGAATCTTATGAGTGAATCTAGAAGGCTTACCTTATCAATACCGTAAATGCTGTTTTGGAATCGCTCTATGTATTTCTACCATACCCCCGAGCGCCAAAGCAGCTCTGCTTGAATTTTCAATATTATCAGCTTTCATAAGACTTTTAAGAAGTCATATCATATATAAGCATTTTGTCCTAAATTTTTAGGACACCTGGCATTATTATTGTAAGAGAGCTGACAGCCTTTTAATTACCAAAAAAGATAGGCCGCGACTGGGATTCGGACCCAGGCCAAGAGGGCCACAGCCTCTTGTTCTACCAGGCTAAACTATCGCGGCCACCAAAGACAGAAGAATTTCAAAGGATTTAACTTTTGCTTTCGGCATATTTATATACTATTAAAGTTTTAATTTTACAATGGATAGCAGAGAATTGAATGCCTTGAAGAATCTAAAGCTGTTCACGATCCTGCTTTTAATCACTGTAATCCTGGCTTTTATACCAATAATCTCAGTAGCCGCTGCATTTGTCGGTATCGTATCATTCATAATGTTAATACTCGCATTCAAATCGTTTTCCAAGATAGATAAGCAGTTTGTGACACCATACACCTTCTCTTTGATTTACATAATCGGATTCGTTTTATTGTTTGCCGCGCTGTTGTCAATATTAGGATTTTCTATACTGTCACATGGTTTTAGTGCTGTGCCTACCTTGGCGAATATGGCCCTATTCACCGGCGAGTTTACTGCTCGGATTATTTTTATTGTTATTATTATATCTTTTATCCTGATGTTTCTTGGTGCTATAATAGGGGTAATCCTCGGGCTATTCCGCGTAGGTAAACGTTACAAAAACTCATTGGTTTCTACCGGTGCAATTTTATTGATAATCCCATTGGTAGACATAGTAGGTATAATATTGCTTTTGGTCGGCCTTCTACAGATAACTAAAAATGTGTCGATTTGATCGATGATCCACACTGGCTCGGCTCACTTTACAGTAACGGACTTAGCTAGGTTTCTTGGTTTGTCCGGATTTATGCCACGCTTCACGGCTGTTCTATACGCCAGCATCTGAAGGACCATTAAGAGCGGATAGAACTCAAAAGACTTGGCCGGCACGCTCTTTATGAATTCATCAAATAACTTTGGATTGTTTTCTTCGCTTATTCCGATTATATGCGCGCCTCTAGCTTTCATCTCTTCAAGCCCATAAGCAAGGGACTCCTTTGAATTTTTTGTTGTCACAGCTATAACGTCTATCCCATTCTCTATCAGGGCAATCGGCCCGTGTTTTATCGAACTAGAGTCAAAAGCTTCTGCGTGAATGTAAGAGACTTCCTTCATCTTTAATGCGCCCTCTAAACTTAGAATAAACCCGTCTTCAGTGCCGGTGTATATTATGCTTTTATCGTCCTTAAGCCGGTCGCTTACTCTCTCTATCGCTTCAAGCACAGAGGGGACAGTCAAGTTATATATGTTTAATTTTAGGAGCTTAAGGTCGTTAATGATGGGCTCTGCATCATCAGATAAGTAAGCTGCTAGCAGCCTTAAAAGCACAAGCGTTGAGGTGAATGTTTTGGTTGCAGCTACGGCTTTCTCTACTCCAGCCTTCAATGGAATCAAAGCATCTACAGACCTAGACAGATAGGATCCCTCTACATTGATTATACCTATCTTTTTGTGATCTTTCATATAGTCTATATTAGCTATCACATCCGAGGTTTCCCCGCTTTGAGAGATTATTATGAATATATCATTGTCTTTTATTATCCTCCCATAGTTTTTCAACTCTTGCCCTTGCAATGCGAGTGCATCGATTCCCAGAGACCTGAAAAGCTGTGCGCCATATAATGAAGCGTGGTATGAGGTCCCAGATCCCACAAGGTAAACCCTGTTTGCTTTTTTGATTAGCGAACTAGCATATTCTATGTCCTTCTTGTCTCTCTCTAAAAAGGAGTTGACCAGGTCTATCTGCTCGTAGATCTCCTTTATCATATAGTGTTCAAATTTCCCTTTCTCCGCCGAGTGGTAGTCCAAATCCACAGTATCTACCTTGTGCGTTAGATTTGGGTTTACTAGGTTTTCGACTGTGTATCCTCCATCATTGAATGTGACCAAATCGTTGTCGTGCAAGTAAACCACCTTATTTGTATACCTTAGAAGTGACTGGACGTCGCTTGAGATGAACGTCCCATTTTCTCCGAGGCCGATGACAAGCGGGGAACCCTTCTTGACTGCTATCATGTCTTTTTCATTACGATTAAGGACAACGAATGAAGATGCGCCTTCCAGCTTTAGCGCGGTTTCCTTGACCGCCTCCCTGAAGCTTTTTCCAAGCCGCATCTTCTCCTCCACCATATGTGGTATAACTTCGGTGTCGGTCTCTGTTGAAAATTTGTGAGTGTTGAGCGACTCCTTTATTGAATCGTAGTTCTCGATTATGCCGTTGTGGACCACTGCTATATCCCCTGAGCAGTCTGATATCGGATGGGCATTTTGGACGCTTATACCGCCGTGTGTTGCCCATCTGGTATGAAATACGCCCCTCTTTGCGTTCAGCTGCTCTACTCCATACTTCCTTATCACGCTGTTTACGCTTCCGACGTCTTTTCTTATTACCAGCTGGTCGCCGTTATCAAGTGCACAGCCGGCGCTGTCGTATCCCCTGTACTCAAGGTCTCTTATGCCGTTGACTAGATAAGGAACCGCATTGTCTTTTCCGGCGTAGGCAATTATTCCGCACATAAAGAGAATAGATGAATAGAGAAACTATTTAAAGCTTAATATTTAGATAATATCATTATTCATGTTATGAGAGGCGAGGTCATTAGACGGGTCAGAGATAATCTATTGTACAACGACACTGCGTTGGTAGACAACTCGCTTAATATCAAGCATTTGATAGACAAGAAGGCCCTAAGTATCCTTGAGGCGCTATCAGCAAAGCCACTGGACTTACAGCATATAATGAGGCATGCGAAGATAAACAAAAAAGAAGCGGAATCATTGATCAATTTGATGCTTGAGGCTGGAGTTTTACGCGAGATAAGAAGCGGTTCTAAGACGGTCCTGTATGAGAAGATTGTGGGGTCTATAACATTTGATGTGAATCCTACCCTAAGGAACACCAGCTTGCTTAATATAGGAGATATGGACAACAATGTCAAGCGTTTCTACAGTCCATTCCTAGATAACGGTACATTCAATGGTCTGATATGTGTAGGCTCGGCGGATCCCCATGGAGAATACAAAGCCGTGGCGAAGGACACCAACTATGCAATATATTTAGGCATGTTCCTAGGTAGATATGTTTCGCTTCCTAAGGATTTCCCGATAGTGTTGGATACAGATGTGATATCAAAGAACCTCTTCAAGAATGACATGATATTAATAGGCGGCCCAGTGACGAATTTGGTCACCAGGGACATAAATAACTTTTTGCCGGTCAAGTTCTTTAAAGAAGAGGGCTGGATGCTGAAATATAGAGACAATATATATGGTAATGAGAATGAGGGAATAATCGAAAGGATAAGGAACCCGTACGACAAAAGCAAAGCAATAATCTTGATAAGCGGGATAAAGAACAAGGGAACCCTGGCTGCTGTGCTAGCCGCGACCAAGTTCGCGCCGTCAATATTCAAGAATTATCAGGGGGAGCAAACCTGGTACAACGTGATACGTGGCTATGATATAAGCGGTAAAGGCAGCATAGATGTTGTAGAGTCTGTGTACTGACAGATATAAGGATGAAAAGATTATTCATAGCTTTAGAGATACCGGAGAAGGAGCGAGACACGCTTGGCAGAGTTTCTAAGGAGATAGCAAGGTCTGTGCATGGCAGTTTTGTTGACAAAGAAAAAATGCATGTAACTATACGGTTTTTAGGCGATACAGACATAGGTGAGGACAGGATAATAAATGCGATAGAGTCGATTAATAAGGGCTTTAAACGGGAAATAGACATAAGCGGCTTGGATGCCTTTTACCGTGGAGGGTCGCCTTCGATACTCTTTTTCAAGGTGGCTACTGACTTAAATGACATAAACACAGCCATATCCAGCCAGCTAAATATCGAACCTGACAGGGACTTTCATCCTCATATCACAATCTGTAGGCTTAAAGGGGAAAATAATGTGGAAAGCATAAAAGAAAGATACTCAGAATTTAGGTTGTCTTTCGTATCGGATGGGCTGGCCCTTTTCAACAGCGATTTCAGGTCCTATAAAAGAATTATTGGCCCTTGATTCTGGTCATGAAATAGACGCCAAACAGCATGACTATAAATGAAATAATCAGCGCGAGCGTGTTTGGTGAGGTCAGAAGGCTTATTATGTAGGAGCCATTAAGCGCTCCACTTAATACCGGAGAGACATTGGGGTTTATAGTGGGTGTTGTATTCGTTGTGTTGCTTGGCGGGGATAAAACATGTAAAGTAGTGCTGAACGCTTCAAGGCCAAATAGCAGCATTATCGTTATGATCAAAATTGCGACTAATGGGCTTCTGCCTAGGTAAGCTGTCACGCTCTTGGTCGGTGTAAGCGTCGTCGCAAGAAGCAATATAACAAGGAATATCCCAAGCGCAATGGCCACTACCATTGGTATATATATTGATACAAACACTACGAAAAAGCTAGAAAGGAGCGTGATCAGCCCTATGCTCAACGCTATTATCGCATTTATGTCTTTTCTCTTGAATATATCCAGATAAGATAGTATTCCGTAGACCACTGCGAAGACTAATAGGAACACGAAAACATACGACAATTCAGGCATTACGAATGATACCATGATCGTGATTGTATCTTTATTTTATTAACTCTTTCCACCGCTGCTTGAGCTACCGCCGCTGAAAGCAAATGCAATCACTGAACCGATGATGATTATTAGCAGAATTATTGGCAGCAGCGCGCCCCAATTTATGTTAGAGGTTATTGAGGTGAAGTTTGGATTCGTGCTTACTGGTGTGAATATATATGAGAATAAACCTCCGCCCAAGACAAGTATGACCATCCCAACGAGTAATGACCCCCACATTAAAGCAGTCTTAGCCTTAGAGCTTGTCTTTGTGTCCACTCCGACTAGCGCCACGACTACAAGCAATGCAACCATTATAAGTGCCGTTATTCCAAGTGTCGAGGAAAAGTAAATAATCGTCGGACTCACCCACGCTACGGTCACAGCGAAATAAGATATTATAAGAGATACCAGGCCAGCTGCCACTCTTCCATTTTTGTTCGCATCTCTAAAGAACGGAACCTGCTTTAAGGCAGTGTTTATTATCGCTAAAAGAAGAAGGAACGCCAGCCAAAACTCCACAGGATTATTGACATTTGGAGGGGTAATTAGCTGCAAGGAATTGTTCAATGTCGTATACAATGAGCCTGCGTCGACTACCATACCAACTATATGAATTTAGCGATATTTAAACCTTTTTAATTTAGATTTTTAACTTAAGAGATAAGTCAATTTTTCTTTACCTTGAAATGAAGTATATTATGGCTCCAAAGACCACAAGTATGACAAGGTACGGCAGATAATTTGACAAGTTGTTGATCGTCAAATTCGAGGGGCTTAGAATCCAAATCAAAAGGACTATGCCGATTATCAGGGACAGCACGCCTATCAGCGCCTTGGATTTGCTTCCAAGTTTCAACCCATTGCCCCCTCCGAAGCCTACTGAAGCCATTGAAAAGAGCATTATTATCATGAATATTACAACCGCGAGCACGCCTACTATCGGCAAAATGATGTAGGTTAACTTCAGTGTGTAGTTAGTTGTGGCGAATATTATGGCAAGCACAAGGGCTATTATCGAGTTTATATCCCTCTTCCCCTTGAATATCTCGCTTCTTTCAAGGACACCGTAAACTATTGCAAAGACTAGAAGGAATGGAAAAACAAAGGACTCTATACTACCATACAGTATTGAAGTAGTAGTTATTGGCGCACTAACTGCCTTCGTTGTATTGTTAACAGCGAATAAAATTTCGCCTATCATAATATTAATTCTAACTGCTTATATTTAAACACTTCCGCAGATGGTTCGCTTATGTGCTTCATGCTAATTTCTTGTCGCTCCCAGAGATTAATCCGTAGGAGTATCAAAAGAAGAGGGACAAGCGGTAGAAAAGCATTTATGGATACAAGTACAAACAGATTTAATGAAAGCAAATAGGATGCGAAATCTGTATAGAAGTGAGTACATAATCTCCATTGTGGCATTAGTATTGGGCCTTCTGTTCCTCTTTCTCACCCTTCTTGTCCTTTATAATTTCCTGTACTTTTCTTCTTCAAGCAGTATAATCATCTCAAAGACTATAACTGGTTATATGATATCTGAGATGGTGGCTCTGATAGTTGTCTCCGTGCTGTTGGTAGTGTTTGGTCTGGTCTTCATCTACAGATCAAGGAGAAGGCTGAGACGCTAGGATGATAGGTTTGATCGACTCTATGAATTTTTTTGCTTCTTCTAATTCATACCCAGTGAAGAGAAGGTCTCCATAGTCGGATATTAGGACACTTCTCCCCGGATTTCTCAATATTATGTAATTGTTGTCCCCTTCAAGTTCCCCGTACTCCACAAGCTTGGAATAGACATCGTGTAGCATCACCCTTCTAGAGAATGAAAATTTTATCCCTCCCCCACATACCTGTATGAACCCATTTTCCTTTACTTTGATGTCTCTTCTTTTGGAGCACACATCGCACGTTTCAAGTCTTTTTATCTTTAATCTTGACACATTGAAGCCGTCTGCTGATATCAATACTGTTTTTGGGGCAATCTCTTCGTTTAAAAATGAGAGAAGCATGTTCAAGGCAACACCAGCCGATATTGGCGGCAGGCTGGGATCTATGCTTGCGCATTCATTGTCGATCATCTTTGATGCGGAGTAGAGGCAGTTGAAGCATGCATTCTCCCCGCTTACCATGTGAACCATCGCTTCTTTTTTCTTAGCCATGATCTCGAGCAGCGGGATGCCTTTAAGGACACATACCTTGTTCACAGTGAGTCTCGTCTTTGTGTTGTCTGTGGTGTCTATGACGATGTCGCTGCCTTTTAGCGTCTCTTCTGCGTTTTTCTCAGTCAAGTAAAACGGAGAGCTTTGGAATCTAGTCTCGCTGTTTATATCCTCTAGTTTGTTTTTTGCTAAGTCGGCCTTATAGTTTATAATTTTGGTGTCGCCTATTTCGAATAGCACCTGTGTCCTTAAGTTGGATTCTGTAACTATATCCCCGTCGATTATATGGATCTCACCAAATCCGAGTCTTCCAATAAGTTGTAAAACTGCGGATCCAAGCGCTCCGCAGCCCACTAAAGCCAGCCGAAGCTCGCTGATTTTTCTCATGCCAATTCTAGGAAATCTATAAATATATATAAAAGCATACAAAAACATTAAATTAAGTTGGAGACAGGCTATGTATGAGATTTTGACATTGAAATCTAAGATAAGAGTTCCGCCTAGGTCGGAGGACCAGCCCATGGAAGACGCCATAAGGCTTAAGATACACGAAGATTTCATTGGTAAGATAATAGAAGGGAAATCATTGTTGCTCGGCCTTGTAGGCATAGACTCAATAGATGAGGGCGTGATAATCCCGGAGGACCCATCTGTATATTATCCAACTACATTCAGGGTACTTGGCTATACGCCGAATTTACACGAAACTGTAAAAGGGCAGGTTGTAAACATAAGCGAGATAGGCGCAACAGTCAGCGTTGGGCCAATCGACGGCCTTGCATTTATATCGCAGACTATGGATGATTACGTTGATTTCAGCAAGAATGCTTTGGTGGGCAGAAAGACCAAGGAATCCATAAAGATAGGTGATACAGTTATAGCTAGCATAATAGCTGTAACTACTAAGGGGCAGATGAAGATAGGGCTCACCATGAGGGCACCTGGACTTGGCAAAGTCGATAAGAAGAAGGGACTGAAGAAGGTAGCAAAGTCTACAAAGGGGAAGAGTAACAATGGTTGAGAGAGCGTGTAGAGTCTGTGGCCATGTAACTGAGGGGAAGAAATGCGAAGTCTGCGGAAGCGAGGATCTTTCCACGAAGTGGAAGGGGATGATTGAGGTGATAGATCCTGAGCATTCGAAGGTAGCTGTTGATCTTAAGATAACGAAGCCCGGTAAGTACGCACTGTTGGTAGAGTGATTATGAAATTGGAGATTTTAGGTGAGTCAATTAATGAATTCTTCGACAGGAAGACCGTAAATTTCTATGTTGATTTTGAGAAGGGAGAGAAAGTGAAGCTGTTGGATGTTAAAAAGGAGCTTTCCGGCAGGTACCAGGACGCTTTTCTTGTTGTGAACACATTGAAGAACGTCTTCGGTCAAAGGAGGATGAATGGTACTGCGCAGATCTATTCAAATGAAAAGACTGCAAGAGCGGTGCTGCCGAGATATGTATTGAAGAAAAACGGGTTGATAGAAGATGTCAAAGAAAAAGAAAAGAAATAGAGAGAGTGAGAAGGTGTACAAGCTTTACAAAGTAGAAGGCGACAAGTTAGTCAGATTAAGGAAGACCTGTCCGAAGTGCGGTGACGGGGTTTTTCTAGCTCAGCACAAGGATAGGCTCACATGCGGAAGGTGCGGGTACACAGAGTTCCTATCACAGAAGAAGCAGTGAAGGTACAGAGAATTGTTTTCAGTTCCTTTAAATCAACGCTGGGTACAGGATTCGAACCTGTGAATCCTTGCGGAAACCGGTTCTCAAGACCGGCGCTTTAACCACTCAGCCAACCCAGCATCAATAAAAGTTGTCAATCAACAAATTTAAACGATGTGTTTGTTACCTATTAAATGCGAATGAATATAAAAGATTTTTCCCTGGACAAAACCTTATCTGCCGGTCAGACTTTCTCCTGGTTCAAGTCAGATGACAAGTGGGTAAGGCTGGTGGGTCATCCTATAGCCGTAACGCAGGTGGATAGCAGTACTTTAGGAATAGAAGGGGCAAGTGAGCAGGAAGTAAGAAGATTGTTGGGATTGAATGATGATATAGAGAGAATAAACAATGAAATTGACAAAGATGATTTTATATCAGAGGCGATAAAGAAGTCTGCTGGTTTAAGGGTAGTGGAAGATGGGATTTGGCCTTCAACTTTAAGTTTCGTGTTGTCTATACAGTCGAATATAAACCTCATAAAAAAGAGAATACAGACTTTGTCCAGGATTTATGGAGAGAGAATAGAAGTCCACGGCAAGGAGATGTACACCTTTCCCGGTCCAAAGGACATATCCAATAGGCCGGGTTTATTGTCTGAAGCTAAGCTGGGGTTCAGGTCAAAGTTCGTGCTTGCCGCAGCTAAACATTTTAGTGAGGCTAACATGGACAGCAAGATGGGGGAGGAGGAGATCGTGAAACACCTTCTTTCGATTCACGGTATAGGACCAAAGGTTTTGGACTGTGTGATGCTGTATGGCCTGCATAAGCTTTCATACTTCCCGATAGATGTTTGGATAGAGCGGGCCCTGAAGGAGAAGTACTCTAACATAATAGGAGGTCTGAAATCTTACAAGAAAATAAACGAGAAGATGAGGGAATACTTTGGTGAGTTCGCCGGGTATGCGCAGCTTTACATATATGATAGCTTTAGGAGAAAACCAACTAGCTAAGCGGAAACTCCATGACTTTCAGCAGCTTTATACTTTCATCGACGATCCCATCTAAATCTATCTCTTTGGATAATCTGTCTATCATTTCCGCTCTCGCGTTAGTTGATGGGTGCTTTGATACTATGGAACAGCAGTCCTTGTACGGTTGTATCGATAGGTCATATGTCCCATACTTCTCGGCTAGTTTGATTATGTCTTCTTTGTTTAAAGTAGTGAACGGCCTTAGGATGAGGGCATCTATTCCCGCACTTTCCGCGCTTAGGTTGTTGAGTGTTTGAGACGCCACTTGGGAGAGCGAATCACCGGTTGCGATTGCCTTGTATCCCCTCTCCTTTGAAAGCCTCTCAGCGAGCTTCAAGAGAAACCTCTTGAACAGGACCAATTCGTACCTTGGAGGGGCAGCTGAAGCTTTGATTGAGAAAACATAAAAAGGCACAAGATATAGCCGAAAGTCGTTTATTTTACCTATCTTTTCTAATATTCCTCTGATCTTCGAGTTCAGCGCCAAGTCAGGATCGTTAAAGGCATGTACATGCAGCAAGTCGACGGACATCCCTCTCTTCATAAGTTCAAATGGGACTACTGATGAATCGATTCCCCCTGAAAATAGAGATAACACTTTGTTCTTTGGATCTATAGGCAACCCACCTAAGCCCCTACTGATGTCGTAGTTGATTACGAAACTGTCCTTGAATATTTCTACTCTGGCTTTTTGTCCATTCTCATCCCCTCCTACTTCTTTTATCAGGTAATTTCTAACTTCAAGTGAAGTTTTATCATAAGTTTTGTCTATCCTCCTCACATCTATTCTCATGGGCCCATATTCGGCATATAGATCCTTTATCATTTTTTTGAGCTTTTCAAGGTCTCTATCGATTATTCTAGTCTTCCCAAACCATGCAACCCCTGGCAGCATGGCAAGTCCGTTTACTTCTTTCTCGTCTACGCCCCTTAAGAGCAGTCTTCCCTGTAGCCTCTCAGCTCTTTTATGGAATAACCGGTATATCTCTTTGTCAAGTAGTTTCTCAAACTCTCTCCTATTTCTGCCTTTCAAAGCTATCTCATTGTAATGCACACTTATGTCTTCCATATTCAATTTATACCATCTCTCAAAATTTAAGGCTCGCGGTATCTGCTATATTTTTGGTTTCGCTTTCACCCCCTATTTGAGTAGCGGGTTTACTCGCTCACTTTGTCAAAATAACTATTATATCCGTTGCGATGTTAATATTACTATTCATGGAAGTGAGAAGAGTCGGGGATTTGGAGTGGACGGTAGACAAGACCTTCAAGGAAGGTATGAAGGTTCCAATTCGTTTATTTGGAACAGAGAACATAATAAAGAATCTAGATCCTCAGGTATACGAACAGGCTGCTAATGTTGCTTCCTTGCCGGGCATAGAGAAAGAGGTTATCCTTATGCCGGATGCACATTCTGGTTATGGTGCTCCGATCGGCACAGTTGCAGCTTTCGATGTAAACAATGGAGGGGTTATCTCACCCGGGATGATAGGTTTTGACATAAACTGCTCAGTCAGGCTCATAAGGACTAACCTTACATTGAAAGACGTTAAATCAAAGCTTAAGACGGTAGTCGAAGAGCTTTTTAAGGCGGTGCCTTCTGGTGTAGGGTCAGAGAGCAAGGTGAAGCTGAAAGAATCAGATTTCAAAGAGCTGGCAGATGGCGGGGCAAGATGGGCTGTCGAGCATGGGTTTGGGAAGAAGAAAGACCTGGAGAGGATAGAATTAAATGGAAATGCAGGCTGGGCAGACAGCGGCAAATTGTCTAAGGCTGTGATTAAGAGAGGGTTGAACCAGATAGGGACGCTGGGGTCTGGCAATCACTACCTTGAGATCGAGCACCTGATTTCAACTAACATTTTTGATGAGGAGTTAGCAAAGGAGTGGGACCTGTTTGATGACCAGATCTTAATCTTAGTTCACACTGGTTCTAGAGGGGCCGGGCATCAAATAGCTTCAGATTATATGAACTCATTTGCGAAAATCATGAAATCTAAGTACGGGATAGAAGTCCCGGATAGGGAGCTGGCTGCTGTTCCATTTCTGTCGAATGACGGGCAAGACTACTACAAGGCGATGGGCTGCGGCGTAAACATAAGCTTTGCAAATAAGCAAATCATTCTTCAAAGGGTAAGGGAGGTATTCTCCAAGATTTTCAAGTCAGACTCGGACTCCTTAGGCATTGATATAGTTTATGATGTAGCACACAACAGAGCCACCTTGGAGAGGCATGAAGTAGACGGCGAGGATCTGGAGCTCCTGGTCCACAGGAAGGGCGCTACCGCGAGTTACTACCCTGGCAGAAAAGAAATTCCAGCTTTATACAGGAAAGAAGGCTCGCCTGTCCTCATAGGCGGGAGCATGCAGACAGCAAGTTACCTTCTAGTAGGATCAGAGAACTCAAGGCAGACGTTTTGCTCAACTGTTCATGGGGCAGGAAGGATGATGAGCAGGCACAAAGCGAAGGAGAAGTATGACGGAAAGAAGCTAAAGGATGAGATGATAAAAAGTGGCATATATGTGGACACAGATTCCCTGTCTGGGCTAGCAGAGGAGGCGGGAGGAGCATACAAAGATGTAAATGAGGTTGTGGACAGCGTTGACAAGGCAGGGATATCAAAGAAAGTAGCTAAGTTCCTCCCGCTCGGTGTGATAAAGGGATGATTAAAATGGCAAAGAGAGGAAAAGGCTATAAGTTTTTGGACAATATAACCAGCGCGGACGTGGCTTTTGAGGGGAGGGGAGAAAGCCTAGATAGCTTGTTTGAAAACTGCGCTTATGCTTTGGAGAACGTGATGATAAACAGATTAGACAAGGTGAGTGCGGATAAAGTTAAGAAAATCACCGTGAAGGCTGGTGATATAGACCAACTTCTGCTGTTGTTTCTTCATGAGGTTATCACCTTGAAAGATATCGAGAGGATGGTTTTCAGTGAGTTTAAAGTGCGTATCAGCAGAGATGGAGACAAAGGTTACATGCTCAGATGCGTGTGTAAAGGGTCCAAGATTGATCCAAAGCTGCACGATACGGTAGTAGATGTAAAAGGTATCTCAATGCACAGGCTCAAAGTAGAAGGAAGAGAGGGAGCCTACAGGGCCATGGTCGTAGTTGATGTGTGATCCGCTAATACATGTTCTCATAGGCCCTGAGCACATGTTCACCCCCAAACTTCATGTCGAAATTTCTTTTTATCCTGTCAATCATCTCTGCTTTTTTGATCCCTTTAGAGCATACAATTATGGTGTTTCCGGATAGGATGCTGCTGGATACTCTGTAGACGTTGAATCTCTTCTCCAATTTCCCCATATAGCTGTTGAAGTAAAGCATGTCCTTTATGCTCATTGCATAGTTTATCGCCAGCACACCTTCTTTATTTAGTGCGGCATAAGCGTTTTCCACGAATTTGTCGGTAAGAAAAGGCTTTGGTATATAATCAGCTATATACGCATCAAGGATTATTATATCATATCCCCTATGTGTCTCCAAGTATTTTGCTCCATCAGCTATTATGATTTCAGCGTCTATCTCGCTGTCAGCCATAAATTTTCTGTATAGTTCGGCTACTCTCTGGTCTATCTCGACAGCCGAAAGTGAAACTTTATTCCCGTATAGCCTTTTGAATTGGAAGAGTATCGTTCCCCCTCCCAAGCCTATCATCAGCACCCTAGGGGAAGGGTATAAGCTTGGCAGTGGCGCAAAGAAGTCCCAATATGCGTTGGTATAGATCTTCCCGCCTTTGAATAGCCTTGAGTATGTAATGATTCCATATCTGAGCTCCTTTTTGTCCTCTTCATCTAGTATATTGAAATCAGGTTCCTTGATTCCGAATATTTTCCTCATTAAACTCATAATCTTCTCTATATTTAGGGGTTAATAAAAGTTCTCCCTTCTCGAATGTATATCTAAATAATCCACCGACAGATAAGTGTATGATAAAGGCTTTACCCAGCAGGAAGCCTGCTGCCATGCATGGAGCTCTAAGATCACTGCAGAAGGAGGATCGACCCTAAATTCTGATGTTGGAGCGTATACCCTCTCTGTTAAAACCAGAAGCCACACGATAAACTTGCCTCCCAACTATTCGAATAGCCAAGTAGTAAAACTTTATATATTGAGGAATGTTTTATTTTGTTTGATAACTTTTTAGTAGTAGGAGGTTATATGCCATTGTCATTCAGCGAAGATTACATAGGAAAAGTCAGAAGGATGTTCGGACTGAACATGTACGAGGCCAAGATATGGCTTGCACTGCTTTCGCAAGGTAGGTCGACGAATGGCAAGCTTAGCGATCTGGCGAACATACCTAAATCGAGGTCCTATGATATACTTGTTTCTTTGGAAAATGCAGGTTTCGTTGTCAGGGAACTGGGCAAACCTATAACCTATAAAGCTATACCTCCATCTGAATTGCTTGCAAACATAAAAGAAAAAGCTGAGGAGAACTACAAAAGCCAGATAGAGAAGATAGAGAAGCTGAAGGACAGTGAAGTTCTAAAGGACTTGCAGAAGCTTTATGAGAAAGGTGTGACCTTTGTAAAAGAGGGTGAGGTGGCCTCAGCCTACCAGGGCCTGCCATCTGCTTTCATGAGGATAAAGAACGAGATAAGGAATGCAAAGGATGAGGTACTCATAGTCAGCACCGAGAAATCATTGGAGCAGAAGATAAGGGCCTTAAATAGGGCTTTATCTGAGGCAAAGGCGAAGGGTGTAAGCGTCAAGATCTACGCGCCTATAGAGCAGCTTAAAGAAGAGCTGGAGCATGAGATCAACAAAGTAGGCAAGTTCACGAAGCTCAACATAGACCTAGGCAGGTTCATAATCGTTGATGGGAAGACGGTTTTCATTTTCACACAGAACGACAAGGACGTGCACCCAAGCTCAGAGGTGGTTGTAAGCATCAGGGGCGATTACTTAGTCGATAAATTCAAGAACCTCGTTGAGGCTCACTCCAAGTGAATAGTCTATAAGCATCAATCATTTGCCTTTATAGAAAAGCTTAAACTTCAGGTAGTCATAATTACAATATGCGAACGGGCTTTTCTTATCTGCCGCTCCATAATGGAAGCGCCCCGAAGTGGCTGTTTGACAGGATGGTTTTACTGTCAAACTCTATAGTAAAAATCGCCCTTAGCGAGTATGGCAGTGAATGGCTACTAAAAAGAGTCTCCAATCCATTCTGGTTTCAATCGCTTGGTTGCGCTTTGGGCTATGATTGGCACAGCAGCGGCTTATCGACGGTCCTAACAGCTGTTCTGAAAGAATCAATAAACACGCAGGATTACGATATAAAGGTTTGCGGCGGCAAAGGAAAGACATCACTTTCCACTCCAACAGAGATAGATAGGTTCGGCTCTGAATGGCATTTTAGTGTTGAAGAGACAGAAAATCTTAAGAAAATAAGCAGACTAGTTGCTAAGACAGATAATGCACTTGTCCAGGATGGATACACACTTTACCATCATTCTATGTTCATAACAAAGGACGCTAAATGGGCTGTGGTTCAGCAAGGCATGAATGAGAGAGACAGATTGGCTAGGCGATATCATTGGATATATGATACAAAGGATATAACCCTAAATCCAAATAGGAATATCGATGGAAGTGAGGAGAAAGAGGTCTTGGATATGACCTCTTTGAAAAGTGTCGGCGCGAGGGATGCTTCTTTGCAATTGATAAGCAGTGAAGGAGAGATAAAATATGCGATCGAGAAAGTAAAGACGCTTAAGATGCCGTACCACCATATCATCAGCCCTTCAGATATATCTGAAAAGACCGTAAAGGAATTGTCACTGCTTAGCGCTGTGGATGTGAGCAGCTATGAAGATTTGGTCTTACTCAGAGGTGTGGGCCCTAAAACTATAAGGGCCTTGGCCCTATTGTCAGAGCTGGTATATGGAGAAGAATCGAGTTGGGAGGACCCAGTTAAGTTTTCGTATGCCCATGGCGGTAAAGACGGAACCCCTTACAGAATAAACCTGGATGAATATGATGAAACGATACAAACGATGGAAAGTTTAATCGAAGCATCCCATAATGATTTTAAGACAAAGGAAGGTGCCATTAAAAGGCTCCACAGCATTGCAGTAAATATACTGGATCAATGAGTTATGGGGTATTAATACGAATAAATAACAATAAAAAGCTTAATAAGATAATCGTGAATTGTATATTTATAATTTGATATCAAATAAGGAGAAAAAATGACCTACATAAAGGAGATAGAGCTGAACAACTTCAAGTCTTTCTATGGCTCAAATAAGTTCACTTTCTCTAAGTCGATAAACGCAATAGTGGGAGCGAACGGTTCTGGCAAGAGCAACATAATAGACGCGATAATGTTTGTTTTAGGCGAATCATCTAAGAAGGAGATGAGAAGCGAGATGCTGTCAGACCTTGTTTTCAACGGAGGAAAGAAACAAAAGCCAGCAGAGACAGCCTATGTTAAGTTGACTTTGGATAATTCAGATGGCAGCTTCAAGAGCACTGAGGAAAAGGAAGTCGCTTTGATGAGGAAAGTCGACAAGAGCGGGAAGAGTGCATTCAGAGTAAATGGAAAGGCATCTACAAGAGAAGAGATATTGAACCTCTTGGCAGAAGTGAAGCTTGATAAAAATAACTTTAATATAGTCCCGCAGGGAGAAATATTGGAGATAACCTCTCTGCCTCCTGAGGAGAAATTGGAGATAATAAAAAGTCTTTCAGGGATAAGCGTTTTCGAGGAGAAGAAGGAGAAAAGCATAGATGAGCTGAAAAAGGTTGATGAAAACATATCAAAGATAGAGATGATGCAGAAAGAAAGACAGAAGTTCATGGATCAGTTGAATGAAGAGAAGAAAAGAGCCGATGAGTTCAAGGGGCTCAAAGAGCAGCAGAGGATATTGAAAGTGAAGTCTTTGCTGCTTAGGAAGCAGAGCATAGACAAAGATTTGGCGACATTACAGGAGGAATATGATGCGATCAAAGGCAAATCCGGGGGGCTTGAAAAAGAGATAGAGGAGATAGCAAAGAAGAAAAGCGAGATAAACAAAGAGATAGAAGAGATAAATGTAAAGGCAGGGGAAGAAGGGGAGAAGGAGATCTCGGAGGCCGAGGAAAATTACAGGTCTTTAGAAAGCGAGGTCGGTAGGTTAAGGATTCTAAGTAGTACAGATTCAGAGCAATTGAATCAGATAATAAGCACAATTAAGAACCTTGAGTCGTCTCGGGAAGAGATAGAAAAGCAGATAGAAGCTGAGAACAGCATGATAGACCGAGACACAAAAACATTGAGGTCGCTGCAGGAGAAGAGGGACGAACTTTACAAGGCAGCCTCAAAGGCAGAGAATTATCATACAAAGATAGAAGACATGGAGAAGGAACTTGGGAGGATAAACAAAGAGCTCTATGATTATAAGTTAGCTTTATCAAATTATCCAAAACTTCTTGAAAAGCAGGAGAAGATAGCGTCCCTTAATGAATTGAAGGCAAGTCTGTCTGCCGAGAAGAACTCCTCTACGATAAAGTTTTCAGAGCTTAAATCAGAGGTGGAAAAACTCAGGTCTGAGCTTTCTCAGCGTGAGAGGTCTATAAAGAGCATAGAGCAGAGCTTGATATCAAAGAGATCGGCCATGTTTGAGTACAGCAGAGCAGTTGAGGTCTCCAGTAAGCTGAGCGCTTCAATCCCTGGGGTTTACGGCACACTTTCGCAGTTGTTCAGGGTCAAGGACCCGGCACATTCCGAAGCTATATTTAATGCAATAGGCAGGAGAGCTGATTTCATAGTTGTAGACACAGAGGACACGGCTTCTAAGGCTATAGAGGTGCTTAAGAGCAACAGGCTCGGTTCTTTTTCATTCATACCATTGAACAAGATCCTATATTTCCCAGTTAGCAGCCATCCATCAGAAACTGGAGTCATAGATTATCTGATAAATCTGGTGGAGTATGATCCGAAATTCGAAGGAGCGGTCAAATTCGCACTCTCTGACACAGTTTTGTTTGATTCGTTCCAAAATGCAAAGAAAATGATAGGCAAGTACAGGATGGTGACTTTGGATGGCACTGTATTTGAGAAGAATGGTGTGATATCCGGCGGCTCCTCGAATAGGTCAGATATCCTGGCATTGAATAGGTCAGTATCAGAATTGACAAAGGAGCTGGAGCAGCAGAATCTAGATAAGAATGAGCTTTCGGAGAAGCTTGCAAGGAAGGAAGGAGAGCTGAATTTTCTCCTTTCAAGGATAAATTACTCGGAGCAGAAGCTGAAGGAAGTCGAAAAGGAACTTAATGAAGCGCAATCAAGTGCTAAAACTTTGTCCGGGTCCGAGGAAGACATAAGCAAGAAAATATCGGAGTTGGAGGGAAGCAGGGCGAAGCTCATAGAATCACTTAGAATGATTGAAGCGCCGACAGGAGACCAGAAAAACTATAAGGCTGAGATAGAAATACTGGACAAAGAGATAAGAGAGTTAGAGATCAGGCTGGCAAGCTCTTCAAATAAGATAGAGAACAGCCTGAAGTTTGAGTTAAACAACACTGGAAAGAGGCTCCAAGATCTATCCAAAGAAAAGTTGAAATTTGAATCTGAGATATCACAGTTGAAAAATAGACTTGGTAGTATAGAGAAAGAGCTTGAGAAATCAAAAGCTGAAGTTGAATCAAAGTCAAAGACTTTGGTGGATCTTAGGAAAAGAAGAGAGGAGCTGATGGCGGACCTTACCAAGCTAGACAGGCAGGTTGAAGGCCTTACGCATGATAATCAGAAGTTTGTAAACCAGCTAAATGAACTGAACCTAAAGAAAGCAGCCATAAACGCAAAATTGGAGACACTTGAAGAGGAGATGAAAGGCTATGACCTCAATGGGATAGTTTTAGATGAGAAAGATGACCTGCAGAATATACAGAGTAGGCTGAATAGCATAACTAAAAAGGTAGACAATTTCGGGCCGATAAATGAGTTAGCGGTTTCTAAATTTGATGAGGCATTGGCAAAATTCAATGAAAATAAAGCTCAATTGGATGTTCTGAATGGAGAGAAACAGAAGCTTCTGGACGTGATAAGAGACATTGATCAAAAGAAGCTGCAGGCGCTTATGGACACGCTCTCTTCTCTTAACGATATCTTCGACAAAACATTTAACTTTGTTACGGGGGGCCATGCGAGCTTAATCCCTGAGAATCAGGAAGATGTATTCGGAACCGGCCTAGAGATAAGAGTCGACCTCCCAAACAAAAGAGTGCATTCGGTAGTGGGGCTCAGTGGGGGGGAGCAGTCGATCGTTGCAATATGTCTTCTTCTGGCTATGTCAAAATTAACAGGCTCCCAGTTCTATGTTTTGGATGAAGTTGACGCAGCTTTAGATTCAGTTAACGCCTCTAAGTTTTCGTCTTTGCTGAAGAATTTCTCTGAGGGCGCCCAGTTCATAATAATCTCGCACAATGATACAACTATCTTGAATGTAGACAAGGCATATGGCGTATATATGGACGATTCAGGCATAAGCAGAGCGGTTAGCATAGATATAAACGAGGCTGTAAAGCAGAAGGCTCAGTAATTCTCTCTTAGAAATTCAACGAGCGTGTTTAGCTCCTTTAAATTCAGCTGCTTAATTGTCTTCTTTGAAATATCTTCTATACTGTTTATCCTCTCCAGGAGATAGTCCTTGCTGTTTCTTTTTGTCTTTGAATTCATATCCCTGTCAGCTTCTAGTATTGCATTTTTAACCAGAGACTCAGATCTTTCAAGGACTTTCTGTATGATATCTATTTTTTTCCTTTCAATAAAGACCATCTTGCTTGTTACCCTCGGCTGAGGATAAAACTTATCCCGGCTTACTGTGCATATCTCCTTGAAGTCCATGAACTGCTTCAATGAGAAAGACAGGACCGTCTCTTGTTTTCCTTCTGTCAAGCTTTCAGCGAGCGTATTTGGCAGTATCATAACGCCGGTAGAGAAATCATATCTTGATATCTTAAGGAGAATCCTGTCCACTATATCGTAAGGGGGATTTGATACAATCTTGGTGAAGTTTGGGAGGATCATATCCGTTACGTCATGATTTATAAGTGTTACCCTCTTATTCAGCTCAAATGTACTAACAAGATAAGAGTATAACCTAAAATCCTTCTCTATAGCTATCACGTTGCATATCCTAGCCAATCTTTCGGTTATATATCCGAATCCTGCGCCGATGTCGAGGACAATATCATTTTTGTTAAGGTTGGCTGATTCTATCTCCTTATCTAGAAGCTTCTCATCAATTAAGAAATTCTGCCCTTCTTTGTTTAAATTTTCAAGCTCGAAATCTTTCACTAGTTTGATTGTTGTATCCAAGAGGGCACTCATACTTTCTTTAAACCTCTAACGGCTACCTTAAACTTCTCAATAAAGTACTCCGTGCCGCATTTTTTGCACTTCACGGATATGTACTCCTTGTTTTTTCCACTCTCTTTTTTCTTTACCGTTGACAGGTCAGAATCAAACTTGTTTTCGAAGCCGCACTTTGGGCATAAGAATCTGAAAGTGTAATCCCTGGAGGTTTTTAGCTTATATATCAGCACCCTGCTTTCCTTTCCGTCATAGTTGACGGTCGATTTTTTGAAGTAGTCACAGTCTTCCAAATTGGGTAGGTTTTCCATTTTCTAATTAGTCTAATTAGATTTATAAACTTAAAAATTTTAAGCGAAAAGCTCAGCGTTTTAACTGAGATTGAAAAATCATAAGAAGGAAAAGCCACGAACTGAATCGCAGAATTAACATTTGTCCTAAAAATAATCAGGAAAGTTTGAAGCGAAAAAGTATCTATACAGTAATTGTTTTCATTGAATAGTAATAATACGAAAAATGCCTTCGTTCTATAGACAAATGGGTGTGAGAATATGGGAGAAATAAATCCACATTCATTTAAACGAAACGCTCCCAAAGTATAAAGTCTTTCCCAGAGCATAACCGCCCTGGAAGTTAATAATCCCCACTAAGAGCGTATCTATTCTATCCATTTCTTTTGCTCGCTTCGTTCTAGCCATAGAATAAAGGCTTGTTGACCTAGTTATACCCCAAATATACACTTTAGAAAGGGTTAAATATAAAAAATTCTATTTAAATGCCATGGAAACTAAGAGTGTAGAAGGAAAGAATGAGAGGATTGATGCTAGAGCCATAGTTGGCAAGCCAGTTGTCGGTAAGAGCGGGAAGAAATTGGGAGTGGTAGCTGATCTGATATACGAGATTAGGACAGGAGAGTTAGTCTATCTAACTTTAAAGTCCCCTACAAGCTACGCTTCGTCTTTTCAGCTTGAGAAGGATGAATCTGGCAACTATGAGATTCCATACAATTCAGTCATCTCAGTCAGCGACTTTGTGATTGTTTCTGAAGAGGATATAATTTAGTCATCTATTGAAAGATATGGGAAGGATAAGAGGCAAGACTGTTAGACAGTACACATTAGAAATACTTAAGTTGAGAAAGTTCATCTTCACTGATAACTTTGAAACTAACAAGGAAATGATTAAGGACATTATCCCAGAGAGCAAGGTAGTCGCAAACAAGGTAGCTGGCTTTATAACCCGCCTAGCTAAAGAAAAAAAGCTGGAATCATTTATAATAGAGCACTCATCTAAGTGACTTTAAATTTTTTGTTGTTGAATACCATCTTTATTCCCCTCTCGTAGGAGATTGCCCCTATCACCACTACTACAAATATAACGATGAAGAATCCTATCCCTAAGTTGTGGAGGTTGTGCACCTCCAGTGGCGTTAAGACTGCAAAATTGTTGATCTGCGGGAATATTATCACTAGCACCCCTGCTATTAGGAAGGTTAAGCCACCATAGATAAGCACATGGGAAGACATATACCTCGCTAGGAACTGTAAGCCATCTGTCGTTATCTTCTTCACCTTTGTTATCCATGTACCGAAAACAGCGCCGAATATGAACTGCATAGTCATTGTCCCCAGCCCAAACAGCAATCCAGGCAGGAAAGCCACATAGGCGTTTGGCATGGCAGGGACGAAGATGAAGTATATTATCATCGCAAAAGCACCGAATCCGAACCCAGCGATTAGTCCGTGTACGAACGCCATCTTGCTTGAAACATCCCTGCTGTAGAAATCTATGTCCTTATGTCGCTCTCTTTTTGGTACAAATGCCCGGTTTATCAGGTCATCTATCTTCAGATGTGGCCAGTATCTCCCGGTCACAACATAGTTACCAGCAATGAACATGACAAAGCCAACTAGAATGTAAACCGCACCGAAGAATGTGGCCGATGAAAACACATATTTTATCTGTGGAAATCCAAACATTATCAATAGAAATATCACCTCAGACATCAGCGCCCTTTGGATCGTGAAACCCAATGAGAATATGGCCCCTCTTTCGGCACCTTTCGTTGCGCTGTAGCTTCCAATAGCATAAGAGAAAGTTATCGGCCAAGTGTGCTCATCAGGCGTTATCCCATGCACTATCCCAAGCAGATAAGATATCAGCAGGGAAACACCTAGACCTTCAAATACCGGATTGAACAGGTTTATGTCCATGCTACCCAACTAGAATACTAATTATTCACCTACCTTCAGATAAAGTGAAAGCCTTTTTAAGTTTAAAAGCTTAATCTTTTTTGTTTTGCCTCGGTGGCTCAGTGGTAGAGCGTTTCCTTGGTAAGGAAAAGGCCGCGAGTC
>JAGDXU010000021.1 GCA_023269965.1 Candidatus Parvarchaeota archaeon | reverse complement strand
CAGCAAGAGGAACATCAACAACCCCTCCAATGAATACCTTCACAGCCTATAATCTTCCAGGAAATGTTCCCTGGACAGTGGTCTACAGTGGAATAAACCAGACTACCTCATCTTCGTCGATGACCTTCATATCACTGCCTAATTCAGCTTGGCAGATCTATCCTGTTACAGTAAATGGAGTTACTTACTATCCTGTTTATGCTAGTGGCCCTACTCTATCTCAGAACTATAATTTAGATGTGGACTTCATATCGGAGAATGCACCTGTTTACGTTGCAGAGCAAGGAGGGCCAAATGCCACTGTATTTTATCCTGGAAATCTGTCTTTTGGTGCAAAAATATATTTAGGTAATGGGACTAGTGGGATTGCATTGACTCCTGATGGCAGATACGCATATGCTGCTGCTGGATATGGATCCACTCATGTAGCGGTGATTTCCACATCAACTAATCAGGTAGTTAAAAATATAAGTCTTCTTCATTCTCCTATATCTATTGCTATTAGTCCCGATGGTAAGTATGTATATGTTACTTGCAATAATAATTCTGTAGCAGTAATTTCTATTGCTAATAATCAGGTAATTAAGTATATCTCCGTCGGTTCTAATCCTAATGGTGTCGCAGTAACCCCCAACGGTCAGTATGTGTATGTTGCTAATTGGAATAGTAACACAGTCTCAGTCATCTCCACATCCAACAATCAAGTCGTTACAACTATCTCAGGTACACCATCGAATCCTTGCGGTATAAATTATGGACCGTTTGGAAGCGTATGCTAAACTTTCAATTTGATAAATTTTTGTTTAGTCTATAAAATAATTACAGATGAGGAGAGTTGTGTTCTTATACCAATAGATAAAACTTCGAGTGAAATCAGTTTTGGCAGTAAAATTTAAAAAGGATTACCTTCTTTAGAGTGTACTATCAATTTTTGAAGTTAGTTATACAAATGCTTAAGCAAGCGCGAAAAGAATTTAAATAAAGATATCATCATTATGGTATGGAATTTAAGGATGTTGAAGAACCCTCCGAAAAGATAGTAAGGGAAGGATCGAATAACTTCATAAAGATAAACCTCACAAAAGGCAAGGAAGGTGAAAGAGAAATCACGTTCATAAGCATAAAGAAAGGATACACGGTGCAGGGCGACAGCAAGCAGGAAAGGATAAAGACCAGTCTCTCCATAAACTTTGACGAGCTGCCTCTGCTTATAGACGCCCTTACAGAGTTCAAAAAGAAGCTTGAATCAAGCAGCTTCAACACCGGCTCGGATCAGTGAAATAACACTTAAATTTTGTGTTCATGGACTCGAAATATAAAGCATTGGTAATTGTTTTGGGAGTTATTGTAGTTCTAAGCCTCTCTATCAGGCTTGTTCACGGAGAGGCCGTCAATGTCATAGGCAGTGCAAGCCTTCATATATTCGGCGTAGAGCAGCTGGCAAACGGCAGCATCTTAGGCGTGCCAGCAGTGTTAAATGTCACGGTGACAAACGGCACTGGGCAGGTTTTCCTGGGTTCCACACCTCTGACGCAGGTAGATACGCAGGCACAGGCGGTGATTTCTACAGATGTTGCGTGCGAATCTCTCAACCTCAACTGCGATCACTACAATTTCTATTACTTCATAACCTCTAATTCTCCGGAGGTGGGCGGTCCAAGTGCCGGGGGGGCCTTCGCTATCGCAGCCATGTCAGTTCTCACAGGCAAGCCGCTAATAAGCACAGTTGCCATGACAGGCACTGCTAACCCGGACGGCAGTATTGGGATAGTCGGAGACGTCTCCGAAAAGAGTGAGGCGGCGGCTAACATGGGGATAAAAGTATTCTTATACCCTTCCTCAGACAATGTAAGCCAGTCTGCTGTTTCGTACGATGAGGCGCAGGGAATGACACTCATCCCTATAAATTCGATTTATCAGGCTTTCCAGTATTTCACGGGCTACAATATATCCATTGCTTTGAATCAGAGTATATACACTCCTATGTACAATTCTTTGATGGAGAAGACTTACACTCTTTTTGATAGCTATCAGAATTCCCTTTACAGCTCAATAAGAAGTTTGAATCAGAACAATTCTACCATTCAGTCAATCCTCCACCTCTACAATTCTACATATTCAACTGAGGCCAGCGATGCGAAATCAGGGAAGTACTATGTTGCAGCTTCCATGGCTGTTGAGTCATCAGTATATTTAGTCGAAGCAGAGACTCTGGACGGTCTGCAGAATGCATCTAACCAGTCCGCCTACCTGCAGTCACTGATAAACAACCAGACAAATGCCATCTCATCTGTGTATAACTATATAGCGAATGACCATGTCACCAACTCCTCTAACATCGATGTGAAGCTAATCGCCATAGACAGGCTGGCACAGGCTTCGTATGCCTTGAATCAGTCGGAAAATTACCTTTCTGAGGGTGATATCCCGGATGCTGTGTACCAATATTCCTTGGCGGTCGTCAAGAAGATATCATCGATATATTGGGAATCTATCCTGCCTGTAGGAACCTCAAATTTCTCGCAGTCATCATACGAAAACATAAGCCAAAGCTACCTTTACAAAGCCAGCTCATACATGCAGTATACTAGTCTGCTTGGCGTTAACGACCCGTCCGAGGTGAGCATCATGCAGCAGTATTTCACGAAGGCAAACAACTACTTCAACGAAGGGCAGTATGTCCCCTCAATATTTGACTCGCTTGAAGCGCTAGCCACTGCGCAGATGCTTATAGAGGAGAATAGCATCACCAATGTCTCATTTCCATCGGTGGAAGGGCAGATGGTCTACTCAGCTCTCTATGCCATTAACAACGCAGAGAAGATCGGCGTGACACCGTTCTTAGGGATAAGCTACTATCAGTTCGCGCAAAGTTTCGCAGATTCAAATCAGACTGGGAGTGAGTTTTATCTGATCCAATATTACTCATTCTCAAGGGTTTACGCTGATTTCGAGGCCAGCCTGTCAAACATATCCCTGCCATCTGTCAGCTTGGTAAGCTCCCCGATATCGCTGCCTATTGCGAAGTCGAGTATAGAGACGGCGCTTATGTTTATTCTTGGGATAGCCATAGGTGTTCTGGTTGGCGGAGCTGTTTATGAGTATAGGCTTTACCACATACTAAGAAAGATGAAGCAGGCAGGCAGAAGGCGCAGGAAATAGTTTTTATATCTGTGCTTCATATTAACTTAAATGGCAGACCTAGATGCTAAATTGCTTTCAATATCCTTGAGCAGGGGTATATTCTTCCCATCAGCTGAGATATTTTCAAACTCTCTCAGTGGCTTTTGGGATTATGGGCCTGTTGGGCTATCAATACAGAGCAACATCCTGACTTTGTTTAGGAAGTTCCTTAAGTCTATCGGCGCGGTGGAGATATCTGGTGCGAACATACTGCCAAAACAGGTACTAAAGGCATCAGGTCATGAGTCAAAGTTCTTCGATGTGGTGACAAGGTGCGGGAAATGCAATTCCATATATAGAGTGGATAAGCTGCTAGAGTCATTGGGCGTGTCTGAAAATTTAGAGGGCCTCTCCGATGAACAATACACTAATCTACTCAAGGAGAAGAAGGTGAAATGTTCCAGATGCGGTAGCCCTCTCGAAAAAGTGGAGCATTTCTATCTCATGTTCCCTATCTCGGCTGGAGACACTAGGGAACCTAATGCGTACCTCAGGCCAGAAGCATGTCAATCAATTTTCCTAGACTTCAAGAGGGTCTATGAGGCGAGCGGGCAGAAGCTCCCTCTGATTATATCGCAGACAGGCAGGGCCTTCAGGAATGAGATATCAGCTAGGGAGTCGCTTCTAAGGCAGAGGGAATTCCTGCAGAGCGACATAGAGATATTTTTCACGGATGAGTCTTCATTTGAAGCTGATAAATCCGTGGAGATCAATTTCAAGGATGAGGACAGAGAGGCTAAGCTTGGCGCTGACAAGGCGTTGGAGATAAACCTCATAGAAAACAAGGTAACGGCGTTTGCTCTGTCAAATGTGCACAAATTTTTTACATCCATAGGCTTCAGTCCAGAGGCAATCAGGTTGAGGAAGCTGTACAGTGACAAGGCATTCTACTCCAGGGAGAGCTTTGACATAGAGATCAAAAAAGGGGAGAACTGGATTGAGGTTGCGTCATGCAATTACAGGGGAGACTACGACCTGTCCTCATACAAGAAAGCCGGGGCGGATGTAGTGGAGGTTGATGGTAAGATACCGAACATATTCGAGGTGTCTATCGGCACAGACAGGCTTGTCTACCTCCTTCTCTACAATAGCCTTATGAGTGACAGCGAGAGATACTGGCTTAAGCTAAGGCCGTCTGTCGCACCGTTCGTATCTGCGGTTTTTCCGCTCCTTTCCAAGAAGGAACTGGAGGACGTGGCTAGCAGGATAGTCAATTCATCGGTTTATTCCCATGAGATATACTACCTAGACAGCGGGAGCATAGGAAAGAGATACAGAAAGAGCGATGAGATAGGCATCCCTCTCGCATTCACTGTGGATTATCAGACGCTTGACGACTCTACGGTAACAGTCAGAGACAGAGACACCATGAAACAGTTCAGAGTAAAGGTGTCGGATATAGATAAGGTGATATCAGAATCGATGGTCTCTGATTTCAATTCCCTGTCGAAGAAATTTAGTACCTGAACTTCGAGAGCGCAATATACATGTTATTTATTATATCCACTGGGGAGAGCGCTTCCTTCTTCGCCTTGGCTACGACCCTGCCGGTATAGCCATTTATGAAGGCCGCAGCGCATGCCGAATCAACAATGCTGTTTCCCTGTGCTATCAGGCTGGAAGCTATACCTGCCAATGTGTCTCCGGTGCCAGCCTTAGTCATGTACGGGCTATTTGTCTTGTTTATGAATACTTCTTCCCCATCTGAAATTATGTCAACATGGCCTTTAAGCAAGATGATAGTTCCGAATTCCTTCGCTTTCTCTTTCACGATCTTTACTCTTTCATCTATATCCTTGCTCAGTTTCGCATCGAATAAAACTTCAAATTCGTAGCTGTTCGGCGTGAGAAGAGTATCAAAATTTAGCAGACTCTTGTCAAGCACCTTCAAGCCATCGGCGTCTATCACAAGCTTCTTCTTTATGCTTCTCTGCACCGCCTTGACAAGCTCGGACTGCTGCCTGTCCCTTCCGATTCCATTACCTATCTCCACCGCCTTTGCCCACTGGCTTAGTCTGTCTATCTCCGTCATGGCATTGGGGTCCAGATAGTCCCTCTCGTAGGGTATCGCTATTATCTCCGGCGAGAAGTTGGCACATGCTTCTGCCGACCTTAGAGGCGCGAGTATCTTCACGAAATCGCATCCAGATCTGAGGGCAGAGAGAGCTACAAGCGCAGGGGAGCCTGTGTACTCCCTGCTTCCTCCCACCACTAGCAGCTTTCCGTAATCGCCCTTATGTGACCAGCTATCCCTTCTGCTGTAAACTTCTCTCAGGATTTTCTCGTTTATCACCGTATAATTCATAGATTCAGCGATGAGCTGTGCCCTCCAAACAGAGATGATTCAGGATGGACATATTTTTTGATGTTGTTTATCGCAGTGTATGCTTCAGCGGACCCGATTGCAAGCAGATTAAACTTCGGTTCGTCAGCCACGTTTGCTATATCCCCTGCCGCATATATCCCCTTTATGCTTGTTTCATACGCATGGTTGACCTTGATGTATCTCCCGCTAGTCGTAAGTGTTATGGACTTGAAGTTATTCGGTTCTATCTTGTAGCTTATAGCTAGGATTATTGAGTCTGCTTTGAGTGTCTCTTTCCCATTCTTTCCCTCTACTTCAATGGCAGTGACCTTCTGGCCGTCACCTATTATTCTCTTTATGTTTGTCTCCAGCTTTATCTCCACCTTGTGAGAGTCCAGAGCTTCCTTGACGCTCCTCTCCTCAGCCTTTATCACTGCATTGTGCTGTAGTATTTTTATGCTCTTTGCAACTGGGGTCAGCTCATTTGCCCAATCGAACCCTGAGTCTCCTGCCCCGACTATTATCACGTCCTGTCCCTTAAATCTATCTATCGATTTCACCGAGTGGAACACACCTTTGTCAGCGTATTCATCCTCACCCTCCACCCCAAGCTTGTTCGGGATGAAAGATCCGACCCCTGAACATATCAGCACTGCTTGGCATGTTATATTCTGTTTTCCATTGACCTCTACGGAGAAAGTCCCGTCATCCAGCTGCTTTATGTCTGTGACCTTGGAATTGAATCTTATTTCGTTTTCGAACATGGTCGCCTGCTCATACATCTGCTTTGCGAGATCCTTCGCTAGTATCTTGGGTATCCCAGGCATATCATAGACCATCTTTTCAGGATAAAGCTCCGTTATCTGCCCACCTGGAAAGTCAAGCTCTTCAAGCGTCAGGCTCTTAATCTCCCTCAATCCAGCTGCGAATGTTGCGAACAGACCAGTTGGCCCTGCGCCGATTATTACAAGTTCAAAGTCAGCCATTTATCTTTATAGTTTTTGCTCTCTTAAATAATTTCTTAGAATAGCCGCTTCTTGGTGCTTAACTGTACTCTCTCCAGGTGTACCCGCACTTCATGCACTTGTAAAACCTTGTTGGGGGCTCGTCGGAGGACCGGGTCTGCTGCGACCACCCTATGACTTTCTTCTCCCCGCACTTAGGGCACGGAATGTTCTCATACTCATCATCCGGCACCTCGTTGCTGCTTACGATCTCCACAGTTTTTAGCTTCTTTTTTTCCATGTTAGAATCACTGTTAATACATTAATATTGTGTGTTTCTCCTATTTAACTTTTATTGTTGATGCGCGTTCACCCTCAAGATTATAGAAAGCAAAGCTTTTTAAACACATGCAATCATATAGTATTCTATCCTATCTGCGATATAGCCCAAGGCTATGGTGCAGAAAAGGATTGGGAAAAAGTGAACAAAGAAGTTGTATGAGTTAAGGGCCGGTTGGTTTTGTTTTTCTATTCTTCTTATAAGGGAATAAAAAATCTTTAAAATCTTCTGCCTTTCAGTCTTATGCTTCCTTTTTTCCGTAAAGATTAGGAGGAAAAAGTAGTATGGCTTTTCAGCGTCAAATGTATACTGCTGTCTGCTCCGACTGTGGGAAAGAAACTCAGGTTCCTTTCAAGCCAGTTGAGGGAAGACCAGTCTACTGCAGGGACTGCTACATGAAGAGAAAGTCTGAAGGAAGACTTTGAGTGATTCTAAGTAGTAGAAAGAAAAAATTGAACGATTATAATTTTTATTTTTTTAATTTGTTCTCGGTTTTGTATAGCTTCTGTCGGCCGTGTACATCTTGTAATACTTCGGCTTGAAGACAGAGATGCCTATTTTAGACGGTTGAATCATTCAAATAGATTAAAAAATTAAGCTTGGATAAAAAGAAGCTGCCTTCAATCTGGAGAAATTCGCTTAAAACAGCTAGGTAATTCACATTGGAACACGAAGTTGAGAACTCTAAAAAAGTCATAAGAGAGTTCATCCAAAAGAATAGGAAATAAACTAAATATTTTAATATAGTCAAGGTTAAGAATACTCATGTTATGGCCAAGAATGGTAAATTGTCGGTAGTTTTCGTAATGGTAACCGACCTTAGGACAGGCCGGGGCACGGAAACAAGCGTGCTAAACTACATAAAGTATGCTCCCTTTGATAAAGTAGACGTAACTATCTTTCAAACAGATTCTTTACCATAAAAGAGGTTAAGTGAAGATACTGTAAGGAATATAACAAAAAATGTTAAGTTAATAACAATTAAAGCTTATCCAAACTCAGCAATATTTAGATTTTTTAATAGAATAGATAAATTTAAACTATGGAGATTTTTCCTTTCCCCACTTATATGGAATTTTATAGTGTTTCCAATTGTATCAAGAAAGTATAGATTTGGCGATAAAGAAGTATCTGAAATAATAAAAAATGCTGATATAGTCTATCTTTTTGGTAATAATTTTAGCACTCTATTCAAAGGGTCAAAGGCTGTAATAATCGGTAGTACCCACACTTGGAATCCTGGTTCTACCTTCTTGAAATATGAAAAAGTTAAACTTACTATACCTAAATTAGCTAGAGTGCTCGTTAATAAATTAGAGTGCTGGAAAGACTTTCCATTAATGAGTGGTTTTCATATTTTCCCACATTATTCAAAGTATATACCTTTACTAAATAAAAAATACAATTTAGTTTTAGGAAACGGAGTGGATACTAATTTATTCCATCCAAAGGAAGTGAAAAACAAGAAAGTTAAGTTCTTATTTATAGCACCTTTATCCGAGTGTAAAGGAGTAAAGATAGTCATAGAAGCCTGGAAGAGGATAAAGGACAAGTCAAACATGGAACTCCATATAGCAGGCGGCGGGGATCTGGCAGAATACGTAAGGAAAGAAGCAGGTACTTCTGGGTTTACCTATCATG
>JAGDXU010000012.1 GCA_023269965.1 Candidatus Parvarchaeota archaeon | reverse complement strand
GCTACTGATGAGAAAGGCTTTCCAAGGGCGATCGAAATGCTGAGGAAGACTGAAACTTACGGTCTGCCGATAGTTGTAGTTGCAAATAAGTATGACCTTAAAGGCGCTTTAAAAGTGGATGAGATAAAAGAGAGATTACACCTTGGAGAATCCGTTCCAATCGTTCCAACAGTGGCAGAGGATCTATCTAAGATTGATCCAAATGAGCCTACAAAATTGAAGGACGAAGGCGTTAGACAGGCTTTGAGCATCTTGTTCGGCTTGTTGAAGGTGAAAGTTTAAATACTAAAAGTAATTATAAATCATTTATGGCAACGAAATCTGAGAGAATGCATGAAATCCTAGAGAAGCTTGGCTCAATAGGTGGTGTTAAGGCTTCATCGGTTATATCCTCTGATGGTATCCCAATGTCGGATATAATGCTTAGCGGGGTCGATTCAAACACTTTCGCAGCTATGGTAGCATCAATGCTTGGTTCCGCAGAAACAGCCTTGAAGTCGTTAGGCGCAAAGGCTTTCGATAAAGTTATAGCTGAATCATCTGAAGTTAGGGTCATAGCTATAAAAGCAGGTGACAATGCGATTCTTTCAGTGATGGTTGATCCTAATACTAACTATGGACTTATTCTATTGGAAGCAAAGAAATCAGCTGACGCGATTGCGAAGATAGTTAATGAGTAAACGCTCAGTTCTTTACAAAAATTATTGAGTGGTCTTTTTGGAAGGGATACAAATCTATTGATTTGATGATGGAAAATCTCTTAGATAGTGTTTCTCTTGCCTTTTCTATGATATCTCTTGGCTTGGCCAGTACATCTATGCTTTTGGCTTTTATTGCTATAGCGCCATATCCCCCCCGTTTTAAGAAAAGGTTGGCATTTTTTATGAAGATCTCAACTTGGTTTCTTTGAGCCACATCTTCATATATAAAATCACATCTTTCTAAGATCTCTCTTTTATCTTCAAGCTTTGCTGCGTCGTATATTATAGGATAGATATTTTTTCTTGTTTCAGCTAGCAGTATCAGCTTTACACCCACCTCCTCTGATATCTCAACCGCATAAATCTTTCCATTTTTGCCTACAATATCAGATACGTGTGAGACCGTTGTACCAGTTGATGCGCCTAGATAAAGAACTGATATTCCTTCTTTTAAAGAATCTGGTTTGAAGCCCTTATATATTGTAGCGGCAAGTTTGCTTCTTGATGGGATCCACTCCCTATACTCTTTTCCATTTATTTTGAATATTCTCTCTCCATAAACAGATTTTCCAGTCTGCATGTTAATCGTAGTCAGTACCCTCCTTGACCCTCGATTTATCCAGTATGTATTATCTATCACTCTTTCCGTTTCCACGAGCCCTCTTTACTTCCTCCTCTAATTTTCTTAACAAATCTTTGCTTTTGTCTTCCTTTGAGAATACATCGGTTTTTATCGCTAATGAAGCGTAGCCGGCAACAATCTTTGCTGTCTTTCCTTTTACATTATCATCGACTGACTGTACAAGTTTAGTCTTGAATATCACCCCATACTTAGGTGTTTTTTTGCCCCTTAAAAAAACAGTGTTTTCAGTCCCTAAGATCTGTATCTTTGAGCTGGGCATGATCGCTAGCTTTTGAATACTGCCAGCTATGGATATCAGTCTGGCAGTTATTACGCCGCCAAGTACAGTGTAAGTGTTTGGATATTTTTCTTTTATAATCTCATTTATTCTCCTTTCAATAGACTCTTTAAAGGATCTCATATTCATTATCTCTTTTACTCCATTTTTTATTATCTCTATATCTTCTTTATCTAAATCGTAACCCATACTGTCTTCGGATAAATCTAGATTGTCTTTTATACTGTTTCTATTCGAGAAACCTTCCATAATCTCCATGAATTTATCTTTCTCTTCAAGTTTCGCTCCTGCCTCAGGATAATAAAGAAAGAATAAGTCATAGACTGCCTTGAATAAAATATTTTCTGCTTTTGAGCTTTGGTCCAACATCTCTATCAATTTTTTGATTATAGTATCTACAGTCCACCTCTCTTTTACGCTCTTCCTGGCTCTATTTATAAAATCTTCATTATTCATATTAAATAAGTATTGTTTATGGTATAGCTACAGCTATTATAGTTTCTCCTGAACTAGATGTATAGAGATTATCATAAGCCGTTATCTGATATGTACCGGCACTGCTGGTGGTGGTATAAGCAATCCCGCTGTCTAGCCCATCTCCCTCATGAAGCTCATCTAAACCCGATACTCCATTCCATTTCATTATTCCTTCATTGAATTGTCCGGTGTTGTATGTAGCTGTTGCAAATATAATCTCGTTTGAGGCGGCAGAAATCGATGTAGAGACTGAGTACTGTGTCTCGCCACAGTTAACGGAGTATCCTATCCCATTTGGATTTGCATTTTCGAATGCAGCGGCAAAGTTTAAATAGTAAGGAGTCTCATACCCATCTTCACCTATGCTTATTGTGTATACTCCTGGATTCTTTGCAATATAATCAAACAATGTTGATATACCTGGATTTGAGCATACTCCTTCACTGGCTACCTCAGTAGCAGCGTTTCCATTTACTGTCACACTCGGATTAGCACCAGTCGCAGTATACCCTGCCCATCCATTTGCGTCAATTAATATCAATTCATTAGGCTGTGAGGTGGTTATTGTAAAGCTGCTCCCACCGTTTCCAGATATATACGTATCTAAAGTCGGATGTGTATCTAAAGTCGGCGCTCCGGATGGTGGATATGCAGGGTTAATCTCCTCCTTTATCCCTATTCCAGCTATTGCTAAATCTGGGTAAATTGTTGACGCAGAGCACACATTGTTTGTTTGCTGGCTCACCGCAGAGTAAGGACTGTTGCTCACTACATTTGTTCCACTTATCGTAAATTGCTCTCCACTCCCACCACTGTAATCTCCGGCCCCACCATCACATAGATACAATGAGTAACCTGGATTGACAGTTGTGGAGATGCTGCTTGATGTAGATGTCGCTGAATTCGTAGAGAATGTGTATTGGCCTGGACTGAATACATATGCTGCCATAGAGAAATATGTCTGCTGATTTCCTTCTACGCTAACTGTATATGTCCCAGGGTTTTGGATGCATGTTGCTATATAAGCTGTTTCATAATTATCTGGTCCAGTTGCGTCCTGTTGTGTTGTGCATCCTTGAGGCAATGACACAACCCCACTCATATCAAACCAACCGGCCCCTATCATTATAACAACAAATGTGTTCGGATTCGTTACAGAATATGTCAAGTATGCTGTACCGCCTGTTGTAGCAGTATTCTTAAAAATTGTGTAGGTCATTTGGCACGAACTGGTATATGATACTTCTTGTGAGAACTGTTTGCCTACATTTATGCTACCAGATGAAGGAGTTGGTGTATACTTACAGTTCTGCGTAGAAACAGTAGGTACAGTGAAACTAGCTACTGTATTGTTAAGAGCATAAAATGTTAAATTTTCTACAGTTCCAGTTGCGCCGCTTGAAGGAGTCCACGTTTTCTGGTTTCCATTCATTGTGACGCTCCAATCTATACCCTGTGGAAGCGTATTCTGATAGAACATCACTGGACAGTACTCAGAGTAATATATTATATTTGAGCTTGAGCCGGCTTCAGTTTCATTGTTTGTTGCGGTAGAGCTTGTGCTGTAGTAGCAAGGTGGTGTGTTCAAACTTTGCTGAGGTGTTTGTACACCCCCAAAGCTTACTGTTGGCATAACTCCGTTAGGTGGGTAGGAACGCACTCTGACCCAAGATATATCCATACTTGAGCTTGTTCCTTCCCAGCCACAGTACATTTTTCCGTTATAATAAAAGCACTGGTATACCCTATTCGAGCTTACGCCTACTAAGAAGTAACTAGAAGAAGTAGATGCTAGATTTGAAGTAGAGTATTCCAAAGAATAATTTGTGTAGAATGAAGCTGAGTATGGATTACTTATGTAGAGTCCATATATCTTATACGTATTTGTATCTTGGTAGTTGGTGCTTTCATAGAATTGAATATTATCATTTCCAATATAAGTTAGGTATGGGTCTACTCCTGAAAAGCCCTCATCCAGCGCATATGCAGGGTCTTGGCCAAGCGTGTTCGTTGTCAAGCCTACTGTAGTACCGGCAGAGATTTCCTTATATGAATTGAAAAAATAACTGATCCACCCTGTTGAATCATCATATTCGTTTCCATACCATTCTATTATACTTGGAAAAGATGTCATTGCTTGATTAGAAGTAGTATAAATTCCAGTCCACCCGCTTGTAATATAGGACATCAAAGTTATATAGTTAGGATAATAACTTACGCTTACCCCAGGTAGCATAGACCATCCATTTGGAAGAGAACTTAAACTCCCAAATTTCTGATAATAATTAAATACATCAGCGCCATCATCATATTCACCATATATAGGGGACAATGCCGGTGCCTCTCCTACTGTGTTTCCGTTGAATAGATTTGTAGCCGTAGAAGCAAAGCCCATGTATATAGTTATAGAACCACCAGCAGGTATAGAATTCGCTAATTTTAGCCAGTAAATCGTCTGTGTAGAGCTGCTACTTGCGCCGCTCTCCAGCCAAGACGGTATAATTTGTCCATTTGCATTGAAGAATTCAATATTTTGAAGGTTTGATGCCTCATAGTTCTGGTAGTTAGCCGAATTTACGATTATCTCTTGTTGGAATGGAGTAGGCGTTGCGGAGCTTTGTGAATTTGTTATCGTTACTGGAATATAGTATTCTATATTTTGTGGGGCATTTACACTTTGCTGTTGTTGATTGTTAGTTGGTATCTTCTGTGGTATGAAATAGCTAAATTTATAGTAGCCTGCCGATGTGTTTATGGGTATTATGGATTTTGTACTGTCGTTAAATACTCCGTCGTATGTAAGGTTCCAATTTTTATTTATAGGAAGGCCAGACTCCGAAAATAGGGTTCTGCAGTTCCAATTTGAGAATGTATATGTTGAACCGACAGCAACCGAAGAAGCTTTGGCGTAGCACACATAGCCATTTATGTAGGCAGTTACAGGGTAAGATTGAGACTGATCATTTGATGTCAATATATGTATTGGGTCTGCAATACTATAGTTTGTCCCAGTTATACCGTCATAGACTAGCGTCCAATTGCTAGGGTAATAAAAGGCATATTGCGCTAACCCGGAATAGAAAGTAGTGGTAAGATATGTTATCGTAGGCGTAAATGCAATAGCTTGTGTTTGGCCAGATTGAAGTATGCCCTCTACCGGATTAGGTTCATACCCATTAGACTTATTTATTGAGAAGGCATACTTAAATATAGGCACTTGGAATTCTATGCTGTTGGATGTAGTTGATTTGAATATCCCATCATAAGTCATGTTCCATTCTTGGCCGCTTGGCAGACCGGTCTCCGTGAATGTGGTTGTTTCTAATGTGCATGGGTAAAAGTAAATCTTATATGAATTTCCAGAAGGTACAGAATAATTGTAGTAAACATCACTATTCGAATCATGCGGGCATAGAAATTCATATTGACCACCAACATAAACTGCTTGTGCAGCTAGTGTGTAAGTACCGTTATACACTGTAAAATCTATTGGAGAATTTAGGGCTTCTGTTTGGGTGCTACCTCCATAATCAAGCGTCCACATGTCTGAACTATATGATTGCCCGAACGGGGCACATGGTGTATTTATACAGTTATAAGCAGTGAATTCAGCTTGTGAGGGGGATACTGTAGGGGCTGCTTTTGTCAGGTTCATCAGATAGGCTAAATTCCCAAATATACCAGGATTTGTCATGTAAAGCAGGACAATTAGAACTATGCTGACCAACACAATAATAATAAGTGTGAATATAGCTGCATTCGTTTGGCCTTTACTATTTAAGTTACTAGCCATACAATTAACTATTATCTTCTAATTTATAAACTATCCGTGCTCTGATTTCTGTTGATATTTTGCTGTGAAATTTTGCAGTATTGCCTATTTTTACTTCAATTGTCTTGCCAACATCAAAACCGTATCTTCTCGCTATCTCATACATAGATTTATTGTCTTTAACGATTATGAATGAATTTTTTGATATTTTAGATACCTTTTGCATAAAGCTATCCATGTCAAAATTGCTCTGGATTCCGAAGGGAGGGTTTGAAACAATTAAATCATAGTTGATATTATCCATGTCAAATATATCCTTTTTGAAAACATACCCGTTGCTGAAACCTACGTTTTTTAAATTTGAAGCACAAGTTTCGATGGCCATCTCGTCTATATCGTAAAAATCTACTTTTTTCGCATTAAGCAGCAGCAATCCTATACCAAGGATGCCATTACCGCAGCCAAGGTCGGCTGCGTATACTTCGGATACATCGTACAGGTTCTCTATGAAATTCAGAAATTCAGTTGCAGCTTTTGGATCAGTTTGATACTGTTCTAACCTAAAATTCGCGGATTCTAGTGTTTTCAATGAGCTAAGCAGCTTAGTTATTTCCTTTTTTTCCATTCAAGGTCTGTATTACGCTTATAGCTTCGTTATAATCGAATCTAGGGCCAACTTTTTGTTTTAAACTTATAATTATGTCGTTCTCGTTTAATTTTCCACTCTTTATTATTGGCAGGATCTCCTTCTTAAGCTCATCTTTATCAAGTTTTCTTAGGTTTAATTTTTTTATGGCTTCATCCACGCTTTTGAATTCATTGAGTGCCATTCTTTCTAATATTGGTGCAGAAGCCTCCTTTGTGATTGTGCCGTCTGCTATCTGCTTGAGTATGTCTATGGCGGCATTTTCATCTAAATCTAAGGACAGTTTATGGCGAACATAGGTCAAATCCTCCACTAACACCTTCTTAATAGTGTTGAAATCTAATTTGAGCTCCAGATTCAGTTTCAGTGCCAAATCTAATTTTTTAGCCTTTATCAATAAATTCAAAGTGTCATCATTGAGTCCATACTTTGATTTCAATGATTCAGTGCTAAATCCTTTGAATTTTTCAGCTTCCTTGAGTAGGTCTTTCTCAACCTCTACAATTGGAAGATCTGTTTCAATATACATCCTATCTTTTCCCCCAATCGGTCTTAGAAAACTAGATGTGTTGTCTTCGTTCACCGCTCTAACTTCTGTTGGAACAGATGCCAATAGAGATCTGATTCTGTTAAGAATAGAATCTATAGCTCTTTCTTTCTCTTCTTTTTTTATTATCGTTATCAAAAATGCATCATCTTCACCTAAATTTAGTTCTTCCTTTACTTTTCTGACGTCGTCTAAGCTTATGCCATATGCTGGTAGCTCATCAGAGTGAATTATACCCGCCCCAAACAGCGCTTTGAGGTAATCACTCACCTCACTGCCAAATCTCTTGCCTTCGCATAGCTTGTATCCAAAAATTCCCTTGAAATTTTTGAATCCTATACCTAACACTAGCTTATCAGATTTTATACCTCTTATTATCAGCTCTGATTTTGTGCTGCTCAGTATCTGATTCAGGCCTTTATTATTTATGCTGTTTAAGTTCTGTGAAAGGTAACCTCTGTCATTTATCAACTTCAGCAGCGACTTTTGCCTTTCGGCTTCATTCACTATAACCCGATCCATGTGCCTTATATCTTGGAACCCCTTAAGTTCAACTCTGCTGCCCCCCTCTATGGATAAATTAACGTCTTGCCTTATGGTTCCTATCCCTCTTTTTACCTTGAAAAGCCTGGTGAATCTCCCGAATTCTTCTGCTATCTCCTTCAGTTCTTCCTCATCCGTCTCTATCAATTCTGTGGCTATCTCAACTAGAGGGATTCCCAACCTGTCTAGTTTGAACTTGGCTACATTTAGGTTACTGCCTAACCTCCTAGCAGAATCTTCTTCTAAGTTTATAGTTGCTATACCTATATTTTTATCTTTAACCTTGAAACTTCCGTCAATTGCTATAAGCGCAGTCCTCTGGAATCCTGAGGTATTTGAACCATCTATTATAACTTTGCGCATGAATATTATCTCATCAAATATCTTGCAATTAAGGGCGTTTGACATCTCCAGCGCTATTTTAAGGGCTTCTTTATTTATTTCATGTGGTGGTTCCTCATCGGCTTCTACTAGACACGATGCTTCTACAGGTGCTTCGTATATCACATCCCTCGCTTTCCCTTCCTCAAAACTTGCAGTTATATCTGCTTTTCCACTCTCTCCTAAGCTAGCCTTGAAACGCCTCTTTATCTCTATATCTTTATCTTTGTCTATGAGCAGGCTTGGGCAGCTGCAGAAAAGCTTATTTGTATCAAGTTGTACGTGCCATTCGAAACCGCATTTTAATTTCATATTAGGAATTCATCTATTTCGCTTCTCTCGGACATTTCCCCCGCTAGTGGTGTCCTCATCATCTCGTTTATATCTTCTAATTTCTTCCTGTGCCCTAGCACAAACATGAGTTTTGTGAAGGCCGTTTCAGTTGTCATGTCATCCACATATATTATGTTCTGGAAACTAGACATCTCTCTAGATGTTTTATATACGAATTTATTCGTGCGTCCATAGACTGTTTGAGATGTAATAACTATTGGCACACCTTTTTCATTCGCATGTTTAAGTGCTTTTATTAAGTTTTCATTTGCAGTCGGAAGGTTCCCAAACCCAGTCGCGGCTATTACTAACCCATGGATTCCCTCATCAACATAGTAATCAATAATCTTTCCATCGAATGAAGGGTAAC
>JAGDXU010000016.1:8386-9561 GCA_023269965.1 Candidatus Parvarchaeota archaeon | reverse complement strand
AATCTTTCAAAGGCCCTGTTCTTAACTTCCTAAATAACTCTTTATGTCCCTTCTCTCCAATATAAGGGGGATTCATAACAAAAATATCAAATTTTGTATTCGGAAATAGTTTATCCCAATCAGAAATTAAACTATCTGCCACCTTAATATTACTTCTTAATTCTGGTAGTAAGTCAGAGTAAGAAACTATCTCTGTCTGTTCAGAAAGGCTTAAAATTGTTAAGTATATATTTAGTTTTGTTATCTCTACAGCCTTTTCATCTAAATCAACTCCATAAATATTGTT
This sequence comes from Candidatus Parvarchaeota archaeon, assembly GCA_023269965.1. GTDB lineage: Archaea > Nanobdellota > Nanobdellia > Parvarchaeales > Parvarchaeaceae > Acidifodinimicrobium. Next base: position 9,275 of record JAGDXU010000016.1, on the reverse strand, counting down.
TTTAATTAACGTCAACTTCTGTGATGGAGAGTAGGATTTATAACCTCTGATATGGGTTTTATAATAATCGTCTAATAGATAAATTGAGCTAATCAAGAAAGAGCCAGAACCACAAGCTGGATCCATTATCTTTAAATTTTTAACTCTTTCGAGGGGTAGTGTCGTAAGTAATACTCCAAGAGTATTTTTAACGATGTAATCCACTATAAATTTAGGGGTATAGTATATGCCCTGCTCTTTTTTATGTGATTTACCTCCAGTTAAATTATTCCTATTTTGTATGTAAGCCAAGTAGTTTTCATACATGTTACCTAATATATCTACATCTATTGCCGCAAAATTATAGCTCAAGCCCTTTTTTGATGGATGAGAAATTACGTTTAAAATCTCTTTTAGTAGATTATCATTCAAATCTAACTTTTCTACTTCAGATTCCTCATTAGGTTTACCAAATACATCGCTATCATATTTTGTTCTATAGTACTTGAATATCTCTTTGATTTCCTTATATACATTGTAGCCACCCTTCCTGATTAAGGATTCTAATTTTCTATCTTCTAGTCCTTCTGCTTCTACCTTTTTTATAAAAATTAATCTATTAATTATCCCCTGAGTTAATTCCTCACGTTGTTCATCGGAATACTCGTTCTGATACTCTTTCTTTAGGTAATTATTTAACTTCTCTCTGACTAGGTTTATACTTGTTGTTAGATCACTTGATATGTCTATCTCACCAATCTTTATTCCTCTTCTTTTCGCTTCATCTTCAATTCCACCTTTTAATATATTCTCATTTTGAAACCACTTTAACTGCGTTTCGATATCGTTTATGTTATCAGAGATAAGGTTTAAATTGCAAAATGGCCATATTTCTCCATTACTAGATATA
>JAGDXU010000016.1:0-8376 GCA_023269965.1 Candidatus Parvarchaeota archaeon | reverse complement strand
AGCTTTGAATTGTCTAAAGTTCGTTAAAATAGCTATATTGACAGCCTTGTTATAAGCATAATTCAAGACCTGTTCATCAAAATCTGGTGCTTTCAAATCTAATGATAATCTCTTAGCTTCAACTATAACCTTAGGAATTTTTGGATACCAATAATCAGGCCGTTTAATACTGTCTTTAGTTTCCACAGAAGGCTGCCTTACAATGTATTCTTCACTCCACCCAAGAACCTCTTTAAGAAGTGGATCAATTAATTTCACTCTTGTGTCATCTTCACTTAATTCTTTATCACCTAAGAGACTTTTGCAACGTGTAATTAGATCTTTAAGTTTTTCAATATTTATATTGATTTCAGCCATAATCTTAAATTGTCAGCATTAAATTTAAGGCTTTAATTGGTTCAAATATAAAAACAAAACAGAATTTTAGACTGATATTCAATAGTTGTAAGGAGGCGATTATTATTACCTAAATATTCTTCTACCTTGAATATAACTTGATTTTAGAGATATTGAGGCTGACCGAGTGATTATTAGGATTTATGAAAGAGACTTATAAACATAAATAATATTTAACTACTTTATGGCTTTTTAGTCCCATTTCTTTTAGATAGCTATACTCCTTTAAACATATGCCCCCGGCAGGATTTGAACCTGCGATATTCGGTTTAGGAAACCGACGTTCTGTCCAAGCTAAACTACGGGAGCACTCACTAAACTTAAATATACTTATAACATTAATAAAAGAATGAAAACAGATTTAAAGACTGCTGTCTTACTATTGATTGTATTTATTGTCACTATAGTTGGCACAGTTCTTTTCGCAATATATATTTTATCCTCTCTGTCTACTCTAAATGTGAAACTATACAGCACTCCTACAGAATCATTAATGTATCTTGGGTATCTGATAATTGCTCTGCTTGTAGGGACAATTCTTACGCTTTTTGCGATAAAAAGGAAGATGTTCAAAATAATGAAGATAATCTTCATCATCGTAAGCGGCCTGATACTGCTTAGCTTCTTTTCATTTCTGCTGCCCGCAATATTTGCTATAACAGCTGCAGTCGTGGTCGAATTCTACTATTACAAATATGCCGGCAGGATGGGCAGGAATGTTGTTAATATCCTGATATTCATATCTGTGGGGAGCATAATCGCGCTGGACCTTGGATTCTTGCCAAGTGTCATACTCACCGCAGTGATAGCTGTCTATGACTACATCGCTGTCTTCAAGACTAAGCACATGATAACACTGGCAAATGGAATGAAGGACCTGGCCTACTTCTCAGCCATAACTCTGGCCGCAATCAAGAAGAACGCTAAAATAATGATAGGCGGGGGGGATCTGATATTCCCTGCTGTACTTGTCACTGCCACTTTCTTGTATTCCCCCATCGCCGGATTCTATGTCTTCGTTGGGGCGGTAGCCGGCTTAGCGGTGCTGCTTCTGACTGGACAAAAGAAGAAAGCCTATCCCGCTATGTCATTTATAGGCCCTGCTGAGCTTATAGCACTGGGTGTTTACTTCCTAATCGCAGCTTTGTAGGTCCCATTTAAACAAAAGGATAAATAATAACAAAATCATAATAATTCTATGCTTAACAATCCATTCATAGTTATAACCTCCACGGAGAACGATAAAGTGGTTGATAGAGTGAGAGAGAGGGCGGAATTGCAGCTTGCTATAAATGACCTCCTCCATAAAAACGGCGGGATTATTGTCGTTTATGGACCGCCCGGGATAGGCAAAAGTACCATAATCAATTGGGTAACCGCAGATCTCAAAAGGAAAGAGGACCTCTCGGTTATGAAGGAGGAGTTTGGATTGACAGTTTTCAACAAGCTGAAGACCTTCAACATACCTCCTGACAAGAAAGCGATAATAATATTGGATGATTTCAACAATCTCGATCTTTTAGACAGACAGACACAGAACAAGATATTAGACCTGATAATCGAGCTGTCTAAAAAAATAGTTGTGATAGTCGTGGACAACCGCGATAAACCTGTGCACAAACAGCTATCCAGCCTTGAAAAAGAGACTGTGAAAGAACTGAAGGTAGAATCTATGAACAAAAACGATATATTGCAGATGATAGCCAATAGACTTAACCTTGTAAGGCCTGTGCCATCATCGGATATAGCCCCATTCACTAAAGAGGAGATAGATAAGGTCTATCACAAATCCGACGGTAATCCAAGGGTCGTTCTGCTCATCCTGTCAACTTTATTCGATAAAAAACAAGAGATTGAATTTTAAACAAAATTTTCATTTGAGTTCAATATGATAAAAGAGGCGGATGTCATAGAAGGTTTAAAAAACTGTTATGACCCCGAGATACCTGTAAACGTGTATGATCTGGGCTTGATTTACAAGATAGAAGTGAAGGGTAATGACGTGAATATACTTATGACGTTGACGTCTCCGTTCTGCCCGATTATAGACCAATTGCTGGATCAGATAAGAGAGGAGATAAAAAAGAGAGGAGCAGAGAACGTGAATATAGACCTCACATTCGACCCGCCTTGGAGCAAGGATATGATGTCGGATGCGGCTAAAGAAGAACTCGGCCTTTGAATCTCAGTCTAAGAATTTTCCTTCTTTTAATTTTTCCGGAAGATACTTCTCAGTTATGAATGACAACCCCTTTGCCGTAAAAGCATCCAATTCTACTTTTGCGCCGAGTTTTTCCATCTTATCCAATTCAGCCATCCACTCCTTGCTGTTCTTGAACCAATCATAGTTCCTTATCTGTTTCATCCTCTCTATATCAACATCCTTGAACTTAATAAGGTGCCTCTTAAGGTCATACTTCTCTATATCCTCTACGGTGAGCCCCATAAACTTCGCTTCTGGAAGAGCCAGCTTATCGGACACATGCGCTAGGGTTATAGAGCCGAATTTTATGGCAGAATATATGTAAACCCCCCATATGTCTGCATCTGTGAGCACATAAACTGGAAGGTTGTGCTCCCTACTAAGCCTCTGCAGGAGCCTTCTTATGCCCCTTGTCGCCTGACCCTGACTTGATATTATAACGCAGTGCAGCTTCTTCCATGCTTTGTCCTCATTTGCACGCTCGAACATAGTGCTTTTTTCGAAGTAAAGGACAAATTTAGCGTCAACTTTTTTGAATATTATGTCTTCTACATTGCTTGGTATAGCCCAACCGCCGCTTCCAAGCTTGGACCAGTCTATGAGGTCGCCCCTATCTTCTATGATGACTTCACCTGCTACAGCTCCGTTCTTGTTGGCGTTTATATTGAGTTGCTCCCTTGTGAGATCAGATATCAGTTCTAAGTCCTCTATAGATTTGTTTGTTTCGGTCTGGTCATCAACTATGTCTATCTTTGTGCCTGGTATAGTCCTCCTTATCTGATAAAACGCTGACCTTAAGCTTGTGTGCTTGTCATTTTCGATGAGGTTCTTACTCAAAGCTGCAACAGCCATTGTCTGTGTGAATTTACGCACGTGCCCTGTATTTAAAAAATACCTCTTTGAAACGCTTTCCCCAAGCTTTATGGTCCTGCTCTCTTTATCGTACTTCACATTAGACAGGCCCCTTGTCGTTATCGTCAAATATGGGTTTTCCATCTTCTCTATGTGCTGGTAAACCTCCTTGCCTATGTTCTCAAGTACCTCAAGCCTTTTCTTCTTTGAAAGCGCGGGACTGCTGTCTGCCATAATCACTCCTCTTCCTCCTTACCCCTTGACATGTCGGATTCAACCTTGTTTGAGACCACCTCGCTGGTGTCCAAACTCTGCTCAACGTTGAGCTTTATCTCGTCTTTCCTCTTCTCCAATAGCTCATCTATCTTCTTCTTTATCTTTCCTTCCTCTATACCGGTAAGCTCGGACAGGTAATAAGCAAGCTCTATGCCATACTTCTCAAAAAGGTTTATTCTCTCCTGGAACACAGCACTCCTGTGTTTTCTGCTCAGGAATATAGACAGGTTTCTTATCAGTTCCTGCAAGGCCAATTTAATCTCCTTTATTATCGCAGGATAACTTGCGACCGCATTCTTACTCTCATTTGTATAAGGCACCCACACAGAGGTTATCTCAATCACGAAAACTGCTGGCAGCAGTGGAATTCTATTCTCAGCTTTTATCCCATACCTTGTGTAATCTATCTCTGTAAAGCTTTTTGTAAGCGCGCATGAAGCCGCATCAAACAGCAATGGTATCTTGTTTGCGTATCTCATCAATGTGGCCCTCTCCGAGGTTATCTTTCCGCCGTACGCAACGGCAACCTCTATCTGAAACGGCATGCCCCTGTAAACCTCAGGTTTTCTTTGTATAGCTTTCACAAACTCCGGAGAGAACTGCTTCTTCAAGCCTGTCTCAAGCTCTTCTACCCCAATAGGTGACAGACAGTCCGTCTGCGGCTTCATAAGCTGCAGTGACTGCAGTGCCTTCAGCAGGGAGTTAGCCTCCTCTCTACTTACCTCTTGTGGCTTTTTCTTCGGGTCTAACCCAACGCTCTTAACAACTTGCTCCGCAATCGGCCTGCTCACCCTTGAAAGCTCCTCAGAAAGGGCTGAAACTATTGTCCTTTGACTCGAATCTTTCAATATCCTCGTGAATATGCCCAACTCTAAACCGTGGGGATGCGGCTTTATAGGTATCGGCTCAACTGGCAATTTGTCTATCAGCCTCTTGTAGACTATCCTCTCGCCGTTTGGATTTATGTATATTATGTTAGCATGTGGATTGATTAGTGCCGTCCTCCTTATGTACTCATCAAGGCCCTTAGAGCCGCTCACGTATATACCTTCTATCTCTAACTCGACCTGCGTACCTGATTCGTATGGGAAGTCAGTGTCTGCTTCTTCTACCACTATTGGCTCGTTCTTTGCGATGTTTATCTCGATCTTCATCATCTTTGCTTTCTTTGCGCTCTTTATCTTTGAGATGACCTTTGCCGGCTTGCCTGTTGTCAGCTGTGCATAAAGCACTGCGGAGTGTATGCCTATACCTTGCTGTCCTCGGTTTTGCTTCATACCTTGGAACTTGCTACCGTACAGCATCCTACCAAATATGTCTGGCATCTTTGATGAAAGCAGGCCAGGCCCATTATCAAGAACCCTTATCAAGAAGATCGGCGCGTTCTTTCTCATCGTAAGCTGCTTCCCGTTCATCAACACAACTAACTTATCGTTGCTGTCAGAGATGTCAAACCTCACATTATTGAAGTCGAAGCTTACTCTGCCGCTCCTCATTTGCTTCTCCTGCGATTTTCCTTCAAATATTAGCGTGAACATGCTCTTGCTGACCATCATCTGAGCCACGTTCTGCTTTTCATCCAAAAGCTGGTAATTGTCACTGGTCGTCTTGACCTCTACTGTTATCTCCGGGAGGGTGACAGGCTGCTTCTGCCTCTCCTGCATGTGGCCCAATTCCTCACACGCATCCAGGGAGTTATCAACGGCCTCCTTTACACAGACTAACAGTGCTTTTTGTTTATTATCGAAACCTAAGAGGTGCTTGTTCCTTTCAAAGAACTCGGTTACACTTATCGCCCTCTGATTTTTCGCTAACTCCTCAGCTATTTCTTCCATGGTTAATATACGCCTCTTTCATCTTACTATTTAATATTTTAAATACTGTTTCAAAATTCATGCCCTTTAAGAGCATGTCCACGCCGGACTCGGCTACGTTAGCATATTCATACTGTCCTATTATACTTATAGTTTTCCCATACACCCTAAGACTGCACATGGTCAGCTTGCCAAGCCGCTCCTTTATCGATCCATTCCTACCTATCACTCTACCCTTAAGCTGTATCTGCCTCTTCTCCGACTTTGTATAATCATTCATATTCACGACTATAAGCGAGTAATCCTCATTCAGAAGAAGCTTAGCTATATCCGGCGCAAACCCCCTACTGTAAGCCAAGATCATATCCTTGACCATCATAAGATTATATGCGCTTTCCGAATCCATTGATACGGTGTTCCCTTCTATGCTTACCGATACGTTGAGACTATCGGCTGCTTTCATGAGCTTAGATTCTTTCTTTAGCTGCTCTGCCTTTGACTTGACTATTACCAATTCCTCGTGCATAAATGTAACTCTACAACGCCTTTGTCATATACTCCTTCTCTAAAGTATAACCAAGACGCCTATAATATTCTCTTACTCCTACTCCGCATATAATTTTTATCTTTTTCAAAGAGTACTCTGATTTTGCGATCTCCTCAGCCTTAGCCAGAAGCTCTCTTCCAAATCCTTTGCTTTGAAATCCTTCCTCTTTCTTTGTTATTGGAACCTGCGGGCCATAAACATGGAGCTCCCTGACCAAAGCTTCTTTTGACCCATCGGGAACCCTCAGCCTCAAGAAAGCTATAAGAGCATCATTTGCCTTATCGTCAAAAGAGAGGAATATCTCATCGCCTCCAGAAGCTCTGTAATTTACCCTCCCTAACTCTATATGGACTGGTTTCTCAAGTATGGTGTGGCCTACCTCCCTGCTACGTATATCATTTAAACTTCTACCTTCTTCTTTCAGTTCTTCTTGGACTATTTGCCGGATGTTAGTCATCTTAACCCCTGCTTCTATCAGATCGGATGGAATATCCCTCTCAACTCTCATTATCCTAAGCCACCTGGGCGCCTCTACCTCAGCATACTTTATTAGTTCTTTGACATCGCTAATGCTGTAGGGGGCGTACCTGCCGTCTCTCCACATATTATACAACGCTGTCCCCTTTATGACAATAGTGGGATATATCTTTATCGCATCCGGCTTAAAATCTTCACTTTCATATACGCTTCTTATGGTTTCCTTATCTTTGTCCACATCAGAGAATGGAAGATTTAGCATGACGTGATAATCAAGCTTGAAAGCGGCGTCCCTCAGTCTTTTTGAAGCATCCTTAACATCTTCTATTGTATGCCCCCTGTTATTCTTCAGCAGGACATCATTGAAAACGCTCTGAACACCTATCTCTACCCTTGTTATCCCGTACCTAAGCATCCTTTTTATCTCATTGTCATCGCATCTCTCCGGTTTAGTCTCAACTGCAAACACTACGCATCTTGCTTTCGCTGTTTCATTCCTTTCTTTTTCTTTCTCTAGAGAGGATTGCCCAGGATTGAAATCAGGAAAATCGTTCATTGCTTTATACGCTTGCGCAATGAAATTTTCAGCGTACTCCTCTGGTAAAGCCGTAAAGGTGCCTCCATTTATTATCAACTCAACCTTCTCCGGCTCGTATCCCATAAAAGTGTAGTGCTTCAACCTTGAATTCATCTGAAGGTATGGATCATAATTGCTCGCCTTTGCTCTCCTCGCTCCTGGTTCATAGCCGGTGTACCCCTGCGGTGTGCCGAATCTGGGCCCTCCTGGGCAGAAGACGCATGTACCATGTGGGCATGCAAATGGGGCAGTCATCAACTCCACCACTGACACGCCTGACGCCGTCCTGACCGGCTTCATCCTTAATATCGATAGGAATCTTTCCCTATCTTTCCCATCCAAAGCCAAGAGTATCTCACCATTCTTGACCACATGGTCGAAATTTAATGATCTTGAGATTTCCTTCTTCAGTCTTAGCAGTTCCTTTACAGAGGATATCTCTCTGCCTTCTGTTCTCCTCTTGAATTCCTCTGCAAACTTAGCCTTGGTTTCTTCAGATATTTCCATAAGATTTTATATATGTATTGCAATATTAAAACAATGGATAAACATGGTCAATTCCTAAGCGCTATGCTTGTCATGATGCTGGCGCTTATAATGATAGCTGCGTTTTCTGTTTATGCGATGATACTTGAAGGGAATGGGGATGTATACACGTCTTTAACTTCCTCTTCTGTATCCTCATACACAGCAGAGCAGATCTCAAACCAGTACTCAGATATAATGCCGTTCAGCTCCTCTGTGAACAATACTTTCAGCGGTATGCTTAAAAACTTCATGGCTGACTTTTATCCCTCTTACTTAATCTCTGATGGATTTTTAAACTATGACAATATAACCCTTCAATACGCAATGCCCCCCAATATTACAGTTCCAAGCAATGTTCAATACTACGCAAGTGTAACCTTAAACAATTCACAGTCATCCCCCACACCTGCTCCCTTCCAGCAGATGATAAACGTACAGAATACGACATCCATCTGGAGTTACATCAATACGACTTCTGGTTATTTCGGCAGGAATGTAGAATTCTTCTACGCTAATGGAGATATAATCCCCTCCTGGCTGGAAAGTTATAATTCAAGCAGCGGAAGGTGGTGGATCAAGGTAGGCACGATAAGTGCATCTTCTTTAACAAAGATCTACATAGGCCTCGCTTCAAAGACAACTAACTTATTCAATGGGGTGAATGTAGGTGAGGCTCCACAGCTCTCTCCAACATATGCAGAATATG
>JAGDXU010000017.1:48790-49822 GCA_023269965.1 Candidatus Parvarchaeota archaeon | reverse complement strand
TATCATTGAAAAATTTTGTGTTTCAGAAAAGCAGGATTCTAACATAGTTTTAGTGTGGAGAGGGGCAAAGAAACACATACAAAAGTATAATTCAGATGTTATCCTTCGCTCTTCTAACAATTGCTTCTACAATTTTTGGATTAAGTAATCTAAGTCCTATCGCAAATAATATAGCTCCTATAAGTGCAAATGCAAAAAACACCCCAATTCCAATAAATAGAATTGAGAAATTAGATATATTTGAAGTAGCCTTGTGGAAATAATATGAGTAAGAATTTAAAGCACAGTAGAACAATATTAAGCTAAATACTATAAGAACACCACCTACAACCTTTTTGAATTTTGTTCTTTTCATAAACACACTAAGCACCCATCTTATAACTGAAGTATGTTGTATCCCCCATGCTTTACCTGTTGTTAATAGTATATAACTACCAGTTAGTATTAAAAATATGAAAAACGTAGGAATTATTATTAATGAGATTGAAGAATCTATTGCATTTACATATTGCACTAACTCTGTTAGACTCAGAGACCATGAAAGAAGGACAATGATTCCGGAGAAGCCTAGAGCTAATCCTCTGTTTCTTATATTTAGATGCTGAGATATCATAAGGGTAAATATAACAGTTGTGATGAGAAAAAGCAAGAGAGCAACATTTGACATTAGTACAGAATATTGAGGTAGATAAACCTCCTGTGTAATATTTAACTCACAACTGTAATAAGCTGAAATAGTATTTGCCGAATTACAGGCAGGGTTATGACCAAAACTATTATTTGAAGCAAGAACACTTGTAGCTTCAATATTAATAGACATGTTCGCTACTGCTAAAATCACTGGAATGAGTATGGTTAGTAGTATGATTCCAAGTTTTAAAGAATCGTATAGCTTATCTAATTCCTCTGGATGTTGCTTCTGCAACACCTCTCGCATATCCATATATACCTTTTATGGCTTCTTAATTAATTATAATTATCTGTTTCAGTCTATTAAAAGTCTTTCTTTTGAGTTGCTTAATTGTTTTATCC
>JAGDXU010000017.1:47930-48780 GCA_023269965.1 Candidatus Parvarchaeota archaeon | reverse complement strand
TACCTTCTTTTATCTTTTTCTTCAACCTGAACATCTGCATTTTCGATAATCCGATACGTCTAGCGTCTTTTGTTACCATATTCCTGATAATATCCATTATCTTCTGCTCTGTTTTGTTATCGTAGATAACATAATCGTTATCAGAAACACCGATAACTTCTGTTTCTTCAAGGTTATTCGACTCTTTGCCGATGTGCTCTATATCTCCAATATCGATATGTTTCCTTCTTAGCTCTCCAGTATCTCCATCGTACTTGTTATCCTTGTGATCCATGTAGCCAAAAAGGAATTCTGAAAACAGTTTCCAGTAGAATTGCGTATTATCTTTGTACTCTTTACCAGTTTTGTAATCAGTAAACGAACTGAATGACACGATATCTGTGTTTTTGTGTATGCAAGGATAGGTATTATCGGTTCTCTGGTTAAAGGATCTAATCTATGTCCTATGCCAACGATAACAAAGTTGAATGGCTTTAACCTTTTATCCTTGTTTGTGCGCCTAAAACACTGTAAGACAAAAGGTGATGTCAACGCAAGCTTTCCCATCACGAATTTGTTTGAGTACTTGCTTTCTATCACCTCTTTTGAGAGTCTATTGTAGTGATGGTCTAAGATATCTTTCCAGATATTCTTTACCTCATCCTCGCTTATGCCTATCAGACCGCCTAACCCATGCGAAGAGTGTTTTAGGATGTTGATTTTGTTATCCTCTATGCTATACAAACAGTATCGTTTAGCTGATATCCTATAGAACCAAACATTATCAAGAGGTTTGCCATTACTATCGCATTCTACTTTGAACATGTCAACATCTGTAGAATATGAATTTAATGGCTTGAAGAACGCTTGA
>JAGDXU010000017.1:0-47920 GCA_023269965.1 Candidatus Parvarchaeota archaeon | reverse complement strand
CATAAAGCCGCAAGACCACAAGAGGTTAGGTATAAAAAGGTCAACGCTGTGGTATATACAGAAACACATAAAGGAAGGAAAGAAAGTTAAACTCTATAGTAAAATAATAAATAAGCTTGGATGAGAGCATGGGGGACAATTCTAAAACCATAAAAGAGCTTAAGGACAAAGTGCAAAAATTCTGCGAAGAGCGCGATTGGGACCAGTTTCATAATCCTAAAGACCTTGCTATAGGAGTGTCTACAGAAGCAAGTGAACTGCTTGATATTTTCAGGTTTAAAAGCGACGAAGACATCAAAGTAATAATGTCTGATCCTAACAAAAGGCAAAAGGTTGGTGAAGAACTTGCAGATGTGCTCTATTTTCTGCTGAGATTTGCCCAAATGAATGGTTTTGACTTATCTGAGGAACTTGACAAAAAGCTAGAGAAGAACAATCAGAAATATCCTGTTGAAAAGGCAAAAGGATCGAATAAGAAGTATAACGAAGAGTTGTGAGAAAATGGTAGATGTATATATAATATCAATACCAATAGGATCTGAAAAAGCTGTAAACAACATGAACAACACTTTACTAAACAAAGTAGATAAGCAGACCATTTTAGCACACGATGTTGTTCTTCCAGAATATATATACGAAGATAATAAAATTAATGTTTGGGGTTTGGTGCCAGGTCGGGGTATTAATCAGCCAAATGTGCGACAGTGGCAGAGATTTAAGCCGCATGACATTGTGATATTTGTACCATCCAAATACAATTTAATTGTTACAGAGATACTTGCGACTACCAGAAACAAAGATCTTGCAAATACGCTTTGGGGGGTAGATAAAAATGGTCAAACCTGGGAGCTAATTTTCTTTGTTAAGATACTTGGTATAATAGAAAAGGATAAGCGTTCGTTCTTAAGAGAGTTGGGCTACTCAGAAAAAGATCCATTAATGGGAAATAGAAAAATAACTGATAAATTCTTTTCTAAATATCCATCAATTGATACCTTCCTTAATCTAAACCTAGAAACGGTTATAAGTCCAGAATCTTTCAGCGATGATATTGCCAAGCAGACTGTTGAAACAGTATTACCTGGCAGGTTAAACAAAGAAGAAAGACTTACGCATTTGAAAGACTTAGCAGACAAAGCACTACAAGATAAGTCTAGAGATTATATTGAAGTGAATGGCAAAAGGATAAAGAGAAAAGCTATTCTTGTAGCTTATGTGAAGGAGAGAGATAACTATACGTGCAGAGCATGTGGCTTTACTTTCAAAAAGAAGGATGGAGAATTTTATGTGGAAGTAGCCCATATTAAGCCATTATCGCAAGGAGGACCAGACGATCCTGAAAATATGGTTGCACTTTGCCCAAATTGCCATAAAAAGCTAGATAAAGGTGATGAAGCAGCAAGAAATGAAGTAATTGAAGCTTTGAAAAGGAATGGTGTTAATATTTAGGTTAAAAGAAGATGGATTGTCGTGATCTATTATGTCGAAAATAAATCCTAATTTAATTCCTACTAACATAACAAAAGAAGATTTTCTAGAGACTCTTTCAGGTCACAAATTTGATTCTTTGGTCGGCTTTAGATCTAAATTATATTACCTTATATCTGAAAAATTAGTTGCGTTCAACAGGGAAGCTAATGATTATAAAATAAGCGATGATGAAGCTATTCTTTATGTTGCTTTTATTTCTTCTTTCGCTTCGTAATCCCGATTCATTAGCAACTTTACGACAGAGATATTCCTTATCCCAAATCGTTCTGTTAGGTCTTTGAAAACTGCTAAACCTAAGTATTTCCTAAAGAACTGGGCTGGTTTTATACTATCAAATGCTATGTCTGGAAATCCGCCGTTGGTGAGGTTATATCCTTTTTTTATCCACAAGATAGGTTTTTATATCCATAGTAATGTATGGGTAAAGATTTCATTTAAAGTTTTCCCTTACAGTAACATCCACCATGATTAGAATAGTGAATTTTCTGCTCACACTTTATAGATTCTCCTTAATTAGAAGTGTGATTATGTTTACATAGTTTTTACCATTAATTTTATTATCTTCACCCCTGTAAACAATGAACTTTTCTGCGGAAAACTTTGCAGAAAACTTGTCCAGGCTCGACAATTCGCGTTGGTTCAGGTCCTTTGATGCTTTTACTTCTACGCCGGACACTTTTTGATCTTCGATAGTTACAAAATCCACCTCATTTTGCCCATCGCGCCAGTACATATTGGCATCTGTTACAGAGGCCACTTTAGTTTCAAGTATCCTACCAATGTCCATGTTTGGGTTAAAAGGCAAGGCTAGTGATACGTCATATGGGTATATTTTTTTGCTTTTCCTGGACATTGCCATATGCGAACCACGAAAATTAGCACAGACCCTTATCAATTTCGCAAATTCCAGGAAAAACACATGCCTTTCAAAGGTTGTCTTGCTCACACCAAATTTACGCACGCTCTCATCCACATTCATTATCATCCCTGGACTTGCATAGAATTCATTTATCATTCGCTCAAGTAAAGACAAATTAATATTTTCGAATGTATCCTGCAAATCTCCTCTTATTATTTTGGAGAGCACGTTCTCGCGTATATAAGTAAATACATCTTGATCATTTTTCCAACTGACAATCTCGGGGAATGGCCTTTTAATATAAGATTCGAACTCTATATCAAATTCGCTCCTATACAATGCAGGATTCGTGATAGCTTTTGAATGCTTTAGCTCGTAAAATTCGATTAATGACAAGGGTTTTACATCGATTATAAAATATCTGCCGGCTAGGTTGTCCATCGCATCCTTTTCTAGTTGTATTGACGCAGATCCAGATATGGTGATTTTCACGTTAGGGAAAGTATCAAAAAGCATCTTTATTTTTGAGCTCCACCCGCTCAATTTCTGTATCTCGTCTAAAAAAATGTATACCTTTTTATGTTTCCAGTCTATCCCTGTCATTTTTGAGTATTTGTCTAATAGATCAAATGGATCTACCTGCCCATAATCAAATGTAAAGTACAATATAGATTCTGGAGTCGTTTCTCTTAGTAAATCCTCTATCTGCTGATAAATCATCGTTGTCTTTCCAACCCTTCTTAATCCTGTCAGTAGCAAGATTTCATGGTATTTATTAAAAACCCTTTTGAACTCTGTCATCACCTTTCGGCGGTATTTCTTCGCCAGGTCTTCATTTATGTGTCCGGTTTTCCACCAATCATTGAGATAGACAAGCATCGTTTCTATGTCCATATTCGTACTCATGCAGAACGAATATTTATACTTTTCGTACTCTCATAGTACGAATAATTTGGATTAATAAAACAACCCAAGACACAGAAGAAGACCCCTTTTACACTTAGAAAATTGTCTCAGTAACCGATACAAAAGGTATTTAAATTATCTCAGTCATTGGTGGTACCCCCCATGAATGAATTTATGGAAGATGTCACCCTAAGATTTGATCTTAATAGCGCTAAATAGCCGTCCGCTTTATCTTCTATCTCTGCTTTCAGCGATTCGCTTAATCTAAAGTTTGTAATCTTTTTTAGATCTGACCTCGAAGTCGAATAATGACGCTCTATAGCCTTTAACTCTAAAATTGGATCAATTTCATTAACAAACGAGACGATCGCAACAGTCCCTGCCAAAGCATCTTTAAAATTGGCTGACCTTGACAGAGCATACCTTGTCGCCTCTGAATCTGGAAAGCTAGAGATGCTACTACTAAACTGCGCCCTATAGAGCTGCTTTATAGACGAGAAGTAATTCTCTAGCCTTGGGTTGCTTAGGCAGTCGTTATCGTGAAAATGACCAATCTCATGATTTATGAGGAATTTTACGCCCTCTCTAAGTTCTTTCAAATTGTCGAACTTTACAATGTAATAAAATGCTTCGCCTAAGGGCCTGCTTAAGTATATTTTCCCAGGGCCTTCAGTATATATCCTTGCAAATGGGATATCTATGATATACAAGTCAGGATTATCTTCTATATTTAATCCATCTTTAATGAACTGACTGAAATGTCTGTTATTATCAAGTAAAGCATCTAAATTCTCCATTTTAATGGATAGAGCTGATTATATATTTATAGATTGAGATGCAGGTTTTTGCTCTAGGGTTAACAATGAAAAATTCAAAAAATAAGATGGGAAAAACAGTAATTTTTCAATTACCTTTTCCTAATGCCATTAAGGTTTTTATTTAACCACGAATAGCTTCTCAGCTTTGATGTTCTACCGTAACCACAATGTGAACAGTAATGCTTCCTTGCATTGTAGGAATAACTACCGCACCTCCTGCAGCGGACGTGAGGATTCTTTCTGTTATGTAAACCCATCGATTCTGTGCTCATAAAGCTGGAGATACCAACACCACCGTGTCACCTTTTATAAATAAATAACCTAACTTTCTCACAACTTCTCCGTTTACCTTGTCCTCAGCGTTCTCTAGTGTTATATTGATATGAACATCAAACGTGATTAGCTTTCCAGTTATCGAATGACCATTCTTTAGCTCCACGAGGACATTTTTTCCTTTCGCGCTATTAAGCAGGTCTAAAGGCCTTGCAGTTTCACTCATGTTTACTCACCGTATCCACCACCATAACCCCCTGCTGGAGGCTGAGAGGACTGATTTGCTGATTTGCCTGCTGCGATTATGTCATCTATCTTCAATATCATTATTGCGACCTCGCTGGAGCTCTTTATGGCCTGTTTCTTTATGCTCACAGGCTCCAGAACCCCTGCCTTAAACATGTCTGCTACGACAGGTTCAGCGATATTTGATAAGTCGATGCCAGACCATATGTTCCCCTTCTTGTGAGCAGCCCTTAGATCAACCAGTATATCTATAGGGTCCATTCCTGCGTTTTCAGCCAAAGTCTTGGGTATTATCTCCAAAGAGTCAGCGAAAGCATCAACAGCAAGCTGCTCTCTACCCTCAAGAGTGGCAGCGAATTCCTTTAATCTCTTTGATACCTCCATCTCACACGCACCGCCGCCGGCCACAACACTCCCGCCACTTTCTATCAGTACCTTTAAATCTCCAAGACTGTCCTCTACTGCCCTTTTGGCCTCATCAACAACATGCTCTGTGCCCCCCCTTATAAGTAGGGTCACTGACTTAGGGTTCTTGCACTCTTCTATAATGGCTACGTCTTCATTGCCTATCTTCTCTGTATGCACGTATCCTGCTTCTCCCAAGGCGCCTGGCTCAAGTTCAGTAAGCGTGGAAACGACCTTAGCCCCTGTTGCCTTGCCTATTTTCTTCATGTCCCCCTCTGAAACTCTCCTGAAAGCCAAAATCTTAGCTTTTGACAGGAAGTACTGGGCTGCGTCGTCTATTCCCTTCTGGCATACTACAACATTTGCGCCTGAAGCCTTTATCTTATCGACCATATCCTTCAGTAACTTTTCTTCTTCGCCTAAGAAAGCCTGAAGCTGATCGGGTTTCTCTATCCTAAGCTGCGCATCTATGTTTGTCTTCTCTATCTCCAGTGCCAGATTCAACAGGGCAATCTTTGCGTTCTTGATCTCATCTGGCATGTCCGGGTGAACCTTCTCCTTCTCTATTAATACGCCCTTGATTAGCTTGGAGTCTGAAAGACCGCCGCCAACCTTTTTCTCTATCTTTATAGAATCTATATCGACCTCCTCTTTGTTCTCTGCTCCCTTAACGTACTTTATTGCATCAACTATGAGATTCAGCAAAGTCTCGTCTCCGCTTATATTCTTGCTGATTATAGCTGTCTTAACGATCTTACGAAGCTCTTCCTTGCTGTCTATATTGACCTTCACTTTTATCTCATCCAGTATCTCTTGTGCCTTGGTAGAAGCCAGTCTATAACCACGATTTATAAGAGTTGGGTGTATCCCCTGATCCAGCAATGACTCTGCAAACTTCAGAAGTTCTCCCGCTAATATGACTGCTGTGGTGGTGCCGTCTCCGACTTCTTCCTCCTGCGCCTTTGCTACCTCCACTATCATCTTAGCTGCAGGATTGTCTACCTCCATGCTCTTTAGGACCGTCACACCATCATTCGTTATAGTTATATCCCCTAAATTGTCCACAAGCATCTTATCCATACCCCTGGGGCCTAAAGTAGACTTCACAGCCGCTGCTACGGCCTTTGCAGATGCTATATTGTTTCTCTGCGCATCTTTGCCTGTCGTCCTTGTATACCCTTCTGGTAAGATAAAAATCGGTTGAACTGCTTCTGCCATAATTACCTCCTACTTGCAAAATTAGACCTTCAATAGTCTTATTATTTTGTATGATACTATATCTAATATTCTAGTATTTAAATTTATCTACAAAATTTTTTAATCAACCTGATCTGACTTGTTATAGGAGTCTGAGGTCTTGCTTTGCTTTTCTACCAAAAGCCCTTTCAACTTATCTTTTTCTTTTACTCCAAAAGCTCTCCCAAGTTCCTCTAGTCTTTGCTTGGTTAAGCCGTGCTTATATCTATAGTCAAGTAGGCCTTTCAATGCGTCAAACTCTCTCCCGCTTAAAATCCCAATGTGGGCATCAGCTGCATGCACTATTTTGATTCCCTTTCTATGTCTCAGTATCCTTAGTGTGTTCAAGTCATCCGTGCCTTTGGCTATATAAAACCCATCTGCCTTGATTTTTTCAAATATTTCTATCTGCTTACCTGTGTCCCTGTGTCTTGGTAAAGCTAAATCCTCTGTCCAAAGGCTTATGGTGCGATAGTTGACGCTCAGTCTAGAAGACGCTTCTTTTCTAGAAACGCCTCTCAGAATCAAATTTCTAGCCTCTTGCCTTAAGGCAGCATTTTTTATTTTCATCATCTTTTGCTTATATATCGCCTACATATAAACATAGGCATTCTATGGATATAATATTAATCGTTCAGCCGATTCCTCAGTCTTTGAATTGCCCAGTGTATTTTTTACCCAAATTTCCGGCGCCTAAGTTGAATATGATGGTCTTTGTGTAAGTCATCTCATCTATGCTGTATCCAACGCCCTCTTTGCCGCTCCCTGAATCTTTCACGCCTCCAAATGGGAAGTAAGCCGTGCCATGCGATGGTGCGCCATTCAATGTCACGTTTCCCACCTGAAGAGCTTTCATGACTTCCCACGCATCATAGAACTTACCTGTAAAAACGCTTGAGTCCAACCCATATTTGGACTTGTTAGCTACGCTGATGGCTTCTGACTTGTCCTTGACTTTTATTAGTGTTATCACAGGTCCAAAAGTTTCTTCTTCTGCTATCTTTGCATTAAGAGGAACATCCACAAGAAGTGTGGGCTCGTAGTAGCAATCCTTGTATTTCCCGCCGGCAAGGAGCTTCGCACCCTTACTGATGGCATCTTTAACCATCTCGTCTATTCTCTTGGCTGCATTTTGGCTTATGACTGGCCCCATCGTAACACTTGGATCCTCAACTGGATTCCCAAACTTGTAGTCCTGTAGATGCTGCTTTAACCTTTCAACTAAATCATTGTACACCTTCTCGACTGCTAAAATTCTGCTAACTGCATCACATCTCTGCCCTGCTAACTCAAACGACCCCTTAACGCATTCTTTCGCAGCTAAATCTAAATCAGCGTCCTCTAAAACTATGACAGTCCCTTTGCCCCCCAGCTCTAGATGCGTTTTCCTTAAACCTGCTATGGAAGCTATATGCTTGCCTACGTCCGTGCTTCCCGTAAAACTTATCATGTTGATACCTTCATTTGAAGTAAGATAATCTCCAGCTACATCTCCCTTCCCAGTTACTACTTGGAACACTCCATCCGGCACACCGACTTCCTGGAAGACCTTCGCTGCCATCAAGAAAGCAATGGGATCAGCACTTGGTGGTTTTATTATCACAGAATTACCCGACAAAAGAGCGGGAATGACCTTCGCCATGGATGTATAGAACGGATAATTGAAAGGAGATATGCCCAAAACCACGCCTAACGGCTCTCTTATGACCAGGGCGACTTTCTGGGATGTGTCGCTTGACCAGTCTCCGGGGATATACTCTCCCATTATCCTCCTAGAGTCCTCCATGCTTAAGCGCATCCTTTCTATTGTCGCGTTGAATTCTCCTTCTGCGGAACGTCTAGCCTTACCAGCCTCTTTCACAAGCGTGTCTACTATGTCTGCCTTGTATTTTTGAAGCTCCAACCTAAATTTGTTGATAAGCTCGATTCTGTCAATAGCCGGTAGATCCCTTATTTTATGTTTAGAATCAACAGCGTACTTGACTGCCAAGTCTATATCTTCTTTGCTAACGCTGGATATCTCTGCGAACTTTTTATTATCTGTAGGTGAGATGATGTCAAATTTATCCTTCGTCTCAATCCACTTGCCGCCGATGAATACCTTCAGCTTCTTGAACTCACCTGGCACGTATATATCCGAGAATTTATCACTTAAATTAAGCTCTACCATATCCTTATCCTTATGCACTTTAGATTATTAAGCTTTTTCCATCTCTCTTTTCGACTTGGATGATGTTGTCAGCTATATTCTTTAGATTGTCGTCATGAGTCACTATTATTATCTGATTTACGCCGGCTATCTTTGTTATTGAATCCGCTAACGCTGACACATCCTTCTTATCTAAGCCAGATGTTGGCTCATCCATTATAAATATATCGTTATGGCTTATCCCACCCAACTTTGCCGCTATGGAGGATAAAGCTATCCTGTAAGCCAGGGCAACTATAGTTTTCTCTCCGCCAGAAAGCCCTTTGGATTCAAAGCTGTCCTCGCCAGTTCTGATGTTGATATTGTAATTATTGTCTATGTCAACAGCGTAATCAGTTTCACTCCTAAGTTCATAGAATTTCGCTTGGAAAAGCGATCTGAAGTCGCCTATAAATCTATTTCTCACGTATTCCCTTATGCTTCTTATATCTTCCCTTAGATTTGATAGTAGTTTTATACCCTTGTCTAGCCTTGCAAGCTTAATGTTCGCATTTTCTTTCGCTCTCAGTTTCTCAGTTATCTCCTTAAGTTTATTTGTTTCCTCTTCCTTTCTTTCCTCCATGATTGATTTTTCCTTTCTATCCTCAGCCAACTTTGAGGCAGCCTTGTTGTATTCGCCTTCGATTCGCTCTAGTTCTCTCTTAAGCTCCTCTTCAACCGATACATCGAAATTTAGTGAACTCAGATCTGACCTATTTTTCTGCAGATCTAATTCCTTCTCTTGAAGCGATTTTATCTTTTGGTCTATCTCAGAGTTTATAGATTCAAGCCTATTCAATAAAGCCCTGGATTTTGATATATCATCAAGTTTCTTACTGATCTTGAGCTTATCCTCAAGGAGTGTGTTTATTTCCCTCTCTATCCCCTCTAATTCTGATCCTAAAACCTCCAATCGCTTGCTAGATTCGTCCACTTTTATTAGATCTGACTCTTTTTTCAGTCTCTCTATTTCAGCCTTTGTGTTGGAGAGTTCTTTGCCCAAAGAAAACAATTCTTTCTCTATAGAAGACCTGGAAGGCTTTGATTTGTTTGTCTTTATATCCTCGAATCTTAAGATCAAATCGCTGTATCTCTTAAGCCTGCTTTCGAATTCTTTTTCAACGTGTGATTTATCTGTTATCTTCGACCCGCAGAAAACGCACGTCCCGCTGGACAAACTTTTTTCTTTCTCCTCCGTCAAGTCGCGTATGAACTCCTTTAGCTGGTCCACCCTTGCATTAGCTTCTTCCTCTGTCAACGATCCTGATGTCTTTTCTAACAGAGCTCTATTCTCTGAGATCATTCTCTCTATTTCTCTCTCATGTACTGAACTCTTGCTTAGATCCTCTGCTAGTTTGTTTTTCCTGTCATTCAATATGCTTATCTTCATCTGGAGCTCATGGATCTCTTTCACCTTTTGATCCTTCTCCGTGGTAAGCTTACGGATTGAAATGTCAAGTTCTTTCAAGCTATTTAGGAGACCCTCTTCGCTTCCTACCTCAATATTGACCATCTTACTGGATAGCACATCTCTCTCATCCTGTAAATCTTTTATCTCTTCCCTTAGCTTGTCTTCCTCTCTTATTTCTTTTTCTATCAGTGACCTTAAAACATCAAACTTTAGCTGGATCTCCTTCTCTCTCTCTAATTTCTCCTCACAAGTTTTTTTATCCTGAATCAGTTTAGATACTGCTGCATTCCCATCTTCTATGCTTTTTTCCAGTGATTTTATGCTTTGATCTATATCCAATAATCGGTTTCTTATGTCTATCAGTTCCTTGTCGCTGACTGAAAACTCTATCTCTTTCCTCAACAAAGCCGCCTCATTCTGCATCTCTAGGATTATGGGCTTAAGTTCGTCGTATACCATGGCATACTTGCCAACCTGAAGTGTGTCATCTATGTACTCTTGCTTTCTCTGTGTAGTGTCAAATACCAGATTTTTCAGTTCATCCTGCTTTATGTAAACGACTGCCTCAAACGTCTTGAGAGGATCTGAGCTCATAGATAAGCTTCTTGAGACAAATTTGTTTATATCCGAAGATCTATTCTGCAGGTCTATCTCTCTGCCATTTACGCTTACTTTATTCAAAGAATCATCATTTCTTACCGCATCCTTGACTCTCTTTAATCCCCTTGTAACTTGTATCTCATCCCCATTCTCAGTGAAATCCAGCGAAATGGTGCCGTTATTACTCCCTCTCCTCAGGAGCAATCTGCCCTCATTCTGGCCCTCACCTATCTTGCCGAATAAAGCGTATTCTATTCCCATCAAAATAGAAGACTTGCCGCTACCCGTGTTTCCTACTATCACATTTATACCGCGTTTAAATTCTATGGAGGAGTGGGAGTGACTCCTTATATTATTCAGGTCTATCTTATTGATTATCATAAATATCCACTGCCTTACGTTTTACCTCTGCTAAATCCTTCCCGTTCTCCACAGAGTCTATTATCAAATGGGCAAGCTCTATCTCCTTTTTGCTGTATCCCTTAGCGGACAAGAACTCATTCTCTATGTCACTTATATTCTCACTTTCTATCTGTGTTATGCCTGATTCGGAGTCAGAAAGTCTGGATGTATTCACACTTACATAAGAATAACCCAGCGCCTTCGCACTGGACTTTATGTCTTGTATGTCCAGCTCAGACCTTTTGCCTTTAATTTTCCCTTCTATAACGACAACAAGAAGCTTCCCGTCATTTGGCTTAAATTTTGAGAGAATCTCAGTCTTGAGTTGCTTCTGGTCTTTTCCGTCTGCGCTTACATACACTATATCCTTGTCTCTGGTCTTCAAAAGCTGATATTTTATACTTGATATTCCTCCCTCTGAATAATCAACCACATAAAAGCCACGATTCGGATTGCTTACGATCTCCTTCTCATCTAAGTACTCAGTTGAGCCGGGGTATTGGATTATACCTCCATCGTATGGGATATTGTCTTTATGGCCATGCCAGTGCCCTGCTGCATAATAATCAAAACCCTTTGGAAGACTTTCAGTATCCAAGTCCTTAAATGTCTCGCCCAAAGCTGACACTGTATGATGGAAGACGAAGATCTTGATCCAAGCACTCTTATCAATATCCACATCCAAAACCTTGAAGATTTCATCCTCCGCGCGGCTCCTCTTCCCTCTCACTCCTGCTATGAATGCGTTTAGGTAGGTTACGCCACTTAGATGTACCCTCTCCCCCTCTTTTCTGATATATTTGCTCGAATTCAAGTTAATTAGCAGACCGTTCCTGTCGAAAAGATCAATTATGCTTAACTCTTCGCCTATCCCTACATCATGGGACCCAGGAACTGTGAAGAACTTGATATTCTTCTCTTTCAGCCTGTGCAGCTGGTCAGTCACAAACAAAAGATCGCTTATTTCTGGGGAGCCGTTATCAAAAACGTCACCGGAGTGAACTATGAAATCCACCTTTGAATCAATGGCATAATCTATAAGCTCCGAGAAGGCTCTTTTTATATCATCATTTCTCTGCTTATCTTTATAGGCGTTGCCTATATGTGTATCGCCAGTATGAATAAATTTATAAGCCATAGTGATATATTATAATTACACTTTTAATAAATATAGCTGATATGGATCATTTCATTAGGAAAGAAACAGTGAGGATGTACGATGTTGACGGCCAAGGCATAGTGCATTATGCGTCTTATTATAGATTCTTTACCAACACGCTTGAGGAGTATTCAAAAGCCAATTTTGGGGATTATTTGTCTGAGGTGAGCGATAAGACTTGGTTTGTCACAGTCGAATCCAAGGCAACTTACCATAAACCAGTTAAGCTAGGCGACGTTTTGGAGATACACATGAACGCTGAAAAGATATCTAAATCGACCGTAAAGTTTAACTTTCAAGTGTTTAAAGAGGACAGCATGACAGCAGAGGGATATCTAATACAAGTCTGCATAGACCCAAGCATCTGGAAGGCTAAGCCGATCCCTGAGGAAATCATAAAAAAGCTGAGCAACTAAAAGAAATCATTCAAATTCCTTTTACTCAGATTCCTAACCGTCAGCCAGGTCTTGCGTATATAATTTGAGTATGGCTCCTCGTTTATCCTTCCATTATCGTTTATTATCTTCAGAAATGCTATCGTCCTAGGATCAGAGGTGTAGCCGCTCCCAAAATCATACGACAGCTCCTTCTTTATAGCCTCTACTTCCCTCTCTCTCTGGGCCTTCGCAAGTATCGATGCCGCCCCAACCTCTACAAAATCCCTGTCCGCATAGTTTCTTGCGATTACCTCCTTGTCCTTTATCCGCTTTTCCAAGTAGGCTTTCACCTTTGAGGTATTCGCAGAAGGAGAGTCCACGATAACCTTCTCGCCTTTTATCGAGTTTGCTATCTCGGCCATGTCATCCAACTCAAAGTAATTCAAGTTCTTCTTCGATTTGAACCTATCATCTATCTCTTTAGCTGTTCTGACTACCACCTTGAAATCTAAACTGAACTCTTTTATGATCCTCTCCAGCTGATAAATCCTTCTTATGCTCAGTAATTTAGAATCCTTTACGCCTGCTGACTTAAATTTAGCATTCAATTCTTCATTGAGGCTCACCCCCGCTATCACTATCGGCCCTATGACCGGCCCCCTTCCGGCTTCATCTATCCCTATTACTGCCTTACTTTCCATTTGCCCTGTTGTCGGCCCTGAACCTTGCGTGCCCAAATTGTATCAGAAGCGTCACTCCAAACTTCTCAAGCCCATACGGTATATCGCACGCCCCGTAATTGCTCCCACCCCATATGTAAACCTCTGCACCAGTATTCTGCTCGATTATCTTTGCAACTTCAAGAGCGTGTCGTATAAAGCCATCCGGCAGCTGGATAGCGACCTTTTTGTGGTTCTTTTCTCTTATCCTTTCGAATATCTTCTCGAAGTCTACATCATATCTGTCAGTTATGAAATCTACATGCAATTCCTGTACCATATGAACCGAATACGCTCCCTAACAACAGATGAATCTGATTCAGCTTTAATATTTATTCATTGAAATCAGATGACCTGCTGCCTTTCGTCTTGCGGTCGTTTTTTCCCCTTAATCTTATGTAGTAAGAAAGCGGATTTTTAATGAGCTTGCAAGTCTCATCTGGAAAGCACACGTTGAAGTATTTATAATAACCTGCTGCGTCACAGTTCGGCGGAGGGTAGGCTTTGCCATTGAAAGCGTAATCTACCTGCTGCTTTATGTAGTTTTCCTTAAGAGGGGGTTTATTTTTCCCGTTCCAGTCAATCAGAAGCTTGCTAACTTCCTCCTTGTTCTTCCCTATGCTTCTGTAGAAGTTTATTAGGATAAATACTGATCTTTTTCTCCCATCCGACAGCCCCTTGTTTATCTCTCTTATACACGGCGGTAGAGCCGATGCTTCAAGCGGCAGATTGTACACCTTATACTCGACTTCCTTCTCGACTTTCTCCGGTTCCTGAGCGGAGTGATCATATGAGTCCAAAAATAGTCTTTTAGCCTCATCTCTTTTCGGTTTTAGATCGAAGAAATCAACCCTTGTATCGACTACTTCCGGAGCCGCATCCTCAATCCTGAAACTTTCCAGCATCTCTCTCCTTATCGGAAGCGAAACAAGCCATTTTTTCTCATTAAGCGAGTACTGCATCCTAAACAGATGCCTCTCTGAGATGAGTATCGTGTCTATCTCTATCACCTTATATGGATCAAACTCGCCATTGACATACAGCTCCAGCTCGCTGATCTTGAATATATCTGAGATTCTCTTAGGGCCGTAATCTTTCAGTAGAATGTCCCTTATCTTGTCTCTTATTGAATCCTTCAGGAATATTGATATTATCATCGCCGCGTCTGGGAAGAGGGAGTTTATGTCCCTGCCATTTATTTCGGATGGGAAACCTTCATACGGTACAAGGACGTGAAAACCTGAGCCGCCGCTGAACTTAACTGAAAACTCTCTGAGACCCTCATACTCAAGCTGATCGATTATAAGTTTTGTGTAAGCCTTTGATATATCAAAATACTTGCAGTCAACATCTATCAGCAGATCCCATCCATCTCTGAGGTTTGTAAGGTCCTCCTTCTTCATCTCAGTCGATAGAAGCAGCGGGTTCTTCCATCTTTCCTCGCTTATATGTATGCTTGTAGCACCGCTCTTGACGACTCTCTCTATATCTGCTTTGTATTGGAAAGACATTGGCCTCTTGCCAAATTTATCGTTGTATCTTACGGCGTACTCTCTATTTTTTCCGCCGCTCAGCAGCTTATCCATCACGTCTTCCCTTAGATAATATCTTAGAATATCTGAAGACTTCATAGATCAGTTGATTCGACATAAGAATATAAATCTTCTATTTTAATGGATAGAAATGACTGAATATACGTTGAATAAAAGATAAAATAACAAATAAATTATTGATTTGGGTTAGTTTCAACTACCAGTACCAGCTATAGTCCCCGTGGCATTAACTGTAGCAGTTCCAGCTGCATTAGAATATTGGTATTCTATTATTCCATGCGCTGTGAAAGGAACACCGGATGAACAGTTAACAGATTTAAACGTTACAGTAAAAGGTGTACCTGGCGAAACAGTCGATGGAGTTATAGCAGTTCCAGTTGCATTTACAGAGTCATGGCTAAGACTCATTCCAGTGGCAGAATTGAAAAATGCTGCAATTATTGTGGCGGAACTTGCACCTCCTGGAAGCCCACCTGTCGTGAACGCAACGGTAAGAGTAGCACCACAAATAGCGCCACTAGGCACAAATGGGGCAAAACCACTTGAGGTTGCAGTTACACTTGATCTTGGAGAAAAAATACCCATACTGTACAGGATTACAGCCACTATTACTATTATAAGAATCGCCCAGCCGTATGTCATCATGTATTCCAACGCTGACTGACCTTTATTGTTCATTTTATTCACCATGGTAAACTCTAAGTTGTACTCATATTTAAACATTTCGGTTTTAATTTTTCAATTTTTGAATACGGTTGAGGATCAACATTTGATGACCCGTATTAACCAATGTGAAGAGTTAATAAAGACGATTAAGCAATAATTGAATACTGCAGAAAGTAAAAAGAGACTCAGATATTTCTGTACCGCTAAAAGCTCATGCCTTTAGATAGTGCCTTAGAATATCTGAAGACTTCATAGATCAGCTGCTTCTGCTCACAGATACACGGATAAAGTTTTTAAACGGAGAGTAATTAAGATAATGGATGCTTGGGAAAAAAGTAGAGAATATAAAACTGGATAAAAAGAGCAATATAAAGAACCTAGTGGATCAATTTGGCAAATCTGGTGGATTCACTGCCAGAAAGATTGCAGATGCTTTAGAGATATTCAAGTCAATGGAAAAGGATAAGGATTGCTTCAAGTTCTTTTCGTTTCCTGCAGATATCATCTCCACCGGCACCAGGGGCGTAATAGTGGATATGGTTAAGAACAAGATGGTCGATGCTATTATCACTACCGCGGGGATGATGGACCATGACCTTGCAAGGCTATGGAAGGACTATTACACCGGCACGGAAAAGGCAGATGACGCGAAGTTAAGGCAAAATCATATCAACCGACTTTATGATATCTTCATACCGGATGAAAGCTATGGATATGTGCTTGAGGACAGACTTAAGCCGATAATCGCTGAAGCAGCAAAGATAAAGAAGGAATACTCGACAAATGAGCTCATATCATTTATAGGCGAAAAAATAAAGGATGAGAAAAAAGCTAAAGAGACGATAACTTACTGGGCTTGGAAAAATAAGATCCCGATCATAATACCAGGATTCACAGATGGAAGCTTTGGATCCCAAATTTGGATGTATACGCAGAAAGACCATGACTTCAAGATCAACCCGATACTTGATGAGAACTTCCTGGCTGACATAGTGTTCACTGCGAAGAAAACAGGTGCATTGATGCTTGGAGGAGGGATATCAAAGCATCACACAATATGGTGGAACCTTTTCAGAAGCGGATTAGATTATGCTATATATATAACGACGGCGGTTGAATGGGACGGCAGCCTCTCCGGCGCGAAGCTGACTGAAGCGGTGTCCTGGGGCAAGATAAAGCCTAAAGCTAAGTACATAGATGTCGAGGGGGATGCCACGGTCCTTCTTCCGCTGATGTATGGGGCATATATTCAAAGTTGAGAAGCAATGCAGTTGAATGGGCTCATTAGTTACCCTTTTCCTCATGTTTTATCAGAAGGTGTCCAATAGAATCATCGCCCAATTATATTATTGGATTACCTAGTATATATAACTCACAGCTTCGGCAAAGAGTTTGATGCGGTAGTCGTTTGTTTGGGCTCATAAATAAGATAGAAATAGTTAGAAGGGGAGGACAGGCTATTCAGATCTACCGAAGACAATGGAGAGGTTAGCTGCTGAATAGTCCCAGTTACATTCTCAAGCATGACCCATGTGTAATTTGAGTTGTCACATAGGTTTTCTGCGAAATAGGTTCCCTTTTGTATGCAGATAGTCGCATTGGATAATGTATAGTTAAGCTTCGCAGCTGACAGCATACTAGAAGTCACGCCAGCGAGATTTGTAAGATTTGAGTTTGCCACTAAGTTTCCTATGATGGAGGGGGACACAAAACTTATTATGCTTAGGTTAGAGTTATACGGAGAAAACGCAGTCTGATTCTGTACAAGAGAAGTTGGAACGAGAATATATTCAGAGAAGGTATTGTTATTCAGCTGCTTTGGTATGAATAGAAATATAGATGCGACAAAGGCCACAGCCACAAATATTGCCACAAATTGCTTCAGTCTTCTATTGACCATAAATTCAACTACCCTCTCGCCTTACCTTATCAGAAGGTATCCTATGAGCGCAACAGCCAGTATTACAAACAGGCCTATAAGCAAAGCTGGGGGGACAAAAATTATAAAGAAAAGAAGTATAGCCGCTATTATTACGCCGTATACGACGCGCATATAGTCCTTCGACTTTGAGTAGTGAGAGGTGTATCCAAGAGATAAGAAGAAGAATGCAGCTATCAATGATATTGCACTCAGGGCGATTATGCCAATGTAAAGAAGAGGTGATGTCAAAGATGAGACTGCAAGGATGGTTATAAGGACCATAGGCAGAGCTGCCGTCAATATCAATTTGTAGTTTTCGCTCTTAGCAACATAAGATGGCACTATCCCATCTAATGACATGTCATGCAGTACTTTGTTCCCGGCGTTCATGACTGCAAATGCTATTGTCAATATCACTATGAAAGCCAACCCGGTGATTATGAAATACCCTACACCAGTGCTAGTGAAAAGGATAGCCGATATATTTGAGGTCAAAAGAGATGATATGCTGGGGATGCCGCTAATTATCGGTATACTTGGGCCTAAAAGATAGATAAGGACCTGTATCAATCCGAAAACCAATATAAGAGAAGTTATTGAGTATACCAATGCCCTAGCGACCTTTGATTTATCCTCGCCTTTATAAACAGTTGCAATGCTTTCAAACCCTCCATACATCCACACAAACAGGACCAAAAGAAGAACCATTGTACTTATAGATGAAATAGGTAAATAGGATGGAAGCGAGTTAACAGTGTACGCTTTAACGCCTGTTGCTGAGATCGCAGCTACAGCTATGGCTACAAGCAAAACTAAAAATAGTATCTTAAGGGCGCCCACGAAGTTCAGAACTCTCCTCTCTCTCTTGTAGTATAATGTTATCCACATTATAACGAAAATGATGTCTACGATAAGTGTAGACAATAGAATGTTGACACCCATCGACGCAAGCACATCGATTGAGGCTATGCCCGCAGCTATCGTTGTGATTAGCAATGAGATCAGGAATAGAAAACCGAATATGAAAGAATACTCTTTTCCAACAGTATGCTTCAAGAAAGTGTAAGGATCCTTGTTGTGGGATAATGAGATATCATATATCAGAACGCCTAGCATAAGTGCGATGAAACCAGCTGCTACAACAAGGTAGATAGATAATGAGCTGTATAATATTAAAGCAACTATCGGAAGAACCAGAATACCAAGGCCTATCATTGCCGCCAGGCCGTGCAGATATAGCTCTGGAACAGAATGCTCATAGGCTTTCTGCGCCCTGATTTGCCCTTTAGTAGTCTTCGAACGGACTATGGATTTCCTTCCTCTCTTTCCTCTCTGCATTTCAAATCATAGCAATTCTCTATATAAAAATGTTACTCAGCTACAGCTGATACCTCTCTATGATTCTTTTAAGTCTTTTCTCGATTTAAGTGGCAGATTGTTCATCACTTTTTATAGACGCCTGGAAACTTCAAGCTCACAAGATTTAAAAGGCACCAGTGAGTAATTTAATAGCTATGGTGACTATCACTGATCCCGCACTGCTTGCCATAGCAGCTGCCATCGTCATGGCAGGGGGCCTTATAGGTACTGGCTTGGCGCAGCAAGGTATAGGTGCCGCTGGCATGGGGATAATAGCGGAGAAGCCGGAAAAATTCGGGCAGGTGCTATTCTTCTTTGTAATACCCGAAACGCTGTGGATCATAGGCTTTGTGCTTGGGCTGATACTGCTGCTTCAAATAATCTGAGCTGCTAAACAACTTATGGGGCTAAAGGAATTGTCTGAAAAAATAAGCTTAGATGCTAAATCAATGATAAAACAGATAAACAATGAGGCCGAGGAGAGGATAGAAGCTATAAGAGATAAAACAAGCAAAGAGATTGAAAGACTTAGAAAAGAAAACACTGAGAAACTTGAGAAAGAGAGGCTAAATACGTTGGAAGCTGCAAGATTAGAGGGGAAAAGCCTCGCAAGGGAGATTGTCAATAAGAGGGAAAATGAGATCCTGGAGGCTTCATTAAGATCAATCGAGAGCAGCCTTGGAGAACTCAAAAAGCAGATCCCGTACAAAAAACTCCTAGATGTGTTGTCCTTAGAATGCATCGATAAATTAGGAAAAGATGCGAAAATATACGTGAATCGAGAAGACATGCCTCTGCTAAGCAAGAAGATAAATGCAATAGCTTCTGATAAAAAAATGACTGGGGGGATTTTTGCTGTGTCAGCTGACAATAAAAGGGTAATAGATTACTCCCTTGAATCAATCCTTGTCTCATTGAAGGACACAATCTCCAAGAAGCTGATTGAACACATAGAAGGTAAATAGCGCATGGACTCCACATACATCGCTTCATTCGGGCACACAAGGGCATTGGCGCCGGATTTTATAGATGTGGCTTCTAGCGGTAACTTGGCTAGTAGAGAGAAGATACTTGAAATACTAAAAAGCCCACCTTACTCCAGAAATTTAGAGAGATATTCAATCCTTTACAGGCCACCTGAGCTAGTGGAGGTGGTAGTGAATTCCACTTTTGTAGACAGGATGCTAACTGCGTTCTCTTTCACACCTCCAACTGCAAAACCCTTCGTAAAGGAGTATATCAGTAAATTCGACATCGATAATGTGGTATTGCTGATATCCGCAAAAATACTTAAAAAGCAGATAGAGCTGGTCGAGCCAAGACTGATCACAATTAAAGGGATGCCTGCGTCTTTTGATTTGGGGCTTATTCAAAGGAGTGAATACTTGGAATTGCTCAAAAAAGACAGCTTGGAATCGTTGTATGAAGGGCTTTACAGGCATGAAAGGCTGAGCGCACTCCGCGATCTACCCTCAGCCGAAAGAGGCAATGTATATGCGGTGAAAAAAGCACTGGAAAGTAGCTACTACTCCCGCCTCCTATCAAGCTTCAAATTCTACAACGGAAACGAATGGCAGATAAGGTCTTTTCTGAAGTCTTTGATAGACATAAGGAACATGATGAATATAATAAAATGCACGGATTCTGGGATAAAATTTGACGATTACTTAATAGATGGGGGTAGCCT
This sequence comes from Candidatus Parvarchaeota archaeon, assembly GCA_023269965.1. GTDB lineage: Archaea > Nanobdellota > Nanobdellia > Parvarchaeales > Parvarchaeaceae > Acidifodinimicrobium. The sequence continues at coordinate 27,644 of JAGDXU010000017.1, read as the reverse complement.
AACAAAGAGGGAGATTATAGAACGGTTCTCGAATCAAGACATGGAAAAGATCACTGAAAACTCTGGTTTTGAACTAAAGAAAGAGCTGGAACTGTACAAAGACGACGGATTAGTGGGTAGATTTGAAATGAAGATGCGGGAGGAGCTACTTAATAGATACTACCAGGTTTTCAGAGCAAACCCTATGTCTATCGGCGATTTACTGTGGTATATCTTAAGAGCAGAGGATGAAAAAACAGCCATAATTGAAGGATGGTACAATGTAGAAAATTAGACTTAAAAAATATGGAGCATCAGAACATGTATAGTAGGGTAGATCAGTACACGCGAGGGATATGTTAGGTAAGGAGATAGGAGTTATAGGACCAGAGCGATTTTCAATGGGATTTAGAATAGTGGGGGTAGAAGAAACATTCAATTACGTCGGTAAAGAGGGAGCAGAAAAGCTGCGAGAAATGGTAAGGTCTGGGAAATACAGTCTAATAATATGTCATTCTGACATAAGAGATCAGCTTAGCGAAAATGAGAAAATAGAAGTTGACAGGATGGAAACGCCCCTTGTTCTCTTCATATCCTCAAAGGAAAAAGAGGAGGATATCTATTCGATGGCAAAGAGGATACTGGGAGTGGACATAAAGAACTTGGATTATGGGAAAAATATATAGAATCTCCGGCCCATTGATTGAGGCCGTGGGAGTTGATGATGCCAGGATGAATGACCTTGTGAAGATAGGCGAAAGAGGGATAATCGGTGAGATAATAAAATTAGACAAGGAAAAGATAATAGTACAGGCCTATGAAGACACGACTGGTGTGAAGGTAGGTGAGAAGATAACCAGCACCAGGGAGCCTCTTGCTGCTGAGTTAGGCCCTGGGCTTATAGGGTCTATATTCGACGGAGTGCAGAGACCACTTGACAAGATCTTCGAGAAAGAGGGTATCTTCATAAAGAGTGGAACGTCCGCCATATCCTTAGATCGAAAAAAGAAATGGAATTTCATACCAACAAAGAAAAATGGGGATATAGTAAACGAAGGAGATGAGATAGGGTATGTGAAGGAGAGCAGCGTAATAAATCACAAAATACTTGTACCGCCAGGGTACCATGGTAAGATAAAGGAGATAAAGAAGGGAGAATTTTCAGTGGAGGAAACGATCGCAATAATACAACAGGAAGGCTTATCCAACTCTGAGATTAAGATGATACAGAGATGGCCAGTCAGAAAGGCTAGAAAAACATTGCAAAAACTACCCCCAGATACACCCTTAGTGACCGGACAGAGAGTGATAGACACATTATTCCCGATGGCTAAAGGAGGGACAGCTGCCATCCCTGGAGCATTTGGAACGGGAAAAACAGTGGTCGAACATGAGATAGCAAAATGGTCAGATGCGGATATAATTGTGTATGTAGGCTGCGGTGAAAGAGGTAATGAGATGAGTGAGGTGTTGACCACTTTTCCAGAGCTAAAGGACCCTCGAACTGGAAAATCACTGATGGAGAGAACTGTACTGATAGCAAATACCTCCAATATGCCAGTTATAGCCCGGGAGGCAAGCATCTACACAGGAGTCACGATTGCAGAATACTATAGAGATATGGGATATAGCGTCGCTTTACTAGCAGATAGTACTTCGAGATGGGCTGAAGCCTTGAGAGAGATCTCTGGAAGACTGGAGGAGATGCCTGGGGAGGAAGGATACCCCTCTTATCTAAGCAAAAGGATAGCCGAATTTTATGAGAGGGCAGGGGTGGTTAAAACCTTAGGGAATAAAATAGGCTCGCTGAGCATAATAGGCGCCGTATCCCCGCCTGGAGGGGATATCTCAGAACCAGTCTCACAAAGCACATTAAGAGCCACAAGGGTGTTCTGGTCTTTAGATGCACACCTCGCGAATTCTAGGCATTTCCCGTCGATTAATTGGCTTAGCAGTTACTCACTTTATACACCTTTGTTGGATGATTGGTACAAGAAGAATCTGCCGGCGGATTGGATTTTGATAAGGGAGGAGATGAAAAGCATACTACAAAATGAAGCCGAGATAAACGAGCTTGTGCAGTTAGTAGGGTATGATGCACTATCAGAGATAGACAAACTTATAGTGAAAACAGGGAAGATGATAAGGGAAGACTTCCTCCAGCAGAATGCATTCGATGAAGTGGACACCTACTGTTCACTCAACAAGCAGTATAAGATATCAAAGACTATTATTGAGCTTCACAACAAAGAGGTAGGGCTAATATCGAAAGGTACACATATAAACCAAATAAAGAGTGAAGAGGCAGATGAAAGAATAGCGAAGATGAAGTACATAAAAGAGAGCGAAATTGACAGATATTTCATCGAGACAATGAAAGCGATAAGCACTGTAGGTGAGGACATATGAGTGATATAAGTTATAGGACCACTAGGAGAATCACTGGGTCTCTCCTTTTTGTAGAAGACTTGGACGGGGCACAGTATAATGAACTTGTGGAGATAACGTTTCCGGATGGGAGCATAGTGCAAGGCCAGGTCTTGGACACAAGCAAGGAAATAACAATCATAGAGCCATTCACTGAGACTTCTGGATTAGACATCTCCAACACAAAGATTAGGCTGACCGGGGACTCAGCAAAGCTCCAAGTGAGTGAGAAAATGCTCGGCAGAGTATTTGATGGACTCGGAAGGCCAAAAGATGGAGGAGTTCCCATCTACAGCGACAACAAGCTGGACATAAATGGCAGCCCGATAAATCCTTACGCCAGAGAAGAACCAGCAGAGTTCATAAGCACAGGTATATCCGCAATAGACGGCATGAACTCGCTGATAAAAGGCCAAAAGCTGCCGATATTTTCAGGGTCGGGGATGCCACATCTTAAGATAGCCGCACAGATAATAAAACAGGCAAGCACTAAATCAAATAAGGGGAATTTCTACGTTGTCTTCGGAGGGATTGGAATAAGCAGCGAGGATGCGAATTTCTTCATAAACGAAGTAGGGAAGAGCAAGGCAATGAATAGAACTATAATGTTCATAAACCTCGCGTCGGAATCATCTTTGGAGCGGCTTGCATTGCCAAGGATGGCTTTAACCGCAGCAGAATTCCTTGCGTTCCAAAACGGCGCAGATGTGCTTGTCATACTCGCAGACATGACAAATTATGCAGAAGCACTCAGAGAGGTATCATCTGCAAGGGATGAGATACCCGGCAGGAGAGGATACCCAGGATACATGTACACTGACTTTGCCAGCATATTTGAAAGGGCAGGCAGAGTCAAAGGGAAAGAAGGGTCCATAACTCAGATCCCAATACTTACAATGCCACTTGATGACATAACGCACCCAATTCCGGACCTTACAGGCTACATAACAGAGGGGCAGATAGTGCTAAATAGGGGTCTCACGAGAGAGGGTATCTATCCGAACATAGATGTCCTTCTATCTCTTTCAAGGCTAATGGACAATGGAGTAGGCGAGAACCAGACAAGGGAAGACCATAAGCAACTCTCAAATCAGCTTTATGCTGCTTACGCGCAAGGGAAAGACTTGAGGAACTTAGCGAAGATAATAGGAGAAGAAGCACTGAGTGAAGACGACAAGATGTATTTGAAATTTGCTGATGAATTTGAGAGGAAATTTATAAATCAAGATTTCGGGGAGAACAGGGACATAACGCGCACTTTAGATATAGGCTGGGAGCTTCTAAGCATGCTTAACAAGAAAGACATGAAAAGAATAAGCGAAGATAACATAAAGAAGTACGGAAAATGGAAAACGTAAGGGTAACTAGGAAAGAGTTGATAGACACAGAAGCTAAAATAAGGTTGGCTGAGAGAGGCCTGGAACTGCTCAAAATGAAAAGATCTATATTAGTCTTAGGGATATTCAGGAAACTTAAGGAGCTTGGCAGATCCAAATCCAATCTAAGCCAAGTGGTATATTCAGCTGAGATGGCTTTCAATGCGGCGATAAAGGAGGTTGGTGAAGTGGGAATAGAAATGGCCTCATCTGAAGCACCTGATTTGAAAGTCGACATATTAGATGAGAAGACAGCAGGGATAAGCACTCCTGCAGTAAAAATGGAAAGCCCAGCGGGAGGCAATGACATTTTAATGAACTCAAGCCTTTACGATCTGAAGAGAACATATTCAAGGTTATTGGGGGAAATAATAAAGACGTACTTAATTGAAAAGGAGATAAGGGATTTGCTTAGGGAGCTTTTCAAACTCAATAGGAGGACTAATTCTATTGAATACACAGTCTTGCCCAATCTAATCTTGACAGCGAGCTACTTAAGGCAATCATTAGACGACATTGAGCGAGGAAACATAGTTTCGCTTAAGTTCGTAAAGAAGAACATATTGGAGAAAGATGGAAGACCAAGATAATATTTTGACGATAAAAAGGATAAAGGAAGCTGAAGAAAAAGCAAAGGCTGAGATAGAGAAAGCGAAAGCGTCTGCAGAGGAGAGGATAAAGAACGCTGAAGAGGAGGCAGCTAAGAGCATCAGCAAAGAGCGAGAAAAACTAAATGCTGACTTCGAGGAGGAGATTAAAAAAATTTCTTTAAAGAGGAAGACTATCTTAGAGAAGGCTGCAGCGGAGGGCAATGAGATGACTTCAAAGCTTGTCATCCCGAAGAGGGAGACCACAATAAAGTTTCTTGTTGATGCTCTGAAGGCTAGGTTCAAGATCTGAATATGTTTACGCCTGCAAAGATGAAAAAGATCAGGATAATATGTGAGAGAAGTAGAATAGATAAATTGGTCGAATTGCTCGGAAAAACAGCCTTTGTGCAGGTTGAAAACCTGGATAAGAATGCGAGAGAGTTATTAGAGAGTTACACTGATGATGAGCATAATAAGATAGATGATTATTTGGAACAGCTTAAAAGCTTGAGAGCAAATCTTCCAAAAGAACATATGATGACTGAAAATGAAACCATAAGCCTCAAAAAAGCCGAAAAGAGGTTCGATAGAATGAAGATAAAGTATACAGTGTCAAAACTAGTCAGAGAAAAAGATTCTATAATTAATGATTTGGAATCGAATGAGAAAAAACTCACCTTATTAACAAAGATCAGCGACTTTAATTATGATCTAAGATTTTTGGACACAGAACACCTGTCTTCTATTATAATAGACAATAAAGACCTAGAAGAGATAAAAAAAGCCTTCAAAGATGAGGAATTAGATTTCAACCAGATAAGGCTCAGAAGTTCTACGATTATAAATTTTGACAAAAATATGAGAGAAACCACCACAAAAATTCTTTTGAAATCCAAGATCAGCTATGAGGAGATAAGAGGCCTAAACGGGAAAACAAAAGAGAACTTGATAGCAATTAAGAGACAGATCTTACGTGATAAACAAAAAGTTAGAAAAATCGATGAAAAACTACACACTATCTCCAAATTTTATACAAAGGATATAGACAGGTTAATTGCGACATTTGAAAGAGAGAAGGAGAAAATGGAGGTCATATACAGGTTGGGCGTAAGCGATCATTTAAGCGTTGTAGAAGGGTGGACAGACAACAATGATTTAGCAGGACTTGATGCAGAACTGAAAGACCTTTTTGGGGGCAGTTATCTGATTGAGGTGATAAAAACCAATGAAGAGCCTCCAACAAAGCTGATAAACCCAATAAAATTCAAAATATACGAAGCCTTCGTGAAATTCTACTCCTTCCCAAAAAGCAGCGAAGTGGACCCCACAATCTTCTTTGGGATAGCATTCCCGATATTCTTTGGACTTATGATAGGAGATATGGGTTACGGACTATTCGCGCTACTGCTGTCTTTGTATCTTACGTGGAGGCTTACACACAAAGTAAAGCACGATCTTCTTCCAAAATGGCTTAAAAATTTCATGCACACTATTGTTAGCAACAACGGGCTTCTCATAATAGCTAAGGGCATACTGCCTGGATCAGTGATAGGTATAATTTTCGGCTTTGTTTTCAATGAGTTCTTTGGTTACCATGTCCTGCCGTTCTATATATTTTACCTTATAAAGAACGTAAGAACTCTGCTGCTGATATCTGGTTGGATAGGTGTTTTCATGGTTTCATTTGGATTTGTGCTCGGAGCTGTAGACAATCTGTTGATAAAGAATAAAAAGAAGGCGATGGGGAGAATTGGGTGGCTTCTGCTGTCATGGAGTATAGTTATACTCGGTCTAAACGTACTACAGAAGGAAAGCGTAGGTCTTACAAATCCAAGCGCTTTAGCGGCTTATGTCCTGTTGATTGCAGGATCCGTGCTTACCTTTTCATCAGAGGGGGTAAGTTCTATATTGGAAGTGCCATCAGTGATAAGTCATATACTATCCTATACAAGGCTTGTTGGTATATTGCTTGCGTCTGTGATACTCGCCGAAGTCATAAACTTATCCACATCATACGCTCTGAGAGGCCCAGTCTGGCTTATAGCTATCGGTTTGATCATCCTGATATTCGGCCAGATATTCAACATAATAATAGCAATGTTCGAGGCAGGGATTCAAGGAGCCAGGCTGATATATGTGGAGTTCTTTTCGAAGTTTTACACTGGAAATGGAAACGAATTCAAACCATTCAAGCTAAAGGAAACACAGGGAAAAGTTAAGGCTAAAAGATGAGGTCTAATTACGAATATTTGCTTTCAATCTTGCCGGCTTCAGTCAACTTTACAAAAGAAGCATTTTTCCTGAACTCATCAAGATTCTTTGAATCCAGATAAGTCATAGCGGATCTTAAGCCGCCGATTAAGTTGTTTATTATCTTTACCACAGTCCCCTTGTAAGGTACAAGTGTCTCAGTTCCTTCTGGCGTGTATTCTCCTATCTCTGGGCTCACACCTGTCTTTTCACCTTTGTCATAGAAAGCATTTATGGAGGCCATCCCCCGATAGAATTTGAAGTTTTCACCATTCTTTGTCACTATCATGCCAGGCGTTTCGTCAGTCCCGGCTAACATGCTCCCCAGCATTACTGCATCTGCCCCAGCTGCCAAAGCTTTGGACAAATCTGCTGATTTTCTTATGCCTCCATCTGCTATCAATCTGGTCTTGCTCCCAGCTACATCGATTATTGCGCTTAGCTGTGGATAACCTACGCCTGCTACAGTCCTAGTCAAACATGCATTCCCGGGGCCTATACCTACCTTTACTGCATCTGCCCCAGCCTTCTTTAGATTTAACGCCCCTTCCTTTGTTGCTATATTTCCGGTTATTATGTCTATAGCGAATCTGCTCTTCAACTCCTTGGTGACATCTGCAGTCCTCTCTAGATACCCATTTGCAACGTCAACAACCAAAAAATCTACTTCTGCTTCGACTAATGCCTTCGCTCTCTGCATGTAATCCCCACTTATGCCAACTGATCCTCCTACTATCAACCTTCCTTTTTTATCCTTAGAAGCAAATTTGTATTCTCTATTCAATTTTATGTCCTTGGAGGTTACCATGCCTATCAAGAGGTTATTTTTATCCACTATGGGTAATTTCTCTATCTTGTTCTTCGCTAATATCTTCTCTGCGTCTTCCAAGTTTATACCGCTTTTGGAGGATATCACATCCTTTGTCATCATGTCTTTCACTTTCTTGTTCAAGTCTTTTTCAAATTCGTAGTCTCTTTTACTTATTATTCCTATTAGCTTTTTGCCTTCAACTACCGGGAAACCACTGACGCCCCTCTCTGCAGAAAGCCTCAGCAGATCTGACAAAGTCGCATCTTGGCTTATAGTATACGGCTCAGATATCACAAAGCTAAGCTCTCTTTTGACCTTTCTAATCTCATCAGCTTCAGATTCTATTGAGTTAAATCTGTGAATGACACCAACACCACCCAGCTTAGCCATAGTGATTGCCATGACTGACTCAGTGACAGTATCCATATTCGAACTTATTATAGGGATATGAAGCCTTATCTTTTCAGTTATGTTTGTGTCTGTTGAAACATCCCACCTCGAAAGCACCCTTGAGATTTTAGGGACTAAAAGAACATCATCAAAAGTGAATGCATTGTCTATTGTCTTCATACCAAATGTATTATTCGCTTCTGCTAATTATATACTTTTATAATCGTGAGAATATAGTAGTTGATATCGGGCCGGTGGTCTAATGGCATGACGCCTCCCTTGCACGGAGGAGGCTCCGAGTTCAAATCTCGGCCGGTCCATAGATATTTAATTGAAACAGTAGAAACATTAGAATGGATAGGGATCCGTTAAGGTTATTGCTCACTTCTAGGATATTGAGAAGCTTCGCAATGTCATTTATTTTCTTAGTAATACCTCTATACCTCAAGAGTTTGGGTTATTCTGCGACTGAGATAGGCCTAATATATGTGCCTTTTATACTGTCTGCGATATTTTTACCGATAGTTCTTGGAAATGTGGGGGACAGGTTTGGATACGTCAAAACACTGATAATAACAGATTCACTGATGATCCTCTCCCTTTTTCTTTTGTCTGTATCAAACAGTATTCTACTGATAATAATTGCTGGCCTTATAGGTGGATACAACATCAGCAACGGCAGCTTAAGAGGTGCTTTTAGCCCTGGGCAGACTGCTTTAATCGCAAATATCTACAAAAAGGAGAATCGCATACGAATATTAGGCTACATAACGATGGCAGCAGGCTTAGCAAGTGTTTTCGGGCCAGCATTGCTGCTTTTAAGCAATATCTCTTTAAATATCTACGTTCCTCTTCTGAGGGTTGGAATGATAATAATGCTAATATCAATTATCCCTCTCCCACTCATAAAGGAGAACAGACACCAGCCTAAGAAGGCCGCGGTATTCAGCGCCAATACCTTCAAATTTCTATGGAAAATTCTGACAATAAATACAGTGAATGGGTTTGCTAGTGGGATATTCATGCCCCTGCTTCCGCTCTGGCTTCTGATACGCTATAACCTCTCACCTTCTTCAATAAGCGTTGCATTTATCATAATAAACATCTGGGCGGCATTTGGGGCAATCTACAGCAACAGGCTAGCTAGGAAGATAGGGACGATAAACACCGCAAGCGTTACAAGAAGCCTCAGTGGTATCCTTCTCCTAGTCTCTGCCTTCTCTCCATTCTTGTGGGTTTTTGTTCTACTTTATTCTATAAGATCTTTTGTAAATGGCTTTGGCGCCCCAACGAGAAGCGTGATAATAGTGAACAATGTAGACAACTCAGATATGGGCACGGCAAGTGGGGTAGCCGGCTCTGTCACAAGAGCGTCGGCACTTAGCACTGGTTTGTCGGGGTACCTGATGGACATAGATATCCTCTCTCCTCTTATAATCGGTGGGATACTACAGATAACAAGTGGATTGATGTATCTTCTTTTCTTTAGAAAAAAGATAAAGGACTGAGGCAATAATTGGGCTAACAATGCTGTAAAAACTGTATTAACATTATTTATAAAGCAAAAGAGATAATAAAGTAGATACATCTATGGGGATAAGATCGAGGCTAAATAACGGGTTAATTGGACTTGTAGACTACTACAGCAAAAATTATAGGAAAATGATGGTTATACCTATAGTTTTTATAGTAATATTTGGCTCGATAATCCTATTTTATGGCCATGCAAATGGAGAACTAGTAAACGAGGATATCTCCTTAAAAGGAGGGATATCAGCAACTGTCTATACGAATGAATCTATACCTGCCTCCACAATAATGTCATCGATATTGTCACAGCTGAATCAGAAACAGGCAAGTGTATCTGTGCTTCATCCCCCCTTCTCTGCGAAGATATCGGGGTACACGGTAACTGTTGGACAGAATGCCAACATGACTAAATTGGAGAATGTATTATCCGGGCTGTTTAATATTAAGCTTACAAGTTCAAACTATAGCATAAGCTACGTAGGGGCTACGCTTGCTCAAAGCGCGATATATGATTCAGTGTTTCTATTGGGCATAGCATTTGTATTGGTAGCCATTGTCTCCCTTTTCTATTTTAGAAACAAGTATCAAGCATTTTCGAACGTTATCAGTATAGTCAGTGACGTGATAAATGTAGTCGGAGTCATGGATATCTTCAATATAAGCTTCTCTACAGCCTCAATAGCAGGTATACTTATGCTGATGGGTTATTCAGCGGATAGGAACATAATTTTAGCTACAAATATACTTAAAAGAAAAGAAGGGAGCATAAAATACAGACTCCTACACACTCTTAGAACCTCACTGACGATGGATCTTGCTGCCTTCACGACCTTCCTTATTCTGCTCTTTGGAACAACTAATGCAACGATTCAAAGTATAGCCATAGTACTGATAATAGGCTTGATATTTGATGATTTCACAGTGTGGATATTGAATGGATCCATACAGTTATACAGTATAAAGTATAAACCAGAAGTAGAATCAAAGGCGATATGAACAAGGAGAAAACAAAAAGAATACTTTTGGATTGGAGGGTTATAATACTTATAACTTTGCTTGTCGTTTCATTCCTAGCTATCCAACCAAACATCTTCAATCAAGAAGGCGCGCAGGTTGTGTACTTATCACCTCAAGGGGCAATTGGAAACTATAGCTCCAGAGGTTTGACAACTTTGACAACCGGCTCAATCATAACCGGTTTGAATGGGATAGCTATAAACAACCCACAGCAGTTCTACACACTGGCTTCGGCCGTAAAACCAAACAGCTATGTGACAATATCCTATAAAAATGAAGTTTTCCCATATGTGTATTCCGCGTCAAAATTGTCTTTATTCATAACAAATGCTTCCGAACTAAACTCAACATACGTGCAGCTAAGCCAAGTAAGCTCATCTGCTTTGCAGTACGGATTAGACCTCGTGGGCGGGACAGAGATGTATATACAACCAAATTCGACAATTATAACAAATACGACATACTCTACAATAGAGAATATTCTCAACACTAGGTTGAACGTTTACGGAATATCTGGTGTCAGCATAACACAGATACAAACCCTTTCAGGTGCAAAATTCATAGTTGTTGACATGCCGAATATAGGTGAAGCTCAGGCTCTATCGCTGATCAACAATCAAGGGCAGTTCTATGCGACTATAGGGAACACTACGATTTTCAATAGCTCAAATCCAAGCGAAGTCATACAGCAGGTGTGTTTGACATCAAGCTGCCCGTATGGTGGACTTCAGCCGCCAACTCTTTCAAATGGTATATACACTTTTGACTTCGGAATGGCGCTCAGCAAACAGTCAGCCGAACAATTCAAGCTTGCTACTGAAAACTTGAGCGTGGTATCATCTTCTTCTGGAAGCTCACTCAGCAAACCGATAGTGCTTTACCTTAATGGAAAGGTAGTCGAGAACCTAAGTATAGAATCGACTTTAAAGGGAGTGGCTGCGCAGACAGTACTGATAACAGGAAGTGGGGCAACTTACCAGCAAGCTGAGAATAATATGAAAACACTTCAAGCAATATTCCAAAGCGGTAGCCTTCCAGTGCCGATAAAAATATCATCTATCGACTCTGTCTCCCCCGTAGTCGGAAGCCAATTTATAAGCCAGATATACCTTCTCCTAATAGCTGCATTTATAGGCATAGCAGTGGTGGTTTTCCTTAGATACAAAGACTATAAGATATCACTTCTGATCCTACTAACAAGCGCAGCGGAAATATTCATAGTTATAGGTATAGCAGCACTTATAAAGTGGACACTTGATGTGCCAAGCATAGCAGGGATAATCGCCAGCATAGGCGTGTCAGTTGATGACCAGATAATAATAACGGACGAGATTCTTAGGGGCTCATCAATGGTGGAATTCACAAATGTGAAAAAAAGGATAAAGCGCGCGTTCTTCATAATTTACGTGTCATTCTTTTCTTTCGCTGCAATAATGTTCCCTCTTTTCTTCTCGACCTCCACACTTTTCACTGGATTTGCCCTTACTACAATACTTGCGATGTTAGTCGGCCTGTTGGTTACAAGGCCAGCGTATGGGCAGATAATAACTAAGATAAAGGAGTTTTGATCATGGGGGAGATGAGACTAGATCCAGAAAACTTGAATTATACCATAATCTTCAAAAAGAACACTGGAGATTGTAAAGTATGCAGTATTAAAGATGCACCAATAGAGATTCTAGACTTTGGATCTTCACATGTAAAGGTATATGAAGTTAAAACCGAGGTACAGCCATCTAAATTTGAACTGCAAGGGGAGCGTTTCAAGTCATCACCATCACATGGATATGAGGAGATCATAGTCGATAGAGAAAAACATGGTGACAACTTCTTAAGTTTAAATCCGGAAGACATCGCAAAGCTTCTTTCGATAGTATCTCATAGAGTAGATTCTCTATCTAAATATAAAATTGGGGGGAACGTCGTGATTAACAGATATCTATCTGGACACGGCGCATTTGACCTATATGTACTACCGATCCCAAAATTTGAAGGCAAAGGCTGCAGTGTATGCAAGGACAATTCAAATACCCTAAACAGAGAGATCTATAGAGGTGAAAACTTTGTAATCTATACTAAATTTGCACCTATATCCAACGTTGACATAGTGATATCTCCAATAAAGCACTTATCATTAGAAGCGCTTGATGAAGTGCTTATGTTTGACTTAGCAGGACTCATTCATAAGCTACTAAATGCACTTAGTTCGAAGGACCTAAGCATCATAATATACGAGTCCAAAGAAAAACATTTCACGCTCAACATTTTATCTGGGGATGTCTCCGTGTATAGATTTCTGCAGATAAATGAGATAAATGAATCACCAGAAGACTTAGCAAGCAGTTTAAGAGCGAAGTTTTCAACGTGAAAACATATATAAGCCATACGATTTTTAGATAGAAAATGAAGACTGAGTCATTTTATAGACTGATCCTAGTGGCAATTATAATGGTATTTGCTGTGCTGACGGTTTCCATCTACTTACCATTTGGTTTAAATAATTTCTCAGGAAATACTAAGCCACACACCACACTAAACAACACCAACTATACTCGTGCCAATATTCCAATCGGACTTTTAAGCGCAATACCTAAAAACACACTGAACACTATAATCTTCCCCGATGGGGTAGTTTTCCAGCCAGAAGTAGGGTATAGCTACCCGCAGAATTTGCAACAGGTAAGTCTAATGTACATAGAGAATATAACGGCAACGATGAATATGAATACGATATGCGATGCATACCCCTCTTTACCCCAATGCACTGGGATAAACAATACTCTCTATAACTTGATCTCTAAAGAAGAGAACATAAATATCTCTTATATACCTGTGCTGTTTAATGAAAGTAGATATGAGATAGACACTCTTTACCAATTAGTCCGCGAAAATAACCTCTCAAATGACAGGATATATGCGCCTATTGTGCATGACGCAAATTTGATAAATGTGAACACTACAAATTCTTCTGATATGCTAAGGATACTAATAAACCTAAAACAGGTCGCAGGGGTTATACTCAATAAGAGCGACTACATAAGCTACTTCAACATAAGTGCCCAAAATTTGTCCAACACGTCGATAATCCAACTGATAAACTTTGTCCCTCCTTTTGAAATGCCTTTTTATCTGTCCCCTTTTACTCAGAATCACACTGAGATTGTAGATTTAATATCGAATCAAAGCGAATTTAATGACGCTGTCTATCATTTAATTATATCATATCTAGGGCAGAATATATCGACGGTATGTCTAATAAACCGGAACAATGCATGCGATGTTAACGAGATGAAGGCTTTGAACAGCAGCAAATATGCGGAGATCTAATCTTTATGTCGATGTTTTTATAGTGATCATAGCTGTGTCATTAGTGATCGCAGTCTACTCCTATTACGAAGTTGAAAACCTAAATTCGCTTTATTCGGTGCACAGTGTTTATATAAACACTTCCGGTACATGTACTGGTAACTTATCAACCATGATGCTTTTCTACTCATCTTCGTGCCCCACATGCGGCTTAGAATTAAGCGCTTTTGAAAATGTTACGTCGCTCTTTGGATTATGGAGCGGAGGGAGGTTTTATAGCCCTTACTTCTGTGCTTATGCAATAAACCTTACCCAATATAATCAAAATGCTAGCTCTGTCTTTGTCCCTGCAAATACAATAACTATATTTAATAAGCTTTCAAAAGGTGATGTTCCATTTTTAACGTTTGGAGACCATTACTATAAGATTGGGGGCTATTATAACTACTCCAAAGACTACGCTGAGATTTTTAGATACATCTGCCTGTCCATAAACAATAGTGCCCCTCAGTGCAGCTGACTATGGCAAGAAAGATCAATAAAGAGCTATACTATGATATTCTATCTAGCGCAAAAGATGAATATGTGACCGGTTATTCCATCTACAAAAAGCTAAAGCTGAAATATCCTGGGCTGACTGCAAAGGTGGTCTACTATTACCTAGACAAGATGAGAGAATCCGGCCTCCTCTCTGTGGAGAAGCGATTAGAGGAGGGTAGATACAGTTGGGGTAATAATGTAGTCAAGAAATATTACAAAGCAATCAAATAATGCCGGCCATGATGCCGATTTTTACCATTGATATCATCGCTCCGGGACGCTTTTCCTCAAGTTTGCTTAGCACGTCTGATAATTCATCTTTTATACCTGTATCTACATATTTTATGCCCTTTGATCTCAGGAATGCGGTGGCTTCCTCCTTTGATATCAGATATAACGGATTAAAATAATTCTCACCTTTCACCTTCAGAGATATCTTCTCTTTTTTTACAAAATACTTGAAAACTGTGAGGGCAAAATCATCCAATAAAAAATTCCCAACAGAAACACTGCCCTTGCCAGCCTTAGCAAATATGAAACTATTGAGTTTGTAACCTATAGAGTCATCGTCTATTAGATTATATCGCCCTTTGCTGAAACCCAGAGAAGCTGTATCTCCCCTTATCCTTCTTATGAGCATCTTCTCGAAGTGCTTCTTACAGAGATTTTGTCTTAGGTATTTCGAATAAAAATAAGCTTTATTGCCACAGATATAACAACTATCCATCTTCTTTATCCGCCAGCTTCACAAGGGGGGCAGAAACTACTCTCCCCTTTTATACAGTACGGTACATTTACAGCGCAGTTCTCGATATATGATGAATTATCAGCAAATATTGTGCTCCTATCACAGCTTTCCAGAGCTGCTGTATTGCTTGGAGATATGACCTTGCACCCACTGACTACTGCCGGAAACCCGCTTGGATCGGCTTCACAGGCTTGTACTGAATCTGGATATGCATAATAACACCAGTGCCTGACACAAGTCTGGTAAGCAGTTTGGATATCAAAGCAGCAGTCTGTCATATAACTAGGAAACATGGGAGTACCTTCCAGTCTATTTGGATAGCCGTATTCAGCATGTGTGAACTGGTTCTCGCAAAGGTTGTTGTTGTTTGGGCCATAGGGCAAAGCAGCTGTGCCACCCTCTGACTCAAAAATCAGGAAGATAAATATCATCACAACTAAAGCAAACACTATGCCGACCACGGATGTCTCTACGCTTGTTCCTGACTGGCCTTTTTTGGATGGCATATCTATCACAGTAAACAATATACATGGCCTATATTTAGATTTATCGTATGCTGTAGCTTCAACATTAGGATGTGATTCTCTTATCCTTAAGGATAATCTCATACCATTTATACTGGCCGTTGTCTACAAGAAAATAAGAACCTAAAATGTCCATGTTGCTGAAGATCCTATTGACGCGCCCCTCAGCTATCCTCTTTGAGCTTACATCAAAGTTAAATGAAACTCCCGCTTTGCTAGGTTTTCTGGCGTGATTGGGTCTTGGCCTCCTTGAACCACCCTTACCTACTCTTGCTCTTACAATTATGTAGCCCTGCTTAGCCCTGTACCCAAGTGACCTTGCCTTTGCCAGCCTTGTAGGTTTTTCAACCCTATAAAAGGCAGGTGCACCAGACAGTTCCATCAACAACTCCCTTCTTCTATCATTATCGGTGTAAACGCGCCTCTCATTTTCTTTTATAAATTTGAAAGCTCCCATATTGAAACTGTATTTAATTTGTTATTATTATCTTTCTTTCTCACCTTATAAATACTTTCTTTTAATTTAGACTGAGTATAACAGTATCGGCATGATAGGAAATTTATCGTTCTTAAACGAATCGAAGTAGCCCCTATCTATTATGTCTCTATAATTTTCATTCTTATGAAAATAATGATTGTTAAGGAAGAAGTATATCTTATTAAACTTGAAATTGCGCGGAAAGTAATTTACACCTTTAAACTTAGTCATCTCTTGGTACATGCTTTTGTATATCTCATCTGCTGCGTACTGTATACATTCCAAATTTATAGTATTGGTGTCTGTGACATTCAAGCACAATGAGAAGTTCATTTCATCGTATCTTGCCTTATATTCAAGGCCATCACCAGTATAGAACCGTTTATCCGAGATCCCGGCAACCGCACTCCTGGCTGCTTTCCCACCTATTCCCTTTACTCTCTCTTTTATCCTTGATATTGGTATTGTCTCCACCTCTATGATCTCAAATATTTTCCTCCCATTTTTATTGTATTCCAGGGTTATATCGGCTGGCCACTCGTGGGAGGAATAATATCTCGAATAGAAAGTGTCCTCTAACTTTAGGTCTGAAACGTAGTTATTTGTCTTTACGATTATATTGGCCAACCAAACCTGTAGAGAATTATGGAAATCTGAAGATCTAAGATTAACCGTTTCCGCTAAGATTTTCCTTTCTAGTTCCCCTTTTGTTTTCATTCCACCTATATTTATAAAAGAAGGTAGGTTGTTTATATAGATTATGAAAGGGCAGCTCAGCATAGATTTTTTGATAGCTGTTAGTGTATTGATAATAATGGCACGCATTTTGATAGTATTCTTTCTGCCTTTTACAACACCAAACTACACCCAAATAACCATAGATAATGTCTGTAATTATATTTCAAACTCAATATCATACACTGCAAGCACCACCGCAAACTCTTCTTTTACTTATATACCACTAATTGAGAGGTACGATAAAGGTTCACTTAATATAAGCATAGCCGGCAATACAGTAATAGTTAGGAGTGATAATTATGTTATACCATGCTCTACTATATCAAATAGCAGCACAAAAGAGAACTTTCTAACCTCAAATCTATGGATATACAAGCTGCCTAATGGTGAGGTTTATACTGCTTACTTTTATCAAAAAGGCAACGAAGTAAATGGAACCTTTCTAGGTGGGGGATTTTACCCATCTGCTTCTGTCTATATGGAATATCCAAATGGAACTGCTGTCGAAGTCGCTAGCTCTTTAACATCCCCTTTCACATACAACGCAGGCAGCTTAATATCAACGCTGAAGCCCGGCGAATATTCATTTTACGCGGAAGATACAGATTACCCACAGGTGAAAGTAACTTTCCCTCTCTTGATACCCTAATGTGCCATTAGCTGTTTATAGATATCTATGAACTGCCTTGCACTGTTTTCCCAGGTAAGTTTCTTAATCTCAGTGTAAGCATTCTTGGACAACTCTTCACCGACTTCGCTATAATTTAGTATACCCAAGATTATATCAGCCATTTGATTGCTGTCCCAAAAATTTACTTTAAATGTATTGTTTACAACCTCTGAAACGCCAGATTCTATAGAGATTATAGTTGGCACACGTGAAGCTATTGCTTCTAAGGCAGTTATCCCAAAAGGCTCCGATACTGATGGCATAACAAACACGCTAGCTATGCTGTAGAGAAAACGTAATTCATCCTCAGATACCCTACCAAAAAATACGACCTTACCTTGTAGATTTAAGTCTATGCTTATATCCACAAGTTTTTCCAATTCTGGGCCCTCCCCTGCTATGCCTAAAACCGCATCTTTATCGCTCTGCGAAACAATTTTAAATGCTCTAATTAGATGATCCACGCCTTTCTGAGGGGAAAGTCTCCCCACGTACAACACAAGCTTTGAGTTTGCATTAAGCCTGCGCTTACTATATTCACTTTCATCTATAGCATTATATATCACCTTTATTTTTTCTAGAGGGATACCATAAAGATCTGAGATCATTTTTTTGGAGTACTCACTCACAGTCACAACAACATCTGCCTTTTGAACTGCCATCCTCTCTATGTCCTCTATAAACTTCCAAGGATGGCCTATAGTCCTGGTGTATTCAGTGCTGTGGATTGTCATGATCAGTTTTTTACCAGTTAGCTCCTTTATTTTTACCCCTGCCAAAGCAGTCAACCAATCATTTGCATGTATTATATCAAAGTTTTTCTTAATTGCAGCTCTAGCAGCTGAATCGGCATAAGCCATTACTCTTCCAATCAAATCTGAATAGGTCATATTAAGATTCTGAATACTAGAATAAACACTAAATTTTATCTCCTCTGGTAAGATAGTGTAATCTACACCAGGTATTATAGTGTATTCCCCTCTTGGTAGAAATAAATCTATATTTATTCCAAGTTTGCTCAATGCCTTTACTAGATTATAGCTATGCCTGCCGAGACCTCCCACTATATTAGGAGGGAACTCCCATGCTAGCATTAATATTTTCATACCCCTCCTATATTTTTAAACAATGAGCCCATCTTATTAATAGTTTTTACGATGGAAAACAGTGAATTTTTAATGCCTGAATGGGCTAAGGAGATACTTAATAAGAGAATAAACAAGCTCACACCACCACAAGAACTTGCAATAAAAGCTGGCTTACTCGATGGAAAAAATATAGTTGTATCCTCCCCAACTGCATCCGGGAAGACATTAATAGGAGAGCTTGCGATGCTCAAAGCATTCAAAGAGAGAAAGAAGGCTGTGTATATCGCACCTATGAGAGCAATAGCTACTGAAAAGTATGAGGAGTTTAAAATAAATCATCCATATGCTAAATGTGGCTTATTCATAGGTGATTACACAGAATCGGACTGGAAACTGAGCCAGTATGATTTCATCTTCGCGTCAACAGAAAAATTTGACAGCATGCTTAGAAACTCACTAGACTCCTTCTACAACATAGGCTGCGTAGTTTATGATGAGATCCATCTACTGGCCGATCAAAGCCGAGGGCCCACGCTTGAATTCCTGATAACATTGAATAGAGAGCTCTTCACAAACGCGCAGGTAATAGCACTCAGCGCAACTATAGAAAACGCAGAAGAACTCGCTAGATGGATGAACGCAGAGCTTGTAAAGAGTGACTTCAGACCAGTTAAAGTTAGAAAGGAGATATATTTGAATGGAGAGCTTAGAGGAGACGAAAAAATAAAGCTCAACGGTATATTCAGTGATCCGCTTTCAAACATAGTTTCATGGCTGATACATGAAAACAAGAAAGCTATAATATTTGCAATGACGAAGAGGAATGCGGTATCATCAGCTAAAATTATAGCAAATATACTCTCGCCAAAACTTGATAGAGATGATAAGGAGTCGCTCAAGAAAGTCTCAAACGAAATACTCCACGTCTTGGACTATCCAACTTCCCAGTGCGAGGAAGAAGCGGGCCTTGTAAGCAGGGGCGTGGCGTTTCACCATGCTGGGCTCCTTAACAAGCAAAGAAAATTAATAGAGGATAGTTTCAAGAATGGGCCCATAAAATTCATATGCGCCACTCCTACTCTGGCTATGGGAGTAAACATGCCTGCTAATACTATAGTTATATCTTCGATCTACAGATTCTCAGAGAATGGGTCTGCGCCTATATCTAAGATGGAAGTTGACCAGATGATGGGTAGGGCTGGGAGGCCTACATATGATAAAGAAGGCACAGCCATAGTAATATCCAGGACTGAAAGAGAATTCGATTTTATAAAGGAAAAATATATAGACGGTGAATTAGAGCCAGTTATGCCTTCGCTCAGAGATCCTGAGGATGTAGCGAGGTTTGTATTGGCCCTAAGCTGCATGAACATATACAATGATAAAGATAAGGTTTTGTCCTTTTTTGCTAAAACTTTCACAGGTTTTCTCGGCGAGGAACTCGATGAAAAAGTAGACACTGCAATACAAAAGCTCTCTGACTATAATCTTATAGAGACTAAAAATCTCCAAGCAACCAGACTTGGAAGGCTTATAAATGCGCTTTATCTGAGCCCGTCAACTGGCATAATATTTCAGAGATTCGCTGAAAGATTAACCGATGATGCAGAAATAGATGAGATTCCAATACTGCATCTTCTATCTGTGAGCAAGGATGTGCCTATGATGAACTTAAAAATGTCTGAGTATGAAGACTACGAAGAGGAGAGCACAGAGAGCAATCTTATTGCAGAACAAGACCTCGTTGACTATGATAGATATATATCCCAACTTAAGCTAGCTCACATACTTCAAGACTGGATAAATGAGAAAACCGAAAGATACATAGAGGAGACTTATGGGTTGTCGCCAGGAGAGCTTTACAACATAATACAGACTATAAGGTGGATGGCCTACAGCCTAAAGGAGGTCGTGAGATTCAATAACTGCAACATGAATTACTTCATAAAATTAGAAACACGGATAGTGGAGGGGGTAAAAGAAGAACTATTGCCGCTTGTAAAACTTCCAAATATAGGCAGGGTGAGAGCTAGAAGATTGTATTCAAATGGTTTTAAGACTGTTAACAGCATAAAAGAAGCAAACATTGAAACCCTGTCTAGAATACTCGGCAAAGGCGTCGCAGAAAAGCTAAAAGAGTATTTGGCTAAGGATAATAAAGAGAAGACACTTAAAGATATTTAAATGGTGGTACTCTCCTAAATAAAATGAGAATATTGGCGGCTTCGGATCTGCATGGAGATATAAAAGCCGCGGAGAAGTTGGCTGAGAAGGCAAAGAAAGAGAAGCCGGATTTAATAGTCCTCGCAGGAGATCTAACTATTTTTGGCAGTGGCTTAGAGGGGTTGCTTGCGCCTTTCACGGATTTGAAAAAGAAAATAGCTGTTATACCAGGGAATCATGACAGTGAAGCAGATATTTTCTTCTTGAAAAAACGGTACCCGGATATGATTTATGATCTTCACAGTTACGCATTCAGAGTAGGCGACGTAGGTTTCTTTGGATGCGGACTTGGAAACATAGGGCCTAACGAGATAACTGAGGATGAGATAAAAAATAGAATTTTGGATTCATACAAGTACGTGAAAAATTCAAAGAGAAAGGTGATGATAGTCCATATCCCACCCTATAAAACAAAACTCGACAAGGTCGGCAAGGATATCAATATAGGTAGTCCGGCAGTTAGAGAGCTAATAGAGACATTGAAGCCAGACAAGTGCATATGCGGTCACGTGCATGAGACATTTGGGCTTGAAGATAAACTCAATAAAACTGAGGTGATAAATGTAGGACCTAAAGGAAAAATAATCGAAATTTAAGAATATAATACTAAAATAATCTCTCAAATTCTAAACATCACTTTTGAGAAAGTCGATGATTACTATCGCCGGAGAACCACAGAATATATTTTTCTCGGTCTACTAATGAGATATTGTACTCTCTCATATCCTATTTGGATTTTCAGTGGATGAATAAAGCTTTCATGGCGAAGTTATTTTTATGGCATGCGTAGGACAAGACTGCTGACACGCCATACAGAATATACAATCACTCTCCCGTACTGGGTCCGACTTATCTGTTCTGTATTTATTCCACTCCTCTGTGCCTTTCTGAATTATCTTGTCGTTTCCAGTTCCTTTCTTTCCTGGGTTCAAAAACCATTCAAATACATCCACTGGACAAACATCCATACAGACACCATCTGCTAGACATGCTTCCCAGTCGACAGACACCTGACTTCCATGTATTCCCAATTTTGTGGGGTAAGGCTTTCCGTCTGCATCCTGCCTAATTTTCCCCTCAGCGAATACTTTATGCCCCTTATGCTCGCCAGTTACAGGGTATTGATCTGGCTCCTGCAGGAAACCCTCATCTATGGGCTTTGGATTATAATCTACTTCTCTAACCATTTCAAAATTAAAGTCAATCATCCTTTAAATATTTAGACGTGAATATCATTCTAATGATGCATCTTTTTGATGCATCTTAAGGGCCCATAGTCTAGTCTGGATAGGACAGATGGCTTCGAACGCCACCAGGAGTAACCATTTAACCCGGGTTCAAATCCTGGTGGGCCCTGTTTTGCTGATAGGAAAGAGAATTATAAGAAGGTCAAAGATAAAACGATAGCAAATTTAAGCATAGCATTCAAAGCTTAAAATATGGTATGACTTCTTTAACAGCAGTATCAGGGTATACTCCCCTCAAGCCTCTTCTTTATACATGATATTATCTGATCCACATTCTCACTCATAGCTTGGTTCATCATCGACTCCCCAAACAGCTTAGCGAATCCGCCTACGTTTACATCGGATTTCCAATCTGCCTTAGTTATGTTATTATCTCCAGAGAGAACTAAGGAGATATTTATAGAAAACTTTACACCCACCGCTGATCCACCTCCACTGATAGATATGGTTGAATCAGACGGGGAGTATGCTATGCTGCCAGAAAACTTAACATTTATGTTCGACAGATAAGACGCACCCAAAAACTTACCGGTGTATTTAGATGCATCTATCTTAAATCTCAGGTCAAAATTGCTCCCGTTTACACTGATTTCAGACACGTTCGGGACACACTTTGAGAATTCATTAGGATTAGATAATAACTGCACTACCTTGTCCTTACCTACATTCGCGCTAAAACTACCACTCAATTCCATACTAACTGAATAACTCCTTCGACAGTAATAAATCTTTAACTGGGGAATATATATCTCCGTAGGTTTTCGATTCTGTCTCAAACAGTATATCCTTTAGCAAAGATTCTGATACCAATAGAGATTTTGACAGATTCTTCAGATTATCGGCAGATAAATCAGGCCAAAGAAGCTTTATCTTATCCGTATTCGATTGCGTCTTTACCCCCAGCTTGTCACAGATAAAATCAGATATCTGTTTTCCCATCAACCTTGCTGTACTTAGCTTTCCACCGACGATAGTCAGTATTCCCGAAACGCCGTCGGTAACCCCATGGTCGAATATCTTGAAATCTCTGCTTATTGATCTGCTGCCGCCACCTGTATCCTCATCTGCTGCTATAAGCGGCCTTACTCCAGCGAAGTATCTGCTCATCCCATACTCCTTAATTGCTGGGATCAGCTTTGCCCCTTCTGCTAAAAGAAACTTGAAATCATCCTCATCAACTTCAAAGTTATCCGGGTTATCCACTATAAAAGATGTCGTCCCTATGATTGATTCCGTGAAATACGGGACAACTATATCACCGTCTGAAGGAAGCCTAAGTCTATTAACAACCCGCTTTGCAAACCTCCTATTGACTACGACCATTGTCCCAGCAGAAAGAACCATTTTTATACTGTTTATATTCAAGTAATCACTCAGTATCTTACTTGCCCATGCACCGCTGGCATTGATCACAAGGTCAAATTTTAACGTCTCTATCTCCCCGCTTATGTTATTTTTCACCTTCACCCCCTTTACCGCTTTGTCTTCAACATCAAAACCGATGACTTCATTTCCAAGTCTTATCTTTGCTCCTTCGCTCTTTGCCGTTAACAGAAGACTAGTTATGAATCTGAACGAATTTATTGTCTTATCCGGAACTGAGAAGGCGATTGATACGTCTTTGCTTATGAATGGTTCCTCCTGAAGCAGCTTCTCTGTTGGTATTTGCTCAATCGGTATACCAGCATGCTTGCAGGCGGACTCAAACTTATCAGCAAAGGATTGGTCATCTCCCTTCAGGGCCATAAAAACACCGCCTGTATCTTCAACACAGTGAGGCGCTATTTTGCTTATAACTTCATTGTCCAGAATGCTCTCCTCCGCAGCTTTCGGATCGTTGACTGCGTACCTTGCGCCACTATGGAGCAACCCATGAAACCTTCCGCTTGTGCCACTTCCTATTGTTCCCCTCTCGATTAGAGTTACATCCAAGCCTCTACTCGCTAAATCATGAACAATCGCAGAACCTGTAGAGCCACCACCTATAACAGCTATCTTTGCATCACTCATTTACAATGTAAATCCTTGAAAGTATAAATTCTTTGGTATTCTGCTATCAGTCATCTAAAATTCAATTACGTTAAAGTTTAACCTCTGAATATAATATTTCTCAACACCTCTTTAAGCTTTGTCGGGTCATGCTCATAGGGTGTTTTCTCATTGATAAGATCACTTTCAATTACATTTTCTCCACTCAAGTCATTCTTTACGAAACCATGAAGGTAGCCATACTTTGCTTTCACCCTTTTAGCTTCATCAAGGTATCTGTTATTTGCAACAACCTTATCGAAGGATATCCCAAATCTTCCAAAAGCATCGACAAAATCAGAAGTTTTGAAGCCACTGGTTTCGCTTACCTTGTTCATTACGTTGGTTATAAGAATCTTCTTAGCCTTTGACTTAGTCAGCACTTCATGTGCACCATCTACAAGGAGATTCGGAATCAAGGAGGAGTATAAGTCGCCTGGCCCGAACATTATATAATCAGAGGAAAGCAGCGCTTTCTTAGCTTCTTCGCTTATCTTTGCCTTTTTTTCAAGCTTTACGTCTCTAACCTTGAGCCGTCTGTTTACATCAAGGCTGTCTTCACCCACTAATTTTCCACTGTTGGAGTATACTATGAGATTGCCGCTATAATTGACATTTGAAACTATCGGCATAACCTTTATATGGCTCGGAATTGCTAATACTTTATGAACGACATCAAGATAATTCTCCCCATATTTTTTAATCATATTCAATAAAAATATATTCCCAAGGCTGTGGTTTTCACCCCTGGTTTTTATTCTGATTGATAAAGCTGATGCAATGTTCTTATCCTCAGACGCAGCCAGAAGATGCTCTCGTAAGTCACCCAGGGCATATACTTTAAATGTACGCCTTATCTCCCCTGTTGAGCCCCCTGAGTCAAATACAGAGGGAATGCTGTATATCTTTAAGCCTTTCAAATCCTTCAGCGCCAGGAGTGTGTTCTTTGCGCCAGCTCCGCCGAATATAGTGACAGTTTTCATAATGTATTTACAACCTTACTATGAAGGGAACTTATTTAAAAGCCTTTTTGTGAGGTGTCTACCTGTGTAAGATGACCTTGATTACCTTATTCAGCTCGGCTATGATGGTTCCATCAAGTTTATTCCCTATTATTTTATCCTCTATATCTAAATCATAGGGGAGCTTTGATAAAACCTCCGAACTGAATGAAACGTCTTTATTCCTTTTTTCCAAGGATATCTTTTCGCCGTTATGCTCTATATAGTCCATATTCTCAATTATACCTACAGCTGGGATCTTCAATGCATCAGCCATCAATTCCGTCTTTCTGCTTGTTATCTGGGCTAGACTATTTGGGGTTGTAACTATTATCATCTTGTCAACTGGAAGCGACTGAAAGACTGTTAGAGGTGCATCACTTGTGCCAGGTGGAAGATCGAGGAAAAGCACATCTAAATCCCCCCAATCTGTGTCACTATACATCTGCTTTATTGCAGAGGAAAC
This sequence comes from Candidatus Parvarchaeota archaeon, assembly GCA_023269965.1. GTDB lineage: Archaea > Nanobdellota > Nanobdellia > Parvarchaeales > Parvarchaeaceae > Acidifodinimicrobium. Next base: position 2,217 of record JAGDXU010000017.1, on the reverse strand, counting down.
CAAAGGACCACGCCATATCAACACCTGCGCATCGGTGAGCATGTCTGCGCTCATGATCTTAATCCCCCTAAAATCCATTGGAACAAACTTTTTGTTCTCTCCAACCTCTGCAAAACCGCTTAGTCTAAATATTGACTTAATGGAGGGGCCAGAAATATCGCAGTCAAGTATGCCTGTCTTATAACCTTCATTCATCGCTGTCAAAGCCAGCATCGAAACAACTGTGCTCTTCCCCACTCCCCCTTTCGCAGAATAAACTGCAACAACACTCTTTATGCCTCTTTTCTCGAATTTCTCTATCGGAGGTGGGGTTGTCTTATTCTCTTTTTTAAGCTGCTGTTTCACCCCCTCCAGTTCTTCTTTTGTCATGTAACTGAATTTTACTTCGACTTCTTTATAGCCTGCTGATTCCAGCCTGTCCTTTATATCCTTCTCAATTGTCCCTGAAAGAGGGCAGCCTGGGACGGTAAGTTTCAAATGGACTATTAATTTGTCGCCTTCCTTTTCTATCGAATTTATCATCTTAAGCTTGACTATGCTCAAGCCTATCTCAGGATCGTTCACACTTTCAAGAAGAGAAAATATCTTCTTGCTTTCCTCTGCAGAAATGTTCATTTTTCTTTTTCCTCTGCGTCCTTTATCCCTTCAGAAGTCACTTCAAACGTAGCTTCTCCCTCCGGAAGGTTGGGGGAATCAACTAGCCTTGCTACACGTATACCTTTCTTCCCTTTCCTAAGGTATACTCTGTAAGTTGCAACATGACCTATTATATGGCCTCCAACCGCAACAGTCGGGTCACCGAATAGTATGTCTGGTCTTGCCATGACCTGATTAGTCACATAAACTGCTAGATTGAACCTATCTGCAAGCCGCTGAAGATTGTGCATTATAACGTTTACCTTCTGCTGCCTGTCTGCCAATGTACCTCTGCCCACATACTCCGCCCTGAATAGCGCCATCATACTATCAACTATGACTAATTTTATTTTTGGATCGGCATTTATTATATCAGGTATCTTATCCACGAGTAGAATTTGGTGATCTGAGGAGTAAGCTCTACCTATCTTTATATTTTCCAATGCTGTCTTTGGATCGAGATTTTGCGCTATCGCCAATTGCTCCACTCTCGAAGGCCTGAATGTTCCTTCTGTGTCTATCCAGATGACATGCCCGTTCAGTCCACCCTTCTCAGGTGGCAACTGTGCATTGATTGAAAGCTGGAAAGCTACCTGACTTTTACCTGAGCCGTATTCCCCATAGAACTCTGTTATAGCCTGGGTCTCTACCCCACCACCGAGAAGAATATCTAATGCCTTACTTCCTGTTGTTATCCTTTGCACTTGTTTTCTCTTGTCCTCAAACTCCAAGCCGGACATGAAATTCATCTTAGCTTCTTCTCTTGCTTCTGCTATTATCTTCCTTGCAGTTGTTTCACCAATCTCACATACCTCTGCTACAGTCAATGGGTTCGCAGTTGCCAATGAGATTATATCGACATAGCCTGCGTTCTTTAGTTTTGAGGCAATTGCGCTTCCAACGCCCTCCAAATCTTTTATGTCCTTATATTCAAACTCACCGTTATCTTCTGCCTTGACTTTTGTCTCCTTCTCTGCCATATTTCCCCCTCATTTTATTTGATCCAATATCACTACGGTATCGGTCTTACCGACACCCCTTATTTTACCTAATTCCGAAACGACGAAATTAGATAAATCTGTCATATTCTCATAATTTATCTTTACAACGATAGGCCATTCCCCGCTTGTCAGCATCACTTCGCTAACATCTTTTATTTTTGCTATTTCTTGGGCTATCTCCAGCACTGAAACCGGCACATCCTCCCTTGTTTTTATATAAATGAAAGCCCCTAGCATACCAATAACTTAATTGTCTTATCATTTAAAACTTATATAGCTTTTATTTTCAGCTCAAAACTTCAAAAAAGGGATAAAATCAAAAAAGACAAGCTTATCAAAGTCTCCTTTTATGCAAAATTTAGTTCAAACTGGTCTTTTATAAAATGTGAGCGGGAAACCCACACTCTTTAGAGGTGGGATGAAAGCGAACCTAAAAATAAAAAACTTAAATAGTATAAAGAACTCAATACAGATATAACGTCTGAACAGCGATAACCAAGCTGTTCAATGCCAAAGTTGAATTCAGTACCCTCGGGCAGAGGGGAACTCTCCAATGGAGATAAGCCTGTGGAGAATCCTC
>JAGDXU010000026.1 GCA_023269965.1 Candidatus Parvarchaeota archaeon | reverse complement strand
TGCGGTTTCTACCGTGCATGGTCTTATACTATATCAGATTTTTGGAGTCCCTCTTCGGCTCTTCATAGTGTGGGGAAATACAGGATTATTTATATATGAAATAAGCATATGGTTCGAAAGACTGGGTTTCCATAAGTAACTGTCAATTCCTATAATTAAAAGCCAGACCCCGTTTTAGAAATACCTTACTCCAGGAGCCTTTCTGTGGTCGGTTAGGCATATCTGTCTTTCCTTTGTAAATAATGGCGTAAAGGGTAGAAGCCCGACTCACCAGTAAAATTAAAATCCTTAGTGAAGAATCTAATGTAAAACAGATTGCCCTACCAGTTCTTTAGTAATTAATACTTTTGAATCACATGCTTTTGAAAGATGGTATGACAAAGAGAAATGGCCTTTTTTATTTTCATCAGTATAATAATAGAGAATGACTTTTGTTCCATCTTTTTTCGCTTCATTTATGACTGGAACGAAATCGGTATCGCAAGTTAATAAAATTGCATTCCTTATACCACTTTTATATAAGCGTAATAAGTCCATTGTGAATAGAGTATCAACTCCTTTTTCTGTGAACTTATAATCAGTATTGCCACATTTTTCAATTTTTAATTTTTGAAGTCTGCCTTCCCTTATTATTACTCCACGCCTTTCCATCGCCGCTTTAAATTTATCGTACTTCGCTTTTCTAATTGATTCGTCTGATGTCGGTCTTGAGCTCTGAAAAGGGGGACAAGTATATAAAAACACCTGGTTTAGCCATAGGTTATTTTGCTTAGATACCCTAATTGCTAATTCTTTAATATCGATATGCTTTTCGCCTCCAAATCCCAACTCTTTCGCAATTAAATCCAAGTAATGGGCATCAATTAGAACAGCTGTACCTTCCATAAAAACACTGGCGACCCCGTAGGATCACCAGGGATCATATTTATACAATAATTTTCATTGTTTATAAATCTTTCCTGATTACATACTACGCTACTAAAGTTCTCTATGGCGTAAAAGGTAAGGGTTAGAGACCTCTTAACCCTGGTATAGAGCTTACATTTATGGCATTGAACTAGTTGAGGGATAGCCTTCGGTGGGGATTGAACCCACGACTTCCTGATTACAAGTCAGGCGCTCTAACCACTGAGCTACGAAGGCATAGGTATCTTAATATCTCTTTTAAATAAAACTCTTTGTTATATATTATTAATTATGGTTGAAATTAAACCTAATACCTACATCGACATACACGCTCATCTAAGTGACGAAAGGTTTGATTCCGTCAGAGAGAAATTAATAGACAGATTACAGGACTTTATAGTGCTTAATGCAGGAGAGAACAAGAAGGAGAATATCAAAGTTATTAATGAGTATCACAGTCACGCTAATATCCTGCCTTGCATCGGTTTGCATCCAAATGAGGTGATTAAGCTGGAGGAGGGTCAACTTTCTGAAAATATGTCTTATTTGGGTGAAAACATAAGTAAATTTTTTGCGGTGTCTGAGATAGGGCTAGACTACAAGGGCAAGACTGAGGATAACATCGCCTTAGAGAAGAGAGTACTAGAGCAGATCCTAAGCCTGTCCGAGAAGTATGGAAAAGTCTGCATACTTCATAGCAGGAAATCGATGGCTGATCTATTGGATATATTAAAATCTTATAAAATCAAAGCTATATTGCACAATTTTGAGGGAAATTCCACGCAATTGTCTATGGCGGTCGATGCAGGTTTTTTCATAAGTGTCTCCACTGGTTTCATGAAATTTAAAAAAGACAGTCTAATAAAGAAAATCCCACTCGACCATCTTTTCTTTGAGACAGATTCGCCAGCCTTAAACGCAGACGGCGCCCCAGGGGAATTGAATACACCTTTGAACATCGTTAAAATAATGCAGTACTTCGCAGATTTGAGGCATGTCAGCATGGAAGAACTTATAGAGAGAATTCGTTCTAATTTCATCAATGTTTTTAGAGCAAATCTTTAGATTCTCTTTTTCCAAAAATCTCTTAATCTTAAGAAATTGCATTAAATCAGTCTTTTATTTTGACGATTACATATAATCTGATGGATAACATCGTATTGCTAGGAACTGGCTCTGCTGTGCCTACAAAGAGCAGGAATCACCCATCAATCTATCTCAATCTTTCTGGAAGCAAGGTGCTTTTGGACTGCGGGGAGGGTACGCAAAGACAGATAAGGCTGGCTGGCTTGAGTCCATCTATAGACTATATATTTTTAACCCACTGGCATGGCGATCATTCCCTAGGTGTAGGGGGTGTAATACAAAGTTTGAACATGTCAAAATCAAATAAACCCTTATATATATTCGGCCCTGAAGGCACTGAAAAAAGTGTGAAAAATATCTTGTCCACGTATAAATTCTACAATAATATGAACATTGTAACTAGAGAGATAGACCAACCAAGAGAGAAAAAGGTCGTAAGTATAGGCAATCATGATATTTACTCGATGAACGTAAGGCATTCTGTTCCCTGTGTAGGGTACAAAATCAAGGAAAAAGACAGCATAAACATAAATAAGGATTTTCTCAAATCTCACGGTATAAAACCGTCTGAAGAGCTTAGGAAGCTCAAAGAAGGAAAAGATATAATTTACAATGGAAAGAAAATAAAGGCAAGCGATGCTACGTACATAAAAAAAGGGATGACCCTCGCTTATCTTACGGATCTGATATACGAGGAGAAGCTGGTAAAATTTGTGCAGGGAGTAGATGTTTTAATAACAGAATGCACTTTTTCATTCACGAAACAGAAAGAGGCAAAAGTATCTTTTCATTTAACCACGGAAGACGCAATTAAATTGGCCTCAAAGGCGAAGGTTAAGTCGTTAGTGCTAATGCATCAAAGTCAAAGGTATGAAGGCACTGATATTATAGACAAAGAGGTAAAAGACCTGTGTAAGAAGTACAAGTGCAAATTTAATACAATAATGGGTAAGGACCTGGATCGTATAAACTTGTGGTAGTGATCGTATGGATTTTGTGGATATAGTCTTGAACAATAATAATGAGTTTTTAGAGGAAGTAAAGAAGTTAGGCTTCAAAAAAATAGTTCTCATGCAAAATGGGGAACTTTTTGACCCAGACAGTAAAAACCATTTCACCTTAAGTGTCTACTCTACGGGTAATTATATAAGCGCGATAAGGAAAGGCTCTGCTCAGGCTATATTCGGGCTGTATGCAAATAAGGTGATATTAAACCCAGGCTTGTGCAAGAAGCTTAAAGAGAGTGGGACATTTGTGATATTTGATTTCAAGTCATTGATAAGGTCTAAAAACTATTTTGATGCGTACAAGTTATACCTTAGAAATTCTACTTTATGCGATGAGCACGGTGTAGATGCCCTGTTTGTATCTGCGGCTGAAAAGGTCAACGAGATAAAATCCCCGATACAGCTTGTTTCTTTTGCTTTGGAGTTTGGTTATAAATACCAAAACTTTAGGAGAGCGTCTAAAAGATTTATAAGCATGCTATAGATCAATTTATAGTAGGACATGGCATTTATGTCACAGATAAAATTGTTTTTGTTGTTTTCCGTATTAGCCGTCTTGTTGGTGTTTTTGGGTGGCATAATAGGCTACATTTTTGGTGATGTACTGCTGTTCGTGTCGATTTTCTTGGTATTGGCACTGGGGTTGAACTTTTACTCGTATTTTTACAGCGACAAGTTGGCATTGAGGATGACAAAATCTAAGCTTGTAACAGAGAAAGAAGAACCAAGGCTGTACAGGGTAGTCAAGAAAGTAGCTGATAAAGTTAATATCAAAATGCCGAAGGTTGGAGTCATGGAGACAAATACCCCCAATGCCTTTGCTACAGGAAGAGATGAGGAGCACTCGGTCGTAGTTGCCACTAGAGGGATACTGAATATACTGGATGATGATGAGCTGGAGGCTGTTATTGGGCATGAGATAGGTCATATCACAAATAAGGACATATTAATATCTACAATCGCAGCAAGCATTGCGACGATGATATCGTATATTGGAAATATCATCATATTCTCCGAGATCTTCGGTGGAGATCAGAGGAACAATAACTCAGGGGTACTGTTGCTGGTAGCTGCGGTTCTTATCCCTATAGGCGCAACGTTTGTTCAGTTAGGAATATCAAGATCTAGGGAGACAAATGCGGATATAACAAGTGTGAAGACTGTGAAAAAGCCTGATGCGTTGATATCAGCTTTGAGGAAGATAAGCAATGTTACGCCGGCTAAAGTGGTAAGAAGCAATAATGTAGGCGCTTTCTCCTCCCTTTTTATTGTTAATAACTTTAGTTCTCACACTTTGATGAATTTGTTCTCTACCCACCCTCCATTAGACAAGAGAATAGCAGATATAACAAAGGCGAAAAAAGAGCTAGGGATATAAGATCTATGTCAATCCTATGAGCGTGCATTTGCTGTTAACTATGACAGTGTCTTTGGATGTGCATGTTGATTTTAGTGAGCTGTTAGACACAGCGCACCCATACCCATAAGCAATGTCATTAGATATACAGGAGTTAGGTATGGTTCCAGTGGTTCTGCTAAGATTCTGACACTGTAATTCGCACAACCCCTGTGCAACTTCTCTGTGTTGTATCGTTGGATCAGAATAGAATATAATCGCACCTATAATTAGAATAAAGACAATAGCTATAATTATAGTTTCGGACTTATTCATAGTTTTCAGCCTATGTAGTGTTTAATCTGATCTTTATCTGACCAAATCTCGATAAGTTTATCTCTTTGCCTAGGATCAAGTTGGTCCAATGAGATAATATCACCATCTTCATCCTCATCATAGTCTGTATAGCCAATCTCCATAGATGAACCTCCAGTATTCACTGAAAACCTATAAATTATACTAAAACATCAAATTATTTAAGCTTGATGGACTATATGTTTTTTATATACGTCGGAGAAATGAGATAATTATGCCATATAGAAGGGTTAGTGTTATTATTCTAAAGGGCGACCAAGTTCTCTTGGTTAAATTAAAAGAGATGGATAGAGCTCTGCCTAGGTCTACATGGGTGTTTCCATTTCTTAGTCTAAGCGAAGGAGATAGCCCACGTAAAGCTATGGGTGATCTGCTTACAAACTTGAGTATTTCCTTTGACATACAGGATAAGATATTCAGGTATGTGCCAAGTGAAAATCCAAAGTTAAACTACATCGTATATGTGGTGTCATATAAATCTGGAGATCCGGATGTTTCCAAATACTTCCAGACCTACAAGTGGGTTAACATAAAAGATATAACAGCATATTCCACTTCTTTTATGGACTCGAATATAACTGCTTACCTTAATGACGTTGCTGAAAGATACGCTAAATTTGATTTCAATAAGACTTAGTGAAGTTTACATCTTTCACTAGAATAGACGGCACATGGGTCGGTATGTCATTCTCCCAAGATTTCACATATCTTCCGTTGTTCCCGAAGTATAGTATGTTTTTCATTTGATTAAGTATATTATCACTTATTCTTAGGTTTTTTATTGCGCCTTTGACTGTTCCTCTCTCAATCAGCAGCACTGCGTCCTTTGGCATAGTCGAATAATCACCTTTCAGTATGTTGTTGAATCTTGTGTACCAAAGATTGTTTATCACAATACATCTTTCAGTCTTACCTAAAAGTTCATCGTATGATAAATTTCCATTGTCTACGAACAGGTTCCTTGGTTCCCCGCTTATTATCCCTGCATTACCATGGTTCTTTGCCTTTAAGGCAGCAGCTGTCGTGTTGTTGTGCAGCAATTCCAATAATTTCCCATCCTTTACGATGTAAAAGTTAGAGCATTTTGTGTTCTCATCGTCAAACGGAGTAAACTCAGGCCCATCAAATCTGTCTTGCATGGAGACAACTTCAGATGCGACATAAGTGTTTATTTTGTCAACTAGAAAGCTTTCATGGTTCAATATATTAAATGCGGATGCGGACTGCGCAAGCATAGAAAACAGCACAGAGCTTGCCATAGGGAGCAGTATGGCATCAGCTTTACCTTGAAAGTCTACCCAATTAGGTTTTATGTCAGCTAAGCCTTCTATCTCATTGATCACAGTTTTAGGGTCTATCTTCTCATTTTGGCTGTATACTCTGCCATAAGCGCCAACATAGCTTTTCTTTCCGTTTAAGTTAAGTTCGCTGCTTCCAGCTTGAACTGATATATCTTTGCCAAATGAATCCACTGTATGTGTTTTAATCTTGTTTTGCTTTATAGTTCCGTTTAATATTATACCAGTTTGTGAAGATTCCTTCAACAAGTCTTCTACTATATTGTTTTGTTTTGTGTATTTTCCATTGAAACTGTATTTTATCTTTCCAGGAGTTATGCCCTTGAATTGGGTTTCTCCTACATTATTGAGTAAGTTTACCGCTCTACTTACTATTTTATCCTCGCTGTCATCTATCTTTGCGTATATATTTGTCCTCTTTTTCCCTTTTGTTACATATGCTATGATCTGCTCTGACCATTGTTTCTCTAGTATAGAAACTTTATTGTCGAATATCCTTGTTACCTCTTCTTCAGATATAGCGTAGTTTATCGATGAGGCTATACCCTCTTGTTCTAGCTTTTTGATCAGTAAATTCAGGTTAATACACAGTCACCCCTTCAATTAGCATGTTAGGCCCACCTACAAAAACAGGTATACCCTGCATCGGATCTCCTTTACCGCACTCCGCAGCATTAAATTCTAAATTTTCATCAACAGCAACTACATTATTCCACAGGTTTTTGGTTGTGATCTCTATGACAGGGTCCTTTATCATTTCCCCTATCTCCCCATTTTTCACATAGTACGCTTCTAAGCCAACATATTTTTGGTTCTCCCTAGTTTCATTTATGTTCCATTCGTTGAATGATTTAACATATATCCCCTCTTTCAGTTGTTCTAGAAGCTCTTCGAATGTTAAGCTACCTGGTGCTACGTAAGTATTTGCCATCCTTATTATGGGCTCCATGGCTGCTGTGGAAGACCTTAGAGCTGCATTGCTTTGCATTCCTATCTTTCTTGAGTAAGCTCTGTCCATCAAGAAGCTGTTAACTATCCCTCTGTCTACAAGTTTTCTCTTCGAAGCTTTTGTACCTTCGCTGTCGAATTTATAGAAACCATATGAGCCGGGTATAGTCGGGTCATCAAATATACTGACTTTATCTGAGCCTATCCTTCTTCGGTTTGAAATGTCATTCTTATCAAAGTAAGAGCTGCCCCCTTGTGCTTGCTCCCTCCCTAGAACCCTGTCTAATTCTAATGGGTGTCCTATACTTTCATGCGCCATTATTCCAGATATCTCGCTTCCAACGATTATGTTATACTTCTTTGGCACTGCCTTATTGATATTTTTTGATACCTTGTGAAGCACATCCACCTCGCTCTTTAGTTTGTTTGTTAACTTAAAGTCTAAATCACGATATGCCCCAGAATATCCTACCTGAATGTAGCGTGTTACTGGATTTAGATCATCTATCACCAAAGTAACTAATGAGTTGATGTAAGGGATCTTAGCTTCTATGAAGCTGCCCGTACTGTCCATGAATATGCGTCTAGTAAGCGTAAGTCCAAAGAATACATTATTTGTCTTGACCTTCTTATTCTGCAGATACTCGGAGATATGATCTGCGTCTTTACCTAATCTATCCAAACTGATATCCTCAATTTTTTCTTTTCCCTCCTTTACCTCGTACTTCTCATTTACCGTTTTATCAGTCGGGGATATATCATTTATTTCAAATTCCTTTATTTTGTCCATCTTTTCTTTCAAGTGATTTACAGCGTCGTAAACATCAAATTTATTTGGGAGATTTGAAGAGGCAAATCCAATCCTGCCCTTCTTGGAGAACCTGACACCTACAAGGACTTCATCTCCCTCCTCAGCTATGTTCAGCTTCCCATTCGTAATCCATACACCTTTCGAGACACTGCTCTCCAAATTTATCTGTAAAAAATCTACCTGGCTCTTTAATCTCTTACGCAGTCTTTCAGCAAAATCAATGTGATCATCAAAATTAGGCATAAAAATTGACCTTATCCGTAAGTTTCTTCCTTTAAGCTTTTTGTTTGGTTTGTTTTGTTTATTAAGCTGTTTAATTTACTGACAACTCTCTTGTACTCATTCACTAAGTCAGTAGTGTCGATATGAATATCAATCACGTTCTCCAGGGCTTTTATTAGAGATGACGCAGCTAATCCATCAGGGATGCTCATGTGGGTCTCTGCCATCAGGCCTAAGAATGGAATTTTATTGTCCTTCGCCGTCAAAGCTATACTTGCGTTTATACCTATCATAGCGCCGTCTTCCAGTTCCTTTGCATTTTTTATCTCCTTATCAAAGCCTTCGGATACGAAATAAGTTTCACCCTTTTCCTTCTCTTCAGAAGCTTCTATAGCATCTATCGCAATTATTCCTCTGGCCTTTACCTTTTCATAGAGCTCGAGAATATCCTTTGTGAGCTCATTTATATTTTGTATAGGTATCGGAACCTGAGAGGTTATGAAGATAGAATTTCCACCCTCAAATAATCTCACTGGATAATCCAGATGTTTATCTTCGATTATTGCAATTTGACTTAGGCTGCTTACTTGAATATGGCCCACTTTTTTGATTATCTTTTTTTGTATCAGATAGTTCGCCGCAAGCAAAGACACAAGTCCTGCAGTTGGAAAAGCGGTAACTATGTAGTGGCCCGGCGTTATCTGCGAATTTAAAATAATTTTATTTTCCATTGGAATACTTCTCATTATCGGTTTATAAGTTTTTAGCCAAATAGTGCATTGTATGCCTGCCTAATTTACAGAGGGAAATAAGGTATTTTCCCTAAGAATATCATAACGCTTACGGCTAATGAGATGACAAAAAATGTAGCCCATATTTTCTTGTCCCATCTGAAGACCTTCGCCCCATCCAATGGCATTATTGGTATCAAGTTAAACGCACAAAGATAAAAGTTTACGAAAGCTGGTATCGCAAGTATTATCAGGATAGGGTAAGCCGCTGCTACGGTTAAGTTTAAGTATATAGCTAAAAAGAAAGCAAGATAAAATAATCCAAGGAAAACAAAGCCGAATATCAGATTTATCTTTGGTCCAGCAAATGATATTACTCCATACCTTTTCCTGAATCCATTTGGATCCATATACATCTCACTCGGGTCTGGTTCAAAGTATGTTGCCCCAGGTGCGGCGTATACAAATCCGAATAAGCTAGTTACAAGCGCAAGGAGAAGCCCAAAAATCCACATCCTGAAATGCGCTTCGTATCCGTATCTCTGTGCGTCGAACTTATGCATTAGCTCGTGCATTATAAATCCACAGGCTATGGCTATCATTGAGCCTATGAATATGTAAATGAAGGAGAATTTACCTAGAATCTGCAGAATTTGCGACCCTGAAAAGTCATAAAAGAGAGCGTAGGCAAATGCAACTGATAGTGCAAACCACGCGATACCTATATCTATCAATTCTCTTTTGTTGAAACCGTACCTGGTATAATCAATATTGAGTCTAAGATTGAACCTGCGCAATGCATGTCTTTTACTATGCTTTATTACCCTTGCTCTTCTCTCTACCATATGCCAGCAGAAACTACCTCTTTGTATAAATCCATTAAGTCATCCAAGCTAAGAAAGAAAACTTTCTCCTTTAAATAGTTCTTGTTGACTTTACTTAGCTTTTCCCTTATCAAATCTTTGTCGCTTGTTTTAAGTTTGCTTCTGCTTGACATTATAGCTGTATAAACGTTCTTTTTTTTGTGTTGGAAAATAAGTTTGCAGAAGTTTATGAAGTTGTCATCAATCTTTATGTTCTTTGGTTTTATCTTTATCACTATTGAATCAACTGAGGGGATAGGCCTGAAGTTTGCTTTGCTGACATCCATTATCTTGTTGATACTGCAAGTATATGTGCAGAATACAGTTAGCATAGAATAATCAGTGTAGCCGGGGGCAGCGAGCATTCTCTCCCCAAACTCCTTCTGATACATTAACACCGCTATAGAGTTCGTGTGGTTGTTCATAAATCGGATTATCCTCTCAGTTATAGGTGATGCGATGCTGTAGGGTAAATTGGATATTATCTTATTTACATCCTCAGGGAAAGATATCTCTAGAATATCTTGGTTCATGAACTCTATGTTTTTGTAGTTTGAAAGCTTTACCTTTGATTTATCTATTAGGAATAAGTCTTTCTCGACCGCATACACTTTTTTTGCCTTTGAAGCTATCTTCTCTGTGAGCCTTCCATCCCCACTCCCTATCTCTAAGACTATATCGTTTTTATCGAGTTCTGCTGCTTCTATTATCTTGTCCATTATGGCTTTATTCTTCAGGAAAACTTTTGAGTTGTTCATACTATTATCTTGATTATCTGCCCATTTTCAAGCGGTTTGTCATTTCTTATCTTAAGCCCAGTTCTACAGTCTATAGCGCCTTTGTAGTTTTTGGCCACTTCTGTGTGCACCTTCTCTGCTAGATCTTTTGGCGTTGCATTCTCATCCAAAAGATACGCATCTGGCAGGACTCTTCCCTGGCTGTCTGTGAGTCTTTTCTCATCCACGACAGGAAAGGCGACCTTCCAATTCATAGTCTTGAAAACTAGTGTGTTTATGAGTGAATCAACACCAGTTCCCCCAAATTTGTCCATCATGCCTTTAATCATGTCCAGCGCACCCCGCTGCTGTGGATTTATATCTTTTTTTATTTCAAAGATGCTTCCGTTGTAACTTATAAAACCATGCTTCTCAGCTTCCTTAAGTGTAAGTTCTGCCCCAGCTGAGCAGGGTACGAAATCATACTGGAATCTAGATCTCAACTGTTTCAATTTCTCTTCTAGGTCTTCAGTTATATCCATCTTATTGCACGCGACTATCATCTTTTTATCTGAATCTAATAGGTAGTCTATAAATTCCCCCAAGTTAAGGTCATCTGGTCGATTTACATTGAATTTTTTGATTCCCTCTTTTATGGTTTCGAATCTGAACTTTAATCCGGATAATTCTTTGTACATAGCCTCAGCCAGGCCCTCGCTACTTTTGACCCTTATCTTCTGTATAAGCCCGCCTATCCACGCTGTTAGCTCATCCCTAACCATGTTTATGTCCTCAGCTGGGTCATAGCTCTCAGTCTTTTCCCCACTTCCATTGGTTTTTCCTGATATGTCTATGACCTGTATAAGCGCATCAGCTTCCATTGCGTCTGTTAAAAACTTATTGCCTAACCCCTTCCCCTTGCTTGCATCCTTTATTAAACCGGCTACATCTATCAGTTCAAAAGGGATATACCTGGTTCCATTCACGCACGGTGCATTATGTGGATTACATTTCAGTCCAAATTCCTTATCAGGACAGGTTATCTTTGCATAAGCCACGCCTCGATTAGGTTCGATGGTTGTGAAGGGTCTGTCAGCTATCTCCACATCTTCCATCGTCATCGCTTTAAACAATGTGCTTTTTCCAACATTTGTTCGCCCTATTATCCCCACTTTCATAATTATCAATATAGCATCGCAACTATGAATTCTATTATTAAGAATAACAAGAAATAAAGTATAGACCTAGCGAAATCCCACCTTCTTGCGAAGTAAAATGAGAAAGAGAACAGGTTGAATATCACAAGGATGGCGCCAAGAGCATAAATCATAGGGTTTAGAAGCCGCATAACCGCTGCAAATAGCACCATTTCAATGGCGAATGCAGGCACAAATATCCTGTCTGTGAAGTATTTAGTCAGATTTTTTATCTCCCTTTCACTGTATTCTGCGACTATGTAACTCAATGGAAAACTGATTGCAATTATCAGTATCATCGCACTTTCAGCGTATATCCCAATCATTTATATTCGTATGTCTTTTATTAATTTAAATATGACAATTAAGTCAAAGTTTAAGTTTTATGTCAGACGAGATAACTAATGAGCTTACTGAGGAGAGGGTGAAGGTTGCTTCTAATAGCTCTTATTCATTTTTGGGGTCGATAGTGAACTATTTTACATCATTTTTTATAGGTCTTTTCTTAGCAAGATTCCTGGGGCCTACAAATTTCGGCGTTTATTCTCTTGCTGTCACTATATGGTCGATGTTTTTAACCTTCTCATCCATAGGGATAAATGGTTCTCTGCAGTATGCTGTTTCAAAGTATAAAGCTAGAGACGACAGACCTGCTTTGAAGTGGATTGCTAAAAATTATCTGTATCTAATAGTTATAACATCTATCTCGCTTAGTGTTGCGATGCTCGTTCTTTCCGGGCCAATTGCTTCATTTTATCATGAACCTATTCTCAGGAACCTTTTGATAATACTCGCTATAGGTTTGACATTTTACTCGCTTGTAAACTCTTTCTATCAGAGCCTCTTCTCTGGGTATCAAATACAGAAATATCGGTTCATAGTGAATGCTACTTTGGATATAATGAGGGTAGGGCAGATATTGGTCCTTTACCTAGGGCTAAGCTTGATAGGCGTTATAAGTGTTTATGATGTAAGCTATTTTGTGGCGTTCATAATCGCCTTTTTCCTTGCAAGGAAGATAATAAACCATATAAAAGAGGTAAGAAAACCTACTTATGAAGAGAGAAAGGAATTGAGGTCTTACTCTACATTTACATACACTGGGTCTCTCTTCTCTATATTCTACTCTTCATTTATAGTTATCCTTCTAGGGGTTATAGCGCCGAACATGAGTTTTGTTGGGTTCTATAGGATAGGTGCAGTTCTTTCTGGTTTGGTAGGCGCTCCGGGAGGAGCTATAGCTATCGCTTTCTTTCCATCCATAACTAAGATGTTCGAGAAGAAAAATTATAATTATCTATACAGATTGATGAAGGATTCAATAAGGTTTTCTGCCCTTATAACTATACCACTTGTTTTTGGTGCAGCGGTCACAGTTAATCCTTTGATTCGCCTGTTTTATCACCAGGAGTTCTTAGGGTCTGCTGGGCCATTTTTGGTGCTCATGGCTGGCGTTTTGATAAGTAGCATTCTTTCGCCTTTGACAACGGTTTTGAGTGCAAGCGGAAAACAGAAATATTCCATGTACTCCACAATCTCAGGTGCAATGGCGGGAATAATATTGTCTATTCTTTTAATACCAAGGTTCTTCTCCACGGGGGCGGCTTTGGTTTCATTAGGCGTGACGGTTCTCACTATTACAATAAATCTATATTTCACAAGAAAGTATATAGAGATAAAACTGCCGATTGGAGCCATAATAAAGGGGATCATTGCAGGGTTGCTTATGGTAGGTT
Organism: Candidatus Parvarchaeota archaeon; assembly: GCA_023269965.1. Taxonomy (GTDB): domain Archaea; phylum Nanobdellota; class Nanobdellia; order Parvarchaeales; family Parvarchaeaceae; genus Acidifodinimicrobium. The sequence goes on along the minus strand of JAGDXU010000026.1, from coordinate 41,192 downwards.
TCATACTGTTGCTTCTTGCCAACTTCACCAGGTTGATAGAACTGCCGTTCATACTGGTTGCTGCCGTTATTTTGTATATATTTCTGCTTTACATCTTCAGAGCGATAAGCAGATCAGACATTATCTTTATACTTATTACGGCAAGGCTTGGCAGATTAGCGAGATTGTTTGAACAATCTAAAAAGATTTAAACTTGCGTCTACTATTAAGAGTAATGAAAATAATCAGTAACCTCTTAGATTTAGAGTTCGATGAGAATGGGATGTCATTAAAATGCGATGGCGTAAATTTAGCAGCCGACATAAGGAGATTGAATGAGATGAGTGATGTCCTTTTCAACAGGACTTTCATCAATACCTCCAACAAGAATGACCCACTATATTACATGTTTAGGGGTGTTGGATTTGATAAAAACTCATCCGTGTTCGAAGCGCATACCATACGATATGATATAACAGTATTGAATCACTATGACTTAGGCGGTGAATTCAACAAGACATTAGGTCATTATCATCCAATAGTTGAGGATAGCCTTTCTTATCCAGAGATTTATGAGGTGTTATATGGTGAGGTCTTGTATATTTTGCAGAGAGCGAATGAGGATGGATCATATGACGTCAAGCTTATTCATGCCAAGAAAGGCGATAGAGTTATAATGCTTCCAAATTATGGCCATATAACTGTAAATGTCGGGAGCGGTATTCTTATAGAAGCGAATTTAGTAAATTCTACTTTTAAGTCGAATTATAACCCAATGAAACAGAAAAGAGGCGGAGCGGTATATGTTTTGGGTAATAACAACATCGTTATGAATAGAAACTACAACGATTTGAAGGTGGATTACTCAGAAGCTACTAAGATAGATTTCTTAGATTATTCAAGGCCTACCATATACGACGAATACGTGGCTCATCCAGAGCACTTTGAGTTCTTGAATAAGCCGTCTTTGTTGAAAAGTTATAATCTAGTATAGAGTTAAGGTTTAAATCCTATAATTGACTGTCTTTTTTGTCATTTTGACTTTATGGACGGCCTGAAAAAAGAGGAAATGGAAAACAATGTAAACGGGGATAAATCTCGAGAATCTCCGCCGCAAGTCCATGAGGAAAAAAAGACTGAAAAAGTCACCGAGCTTGAATTAAATCTCAATCTTGATTCTATAAAGTCGATGTTGAAGCCAGTGGTAAAGTATGGCGTAGGTTATGGCCTCATATTCGCCATTCTAGCGGTTTTGATGGTGGTCTCTTTGCTTTACACTTATCTATCGATTTATTTCTATATCACTCTCGTACTTATGATAGTCTCAGCTGTCCTCTCAGCCTTATTCACCAAACACAAGGCGCCGTTTTATGCGCTTTTGTTTACAGCAATAATCCTAGGTTTGTTAATAAGGACTGCTAGCTTACCTGCATTAGGGGCTACGCCACTGGTCGGCAATGATTATCTAGGTATGGGCGGTTCGCTTACTGGTTTAGACCCGTATGAATTCTATGACCTCATGAAGGATATCATTACGACTGGTAATGTACCCGTGATAAACCATCTTCAGTACCTCCCGATAGGGTTAGCCTCAAGGTCTCAGGAAGTTCTTATATCGTTTTTCGGCGCGTACATGTATCGTTTCATGCAGCCTTTGGTTCCAGCCGCTACCCCAATGACTTGGTTTATGATTTACCCACCGATTGTTGCGGTGGTTATGACCCTGCTCTTATTCTTCATTCTGTTGTACATCTTCAGAGATTATTGGATGGCTTCTTTGGGAGCCTTTGTTTTTCCTGCGTTTGAAACACTGCTAGGCAGGACCTCAGCAGGATTTTCAACTAAGACCGCGATGGGTTTCATGTTTATATTCTTGTCATTTTTCATGCTTGTAAAAATATTCACGTCAAAAGACAGAAATTCTAAACTGTTGTATGGCTTTCTGATGGCTATATCAGTAGGTTTTGGGACGATAACCAGTGGCTACGCAGAGTTCTCTGTAATAACCATACCACTGACATACCTTCTTTTGATAATGTTTGAATTCGATAAGAAGGAGGATCTGTACGCGTTTTTGCCATTTGGGTTGTTCCTAGCATTTGAAGCCAGTTTCTTGAACTTCAGTCTGTCGAACTTGTTGAGTTTTGAGCTGTTTCCGATGTACTTTGTGTATTTAGTGATACTCTTTAAGCTTTTCGTTTATGATAAATACAAAGATAGATTGAGGATACCTCATATCAACGAAGGCACAAGCCCGGTTATATATGCGCTCTTGATAAGTTTTGTGATAAGCCTAATTCCTAAGTTGAATTTACTCCATAAAATCCTTACATTTCTGAGCTCGGAGATAGCTCATCCGCTTGGCCTTGGCGCTGTAAATCCACTGTCTTTGACGATTGCTGAGTATGGCGTCGTTAACCTCGCAGATAGGTTCTCAGAGTACAATTTTGTTGTTTCAGGTATCGGGGTAAATTTCTTGCTGCTGTTCATTGGTTCCGGAGTGCTCCTTTATCTTATTTCAAGGAGATTCAAGCACTGGTATATCTTCTATTCTCTGTTGCTTCCGATGGTGGTACTTATAAATGGTGGAACCTTCTCATTCAGCTTATCCTCGGAAGTTTACCTTATAGTAACAGTTATAATGTCATTTTTGCCAGAGGTCATAGCGCTATATGAATTCAGTCGGCACAGAAGCAAAAAGCTCCTCGGAAATGTAGCTGTTTTTGTGTTTATATCTATAATCTTGATTGTTGTTTCGCTGGCTATAGGGCAAGCTAAGAATTACTATAAATATGGAGCCTTTGGTTTGATTGGCATATTCACTATATTCTTAGTATTTGATAAATTTGAAAGGGAGAGCGTCTCAGATAAAGTGTACCTTATGCTCCTAACTTTATTCATTTTGACATTGGTTTTATCAAATTTAGAGTTGAGGCTTTTGGAACCGACTGATCTAACAGCAGCATTGTTGGTTCCTCTAGCAGTTGTTTTCTTGACTAACTCCGGGATCAAATACACTAAGTCGTTATTCAAGAGCCCTGAACAGAAGAGGTTATTCTATCTGGCAGTAGGTCTGATAACCATTATAGCACTTACATTCGTTGCTATAGAGTTGTACGACAGTTTGACAGTATCTTATCAGATAGCGCAGCAGAGTGGATCAGGTCTTGCGCTTTGGGGCCCTACTATGCTTTGGATAAACCAGAATACTCCCGCTAACAGTTCAATAATCTCGTGGTGGGATTATGGTTATTGGGAAGAGGCGATAGCTGGAAGAACAGCAGTTGCTGACGGGAGTAACGCCTATGGATATCAGTCTATGATTGCAAAGTACTTCTTTGAAGCCACATCACCTTACCAGTATGCGACTTATCTTCATTTTATTCATGAACCAACGTACGCAGTTATCAGCGGCAGCGAAGTTTTAAAGTTCTCAGCTATCTCAACGATAGCATTGAAGCCGACTGAATTTTCTCCGCTGATAGAGGGGACATCACAATTGAATTCTAACAACATCGGTAACGCTAGTTATAAGTATCTGGCTGTGTTTGGGGGGAGCCCAAACACAGGTTATGCTTTGGTCAATTCGAATGTAACAGTTGGATTACAGAACGTCCCGGCAAGCGATGCCATATTACTTGAGGTGCTGCTGCCGTTTAATTCATCCACAGTGATAGGAAAACCTTACGGTATAATCTACAATACCTTAACGCAGCAGGCTTCGTCTCCCATGCCAATAGATTACATGTGTACTTATTCTAAAGGGTGTGTGCAGGAAAGCACAAGCGGCATACCTGGAGGATTCATGCTTCTTCTTCCAAACGAGACAGCAACTCTCCATATAGGTGGAGTAGGCCAGGGCTATATACCGGAACCAATTAATCTATCTTCCTATGGAAATCAACCTGCTGGCTTATTCATGCCAAATCAAACATTAAACACATTATTTGTAAAGTTATATCTTTTGAATGAGACTGTCCCTGGCTTTAAGCTGGTGTTCTCTGACAACCTGCCAGTGAACTCTCTTCTAAGCATCGAGAATCAAGTTCTTACGAACATAAACGTTTATCAGATAAACTACACACAGCTTTCAAAGTATGAACTGACTGGGGAATGTTCGACTTCCCCTGCAGCTATAAATTACTGTGATAATCTAAGCTATCTTCCAAGTGTGTTTGATAAGAACCTTTCTCTCATAGAAAACAATAGCATTTAGAAATTTAATTTTATAAAAGATGAATGCTTTTGTAAATACTGTATGATAATAACGGTATCCGGTCTGACAGCTTCAGGAAAGACTACTTTAGCTAAGGGGTTGGCAGATGAGCTTAATTTAGAGTATCTCTCAGGCAGTTCCAAGCTTAAAGATCTACTTCCAGACAAGACGTTTAGATCGTGGGAATCTAAAGAAGGGATACAGATGATCCTCTTTAGGCTCAAGAATACCAAGTTTGATAAAAGACTAGATTCGGAGCTCCTTAGGATCATTAGGAGAAGCGATAATATTGTAGTGGATAGCTGGACTATGCCATGGCTGTTAGGTAGCAATAGAAATACAGTGAAGATATATGTTAAAGCACCGATAGAGGTGAGAGCGCGTAGGGTATCTATAAGAGACGATATCCCATACAAATCTGCCCTTACTGCAATTAAAAAGAAAGACGATTTGACCGCAAATATTTATAGAAGTTTGTACAAAATAGACGTGTCCTACGATTTAGCTCCATTTGATCTAGTTGTGGATTCCAGTAAATTGGACAGGGATAATCTAAGAGATCTCTGCGTGGATTTTATATTTAAATTCTTTAAAGTATAATCTAGTTCAATGGGCCTGCCTTATGAAGGTATAAAACGTGAAGTTATATCTTTGCGCGATGAGGCGACCTGTGAGGATTACGGAGTATATCCCGACAGGAGGAATATAAAGCAGAAGCTTGACCTTGGCTTCATTTTGCTTGACAAACCAAGCGGAATAAGATCAAAGACTTCCGCTTTTATCGCCAAGAGGATACTGTCTCCGCTGAATGTCAGTAAGATCGGTTACTCAGGGACTTTAGTGTGATTCACAAAGAAATCCCAACGTGACTGGATTGCTGCCTTTATCCTTAAACCGCGCAAATAAAGCGATAGCTCTCCTTCTTTTAGGCGGAAAAGAATACATTGCCTTGATGCATGTTCATAAAGAATTCGATGAAGAGCATCTGAAGAAACAGATGCTAGAGTTTGTTGGCAAGATAAATCAGCTTCCGCCGGTAAGATCAAATGTAAAAAGGCAGTATAGAGAGAGAACAGTTTATTATCTAGATATATTGGAAGTAGATGGAAGAGATGTCCTCTTTAGGGTTGGTGTAGAATCAGGCACATATATAAGGAAGCTGATACACGACATGGGGGAAAAGATTGGTGTAGGCGCCCATATGGTAGAATTGAGGAGGACAAAAGTTGCTAATCTCACTGAAGACGATAGTTTGTCGACCCTTCAGAATTTAGAAGATGCGGTTTACTTCTATGAAAAGGAGGGGGATGAAAAGCCATTAAATAAGGTGGTCCAGAATATAGAGAAAGCTGTAGATTTCCTTCCGAAGGTGTGGATATCTGATTTTGCCGTTGATACGGTCTGCAAAGGTGCTCCAGTAGCTGTCCCTGGCGTAGTTAAGTTTAATCCTTTCAAGATAGACGAATGGGTTTTGATATACACACTCAAAGGAGAGATTGTAGCAATAGGGAAGGCAGCGATAGATTCAAGTTCACTGAAAGACATAGAGAAAGGTATAGTAATAAGAACTGACAGTGTTATAATGAGACCAGGTGTGTATCCGGAGTATCATAGGGCACAACAATAGTATATGGGGTGGTAGTCTAGCTTGGTATGATACTGGTTTCGGGTGCCAGAGGTCGTGGGTTCAAATCCCATCCACCCCAATTACATGTATAATCAAAAATATTTGCATTAAATGTTAACAAGTCTTATTTGTAATAACTTTGGTAGAATTTTTCGTTGAATTTCAAAATATCCTTTGCAGTCTCATCATAGTAAAAAGCAGATATGATCAAAGTTCTGTACCTCTTTCCTATTAGTTTGAAATGGTCAAAGCGAAACTTACTTATATCCTCTTGTAGTTTGTTAAATGCTTCCAAATTTTGTAGCCAAATTCCGACAGTTAATATTATATATTTTTTAGGGATATGCAGTTTACGTGGATCTATTATCCTTGTATTGTCAGCTATATAGATAGAGTTAATGTATCTATCTGAGTATCTATAAACTTTCTGCCTAAGGATTTTTATTTTTAATAGTACAATCTTTGCCAAAAATTCATATGAACGCGTTTTTCTGATTACATCTTTGAAATGAAGTACACCTTGAGCCTTTAAAGCGGCATCAGTTGCCTTGTAAAGTCTTATGAGTTTCTTTAATCTTCGGAATTTAAATCCGGAGTATCTCTCTTCCCTGTTTCCTCTTGCTATCTCGTTTTGGAATAGATGAGCTGGCAACGAATAGATTTTAATGCCTTTATATAATGCCCTAGCATAAAGCTCCATATCCTCTGCAGCTAGTAAGTCTCTCCAATTACCTATCTTATCCATGGTTTTTCTGTCCATGAAATGTATTGGGTTTATCAGAGAATATGGCTTGTATGTTCTAATCAATCCTTCTATTACTTTCCTTAATATGGGTTCGTATATGTTGTCAAGGTCTATTGACATAAAATATTTACCATTAGAGTGATTGTAGGCTATTGCTCTCCCTAATCCCCTAGAGCACTTGGCTTGAATTATCTTGAAGTTTTTATACTTTTTTGAATATGATTTGAGTATCTCCCACGTTCCATCAGTAGAAAAGTTGTCGACTACAACGACCTCAAATCCACCTTTTAAACCATTAAACTGTTTTAAGATTGAATCTAAACTGCTTTCCACAGTTCTGGCAGAATTGTAAACTGTCCCACAAAAACTTAATAGGGGTCCTTCCATACGCTCATTTGGCTAACTCTTTTATGACGCTTTTATAACTTTTAATCATTTTCTCTATAGAAAATAGCTTAATTGTGCTTAAAGAGTTTCTTTTTATTTTAGCAAGCTTGTTCATATCCAAGCTTAAGATCTTCTCGACCTTATCAGCTATGTCTTTTTCATTTCTCTCTGCGAAGAAGCCGTTGTATCCATCCTTTATTATGTCTATCGACCCTTCGTTCTTCGTAGTTATTATAGGCTTTCCAAAATGCATCACCTCTAAAGTGAATATACTGAAGACCTCTCTCTCTGATGGCTGGAGTATTATGTCGGCTCTTCTGAAAAGAGAATACTTCTGCTCGTCTGTCACGTAGCCTAATAACTTTACTTTGTTATCTAGACCATATTTTGATATCAACTTCCTGTACATATCCATATCGGGGCCTTTGCCGGCGACGACATAGATTAGGTTAGGATACTTATCCTTCAGGAGAGCCATCGCCTTTATTCCGAATGAGAATCCTTTTTGCGTGTCCTCCAATCTCCCTAAGCTTAAAATTACCTTATTATCAGAGTTTATATCTATGGACGACAGATAATTAAGATCATCTTTTGTTAAATTTATATTAACATCTATGTCCAGACCATTGTGTATCAAGGCTACATTTTCCCTACCGTATAATTTGGAAAGATTTGAGTAATCAGATGAATTTAAGGCCACTATTTTAAACGGCTTGTCTTTTATCAGATTGTCTGGGTAGGGGTACCCTAAATCCGAGTATACGCCGTGTTTCACGAATATAATCCCTTTAGAAATGTGTACCTTGAATCTATTCTTGCCAGATAATATAGAGTAATCATATGGGCTGTTGGAGATCACTAAATCTGTGTATATCTCGCCTTCCTTAAGTGTTATTTTTCTTCTCAATTCATTTAAGAAGAAAACAACTCCCCTCCAGGTTTTTGAACGGTAGAACATGTTTTTCATGAAATATCTGAAAAGTTTGGAGTTGTAAACCTTTGAAATGAAATTGCTGGTTGGTGTCCCTATATGTTTTGATTTTTCGTTTATACCAATATCAAAACCAAAGTATGAGATATTATAATGTTTTTTTAACCCATCATACAGAGTTTTAGCAACGAATTCTGCGCCCCCAAACTCTCTTCCAAGCTTGAAGTCTGTTATCAGTATCCTTGTCTTTTTATCCCTGGACATATTAAATACTATGTAATTGAGTGGTTTTTAACCTTTTTGAGCAGATATTTATGCTTCATATGTTTATTTTTTAGTATACAATCGCCTCACGGAGTGGAAAAAATGAGCATTAAGATATTGTCTTGGAATGTAAATGGTATAAGAAGTGCATGGGGTAAGGGTTTAAAAGAGTTGATTCAAAGCAAAAGATATGATATATTACTTTTCCAGGAGATAAAGAGCGATACGGTGCCTGTAGAAATAAACGAACTGGGATACTATGTATTCCCTTATCCAGCTAAAAGGAAGGGATACAGCGGTGTCCTAAGCCTTTCTAAAGCAAAGCCCCTTAAAGTTATAGAAGGAATAGGAGACCCCAAATTTGACGACGAAGGCAGGGTTCTGACTTTGGAGTTTGACAATATGTACATTATTAATTCTTACTTTCCCAACTCACAGCACGGCCTAACAAGGTTAGAATTCAAAATGAAGTTTGATGAGGAAATAGAAGGTTTCTTGCAGGGGCTTAGAAAGCAAAAACCAGTTATTATATGTGGCGACTTTAATGTTGCGCATGAAGAGATTGATATAGCTAGGCCTAAGGAGAACGAGAATAATGCCGGCTTTACACCGCAGGAAAGGGAATGGATGACTAAATTTCTAAGTCGGGGATATATAGACACTTATAGGATGTTTGTAAAGGAGGGTGGGCACTACTCATGGTGGACCTATAGATTCAACGCAAGAGATAAAAATATAGGGTGGAGGATAGATTACTGTGTTGTGTCTGAAGAGCTAAAGAAGAAGATCATTAAAGCTGATATTCTCGAAGAGCAGAAAGGGTCAGACCATGCACCAGTTGTAATTGAGCTGAAGGGATGATTAATATTACCTATTCAAAAAGTCACCAAAAGAGATATGCCTCTAAGAGGAACAGGGCTATCAAGATCAATCAAAGTAAATGGAAAAACAATAAAGGTTGTCCATGCTTGGAAATGGATGCTTAAAATTTAATTCTTTACATTCAAGAGGCCATGATCAAAAAGTAAGCATCCAAAAAGAATAACGCCAGGATTAACCCGTCTTCTTCTGACACACTAGCTATGCTAGCCGTAAAGGCGAAAAAAGAGAATGAATAGGATATGGACAATATTAAAAAAGCCACCGCAAAGAAAGCAAATGAGTATATTTTCAGCTTATGGGTATAGAAGCTTGACAAGAGAAGCTCGGGGGATTCCCTGAGTTGGTAAAGAAGATAAACGATAAACGAGAACATCAGGATGGACTCTGTAGCTGCTATGTATACGTATATCCCATTCAGCATCATTTTGCAAACCTCCTAAACCATCCAAACCATCTATAATTTATGAAGGCTATGAACAGGATGCTTAAGGCTCCGAAGATATACGGAAAATAAGCTAAGATTTCACTTAACATCGCAGAAAACCTAAAAAATAGAGGCAACAAGACGAAAATCCCAAAGACTAGGATGAAAACTGCCGGAAATATGAAAAGGTTCAGATGCTTTATAGCCCTACCTTTATTCAAAAAGAAAGATAATAGCGGGGCTCTGTCAGCCCTATGCTTGTATAGCACGATGAGTATCAATATAGAAAATATAGAAGTCGCAAGCGATATTGTGAATATAATCAGCGAAAATACGGTATCTAAGTCTATAATCATATCAGTTTACTCCAGTTTGAACAGTTAATATAAATTGTCCATAGTTTCATTACTATAATTATATTTCAATAGATGTCTATATTTAAATTAGATTTTAACAAGCGTAATAAATATACATTTAAATCGTAGGTGATAATCTATAGATTATAGTTAAATCAGAGGAGGTAATAATGAAACGCAGCTCTAGGAACTGGAAAAAAGTACACCAAGACAGGTGGAAGACCAGAAAGAAAAAACTACAGGAAAGAAAGAGAAAGCGAAAGCTAATGCGCAAGGCAATCTGAGCAGGGGTAGCGAAGCGGCCCAACGCGCAGGACTTAAGTCCGGTCTTTTTTTGATGATTTTAAGGAATCGGGAAGGATATCCTGTGGCCTAGCGCCCTCGTGGGTTCAAATCCCACCCCCTGCAGAGGTTATAGTCGCTGAGAGGCTTTTTTTCATTGGGTTTTAGTGTTAAGTGACATCTTTATAGCGCTGTTTGGGATGGTTCCTCATTCTTCGTATGCAGTTCTTCGTCTACTTCGCCTTTGTTGTATTCTTACAGCTGAACTGGTCGATGTTTCATTCCTACTTAAAATACATTTATTTATAGAAAACTGGATAGTAATCTATTGACTTTAATATAGGGGCCTATAGTCTAGCGGTTATGACGTCTGCCTTACACGCAGAAGGTCGAGAGTTCGAATCTCTCTGGGCCCAGATCTTATAAGAAGAAAAATAGTGGAGTCATAAATATTGAAAAATTTAAATGATGTGGTTTAGCAGTGACTTCATAACATTAAAAAAGTTTAAATCTTACCATAGCTTTGCCATATATAGAGGCAATTTATGGGAAAGTTTGGAATGATTGTTTTCAGCGGCACTACAGATAAGTTGATGTCGGTAGGGATTCTTTCACAGGCGGCTGCGTCATTGGGCGAAGATGTGGAAATTTTTGTGACTTTTTGGGGTTTACTTAATTTCGTTAAAGGCGATAAGAAATTGTTATTGCCTAAGGAGTTTGAAAGCTTTGGTCCTCAATTATTGAAGAGCATGCAGGAACATAATGTTAAATCATGGTATGAGATGATAAAAGGTGCTAAGGAGATGGGGGCTAAGGTTTATGCATGCTCGCTTGCATGTGACTTATTTGGGTTTAAAAAAGAGGATTTAGATCCGATTGTTGATGATATTGTTGGGGCTGCGACGTTCATATCGAACACAGAGAATGGGAGGGTGCTTTTCATATGAGTATGGAAGAAAACAAGATTTTTGTAGATTCAAGGGGATCAAGCTGCCCTGGCCCGATAGTCGACTTGGCAAAAGCTTATAGGAACTCAAAAGTGGGGGACACAATTGAAATCTGGGCAACTGACAAGGGGATTAAAAATGATGTAACAGCTTGGGCCCAGAAGACCGGAAATCAGGTATTGAGTATCGAAGATCAGCCAGATAAAGTCGTAGTAATTATAAAAATTCTGAAGAGATAATGGAAAAAAAGAGAGTTGTTATCGTCGGTGGGGGAGCCGGGGGAATAATCCTCGCAAACTCACTGAATCAAAAGGATTTTGATGTAACTATATTGGATAAATCTGACACGCAGGTTTTTCAGCCCGCATTTCTTTATGCGGCTTTTATGGGAAAGGAAGTACCAACTAAAAAAATCCCTAAGCTGATCAAAAAAGGTATCAAATTTAAATTAGATCCTGTGAAAAAAGTTGACTTAACGAATAAGAAAGTCTTCACAGAAGGTGGAGAATATGCCTATGATTATATAGTGGTTGCAACTGGTACGATGAGCGATGCCAGCACTGTCTCTGGATTAAAGGAAATCGATGATAAGTATGGCGACTATCATACAAGTATAGAGAATGCACAGCGTGTATGGAAAAATCTAAATTCATTTAAAGGTGGCACAATCGTTCTCGGTCAAGCTTCCCCAATTTGCAAATGTCCACCTTCTCCAATAGAGGGGGTGCTGCTCACAGAGATGCTGATAAATAGAAGAAAACTAAAAGACAGAACAAAACTTGTATTTTTTACGCCGTATCCGAGAGCTTATTCTGCAGAACCAATTAATAACGTCGTAGAGCCTATTATGAAGGAGAGAGGCATCCAGATAATGACGTTCTTTGATTTGGACCATATAGACGCAAATACATTGTATTCGCTTGAGGGGGACCAGATCAAATTTGATCTTCCAATCATAATTCCGCCCTTTAAAGGGGCTAAAATAGATTACGAGCCGAAGACCGTGTTAGATGATGATAGGTTCATTAAAACTGACAAATTTAACATGAGAATACAAGGTTTTGATGATGCGTTTGCAATAGGCGATGCAACTAATATCCCAACTTCTAAAGCAGGAGTTGGAGCGCACCTGGAAGCGAAGATAGTCGCCAATATTTTGCAGGGAAAAGAAGATAAATTCGATGGTAGAACTAACTGCCCATTTGATTTAGGTTATGGAAAAGGGACTTTTGTCATAGGTTCATACGACCAGCCAGTCGTACCATATCCTCCTAGCAGGCTGAATCATTTTGAAAAAATGATGATGGAGAAGATATACTGGTCAAGCTTAAAGGGAACATTCGATTTCATCTTTAATTTATATTTCAGACACACGGACCCGATTAAACTTAACAAGAAATTCAGTAAGTAAGACTAGAGAAATTCTATAGCGGGCACAAACTATCATGGTAGTAGGAAAGTTCGCCTAGAAGTGTGAGCTGCGCATCACATATAAAATTATTTAAAGGATGTATGTGATTTAAAGTAGATAAGAGAATTATTCTTAGGAGGCAAATATGGAGATTGGGAGCGAAACATCTAACTTTAAGGAAAAGGCTTACTTTCCGGAGTCTGACGAAATAAAGGAGGTAAGCTTGAAAGACTATAGAGGAAAGTGGGTAATACTTACATTTTATCCAGGTGATTTTACATTTGTATGTGCAACAGATATTGAAGCATTAATGAGTAGATACGATGAATTCAAGAAAGAGAATGCAGAGATATTTGCGATAAGCACAGATACTGTGTTCTCGCATAAGGGATGGGTTCAAGTCTCTCCAAGGGTAAGTAAGAGTAAGATACCTATGATCCAGGATCCTAAGAAGGAGATAGTGACTAGTTACGGTTTCATAAATAGTGAGACTGGGGGCGCTAGAAGGGGACTAGTCATAATCGATCCTGAGGGTAGGCTTCAATACTACGCTGTATTCAATGATGCATTGGGTAAGGATGTGGGAAATATACTATTCTCGCTAAGAGGCCTGAAGACCATACATGATACGAAGGAGAGCGCTGGGCATATATGCATCATACCTGCGATTGCAAAGGCAACCGAGAATGTAAACAAGATGGAGATCGATACAGTGAAAGATATTGGTAAACTTTGAAAGCAAATGGAATACAAAGAGATTAAAATCGAATGGTTACACCATGATTGCTTCAGGATAGAGAAAGACGGCTTAATTATATACACTGACCCATATAAAGTTCAGAATATACATGGGGATGCAGATATTATTCTGATAACACATGATCACTATGATCACTGTGATCCTGAGAGCATAAAGAAACTTGTGAAAAGAGACACAGCTATAGTCGCCCAGAAGGACTGTGAAGATAAATTAGGCAGTTTTAGCCAAACTAAGATATTTGTCTCTCCGAATGAGGTCAAAATTGTCAAAGGCGTCTCTATAAGAACAGTACCTTCCTATAATGTAAATAAATTCAGGTCTCCAGGAGAGGTATTTCATCCAAGAGAGAAAGGAAATGTTGGATATATTTTCATAGTGTCTGGGGTTAAATTTTACCTAGCAGGTGACACTGATTTTATTCCTGAGATGAGAGACATAAAAGTTGATGTTGCATTTTTACCTGTCAGCGGGATATATGTTATGACAGACAAAGAATCCGCTGAGGCTGCGATTGCAATGAAACCTGATTTGGTTGTGCCTATGCATTATGGCTCTGGGATAGGATCAGAAGAAAATGCCAATAAGTTGAGAGAAAGCTTAATGGGGAAAATTAAAGTAGAAGTATTAACCTCAATAGAAAAATAAAAAAAATAAAAAAATAAAATTTTGTTTGGATCCAATCAGTTGATTTAAATCAACTATCTTCACCTTTTCTTTGACTTTTTCTTTTTAGCCATGTTTTTATCTTGTCATCACTGATTTATATAATTTCTGCGACTTTTTTGCTATCTTCTTTTGTTAATTCTTTTTCTTATTCCATGCTTTGCAAGCAGGATAAAATCCTCTATAATAAAAACTAGTACAAGCTCTATAACTGACAGTATTGCGGTAACCAAAAGAATAAACGATGGATTAGACGACTTCAGAAGACCTGTGAAGTAAAGCAAACCGACTTCAATGAAAGACACAATGAAAGCTGAAATTACTAATTCTATAGTTATCTTTTTCATAAATTAATTTTGTCCGAAGGATAATAACAGCACTATATATTTATAAACTTAAGTGTTTTTTTAGTATTGTTATATCCAAGGGCTCGTGGCGCAACTGGTAACGCGCTCCCATGGCATGGGAGAGACTTCGGGTTCGAAACCCGACGAGTCCATTCATTTTTTCTTTCCTTTCTTAGGCAATTCCAAGTATAAGTTTGGTGGAGGATTGCCTTTCTTGTATGCTTCTATCTCTGATTTAGTCGCAAACCCGCCACCTTTCTGCCCACTTTGTCCAAGTCTAAAGAAACTTTTACCACCTTTCAGCGAGCTTGCCGGTACTACAAAAGATTTATCTGAAGGGTAAGGTTTATTTGATGGATAATTTTGAACACCCCTGACTGCTTTCTTTGGTATTCTAACTACGCGTTCACGGTGAGACAGTAGCCATCTTATTAGGAGTAGTAGTAAGAGGGCTAGGAAGATTATACCAAATACCATTCCGGAGAGCGCTAGGAAATGTAGGAAACCAGGAACTAAAAGTGAAACAGCGACAACAATTATGATGATCACGGAGACTAGCTTTGAAAGAGAAGACTTTGCTCTCTTGTAGGTGAGAGCATAGATGATATATACTACAATAATTACGAACATGTATGAGAGAATAGGCAACATGAGTCCGCTTAGATTGAATCCCAGCACGTTATCTATATAGTTAGCGACAGATGGGTTTGAGGCGAATAAAGTGTAAAGTAATATAATCGCTAAAATTATCCCAACTACTTTTCCAGGCGTGCTAAGTTTCTTCCTAGCGAATACCAGTATAGATAATACAAGCACGATGAAACTCAATAGAAAAGCGATGCTGCTTAAAAGCGCTAGGTATTTTGGATTCAAGTATAATATAACTAAAAGTATAGCCCCGAAGAGCATTCCTATGACACCAGCACCATTAGAGAGGTGCGTTCCTTTTAAAGCCCCGTATATTATGAATGCAATCAATGCGCTTATTATCACAGCTAAAACTGTATTCGCCGGTATACCGAATATTGTGGATCCGCTTAGGTTATTAAAATTTAGAGAACCTAAGAAGGTTCCAGTTGATGTACTAGACGTTGGAATAACTATAGCATTGGAAATGCCAATTGACAATATTAATGATATTAACAGTGAAATAGCTAATGTTTTCCGTCGGTTGTGCAGATCCATATCATAATAATGATGCATACAATATATTTTAAGCTTTATTATAATATGCACAAACAACTAGTGGCAGAAATTGGTGGATTTGCTTTTTAGGGGATAAATATTTAATTCAATAATAGACATCCTTCGCAAGTTCCACTATATTTTTTGCTTCGGCTAAAATCCATTCAGAGTCTCCTCTGTATAAGTTTGTAAGTATACTGACAGTGGTCTTATTGCCCAAGTCCCTCTTGATCACAGCCGTGAAACCCTCACCACTTCCTGTATGTTCTACGATTTTTCCAGTTTTTTTGTCATTTATGAACCAACCAAATCCATAACCGTATTTAGAATCTTTTATTGGAGCGTGTATATCAAACATCTTTCTAACTATAGATCTGTTCAAAACCTTGCAATCATACAACTCAGAGTCCCATTTCGCCATGTCAAATATATCTGAGTAAAGCGCACCATCAGCAGTGTTTTTGAAGGTATCAGATACAAATCTAGCTTTTACAATTTTTCCATTTGAGAGTTCATATCCATTCGATCTATTATACACAATTTTACTATTTTTGTATATCCTCACTGAATTCATACTCAACGGCTCTAAAATTTTTTCTTTGATAAACTGATAGTAAAATTTACCAGTAATCTTGTGTATTATAAAACCAAGAAGCATATAATTGGTATTAGAGTATGAAAACTTTTTCCCAGGTCTGAATTCTAAAGGCAATCTATATGACTTCTTTATCATCTCCGCCTCAGAGAAATCCTGCCCTGAATCGAATATTCCATGTTTTTTTGAAAATTCATCATCCAAGTAGTCTTTTATGCCAGATTTATGTGCTAAAAGATCAGTTACAGTAATATCACTCCATGTGCTAGGCGCCCCTATAAAAAATTTTGATATGCTGTCATTCAGCCTTAATTTTTTCTCCTCCACGAGCATAAGTATAGCAGCGGCAGTAAAAGATTTGCTTATTGAGCCTAATTTAAATTGTGTGGAAGTAAGGACTGGTACGTTTAGCTCCTTATTTGCACTTCCGTAAGCTTTAGAAAAAACAATTTTACCTCTTTTGAATACCCCTACGACTAGTCCCGGTATATTGTAATCATTTTTTATCTTGATTACCGCTTCTTCAAGCCTGTTGATCTCTTTTTTCATGTATTGTCTCCGGCTCTAAATATTCTCTTTAAGTTCTGTCTATTTTCAAGTCGTAGTCTTCTTTTAGTCTTTTTTCTGACACAGGTGTAGGAGAACCATCTATGAATGATTCAAATTTCCTATTTTTCGGGAATAATATGAATTCTCTTATGTCATCTTCCTTAGCAAGTGTTGCCACGAATCTATCTAAACCAAGAGCAATCCCGCCGTGAATCGGTGCCCCATAGGATAAAGCTTCGATTAAGAAGCCCAATGATTCCTCTATCTCCTTGTCAGCAAGTCCCATTATTTTTAAGATTTTTCTCTGTATCTCTGGATCATGTATCCTTATTGATCCCCCTCCAACCTCTATCCCGTTTAGCACCAGGTCGTATCTCTTCCCTAGCATGTCTTCAGGTTTAGAGTCTATGTATTTAATTGTGTCCTCTGTTGGCATCACGAAAGGATTATGGACAGGTACCAACTTGTTGGTGACTTCATCTCTTTCAAAAACAGGGAATTTATCAACCCAAAGAAAGGAGTATTCCTCCTTAAAATTGCCAATTCTAATTCCCATTATGCGTCTAAGCTTCGACACAGCAGCCAATAACAAGCTTTCAGACGCATCTGTGCATATTATTATTACATCACCATCTTTGCTGTTTAATTTCTTGATTATTTCAGAGTTTTGTCCGCTCATAGATTGAGCTATCTTTTCTGGATCAGATCTGAGCTTTTTATCCTCCACGAATAACCATGTTAACCCACCAAGGCCGAATGTCTTTGCCTTCTCGACCATCTCTGACATGAAATCTTTGTCTATCTTTGACTGTTTTGTACCGAATTTAGCTTCAAAGTTTATAGCTATCGCCTTTCCACCGTTTTTAATTATATTTTTGACTATATTGTAATCGGTCTTTAGCATCTCCTCAGTTATGTCAACTATCTTATTATCGAATCTAAGATCAGGTTTATCGTTACCGTATAGTTTAATTGCTTCTTTGTAATCTAAGTGCTTAAAGGGGGTTTTCACATCTTTGTGCAGCACCTCTGAGAAGACCCTCTTAACCATGCTTTCTATGAGAGTTTGGATGTAATGTTCGTCCTTGAAAGAGGTTTCCAAGTCTAGTTGAGTGAACTCCGGCTGTCTGTCTTCTCTTGGGTCTTCGTCTCTGAATACTCTAGCTATTTGGAAGTATTTGTCTAAGCCAGATATCATTGAAAGCTGTTTGTAAATTTGTGGGGATTGTGGAAGCCCATAGAACTCACCTTTGTGTATCCTTGAAGGTACTATAAATGTCCTAGAGCCACTAGCATCATACGTGTCCTTGATGAGGAGGGGTGTTTCGAGTTCTAAGAAATCATTGTCCCAGAAGAATTTTCGGATCGATTTTATAACTTTATCCCTGAACTCTATTTTGTTCAACGCTTCTCTTCTTCTTAAATCTAGATATCTATATTTGAATCTTAGCTCTTCATCAGGTAAGAATGCACCTTTTTCTTCTATGATTTCAAATGGAGGTATCTTAGATTTGTTTATTACCTTCAATGATTCTGCCAATATCTCAAATTTCCCGGTTGGCATATCTGGGTTTATGTCTTTTTTACTTCTTTTTCTAACTTTGCCGTCTACTCTTATTACAAATTCCCTTCCTAATTGTCTGGCCTGCTCTAATAAATTGTTTTCAAATATGATCTGAGTTATACCGTATCTGTCTGCCAAATCTATGAATGCCTTGTCCTTATGGACTCTCACATATCTACACCAACCACTTACGCTTACTTTTTGCCCGTCATATTTCCCGCTGGATAGACTTCCACAATTTATTTCCATATTATTTTTGACCTGTCATCGAATTTAATATCTCTATTGTTCTTTTTAAAACTTCCTTTGGCTTAGCTTTATATCTTTTTATAATCTCCCCAGCTACGTAGTCTGCAAGCTTCTTATTTTTAATGTATCTTCTGAGTATATCTGGGTTTTTTTCTATGAATTCTCTAATCCCATTATCTATCCCTTCCTGGCTAAAATCGCTGTGTTTCACTTTCTCGTGTTTAATTATGCTGCTTATTGTGTCCTTGTCTATCTGAAATCCACCCTCTATCTCCTCCAATAGCATTTTCAAACTTAAATCGTCAATATTATCTATCTTGAATCTTTTTATCTCCATTATAGCCTGCATTAAGCTGTTGAAATTGTATTTCTCCTCGTTTCTCTCGATTAAATCCAATGCGTATCTATCAAATGCTATCGCTTCCAATATTATTTTTGGGTTATACGCATGCTTTTCTGCAAGTTCCTTTGCTTTTTCAATTGGGTCTACAGTCTCTCTTATACTGTAATTTTTTATATTATATTCTGGCAGATCTGGCTCATATATATAGCCATACTCCTCATCACTCTCTTTCTCTCTCGAAGCCTTAGTTTTCCTCTCTTTTTCATCATAAGACCTTGTCTCCTTTGTTGGTTCAATTCCTCTGCTTATTAATTCTGTTTGTCTCTCTATCTCATACCTTGCAGCTTCGAGAAGGTTCTTTGTGCCGGTCACGTTTTTTACTTCTACCCTCTCTTTTCCGAGTGATATATTAAGGTCAGCTTTTATTTCCCTGTCTATATCAATGCCAAGGTAGTATAAGCGGGCCTTTAACGTGAATATGAAAGATGTCAATTCCTCTTCGCTCGTTATGTCAGGTTCAGTTACTATCTCAACTAATGGGATCCCGGACCTGTTGAAATCCAATAGAGAATATTCCTCACTTCTTATTATTTTAGCAGGGTCCTCCTCTATCTGAATCCGCCTTATATTTATCCGCTTTCCTTTGTCTATTATAATGAGCCCTTCATAACCTATTGATTCCTGCAGCTGTGTTATCTGGAAAGACTTAGGTAGATCCGGGTAGAAGTAAACTTTCCTTACAAAAGATATCTTGTCTCTTATTTTACAGTTCAGGATATTTGCTATTGATTTTGCTAAAATTATAGCTTCTTCATTTAGAGACGGCTTGGACCCTGGAAATCCCATACATATCGGGCAGATGTTTATATTCGGCGTATCTACTTGTTCAGTACTGCAACCACAGAACAATTTAGATTTAGTAGGCAAAGCAACATGTATCTCAAGGCCGATCTTCATATTTCTCCTATATTGTACTTGAACTTGTACTCAAAGTTCTTCTCCCATTCGGATACGAATGAGATTACACCATAATCATTGAATTGGCTGCCGACTATCTGTGCACTAAGAGGTAAACCATTAGAATAAGAGTAGGGGAACGATATGTGTGGCAGACCGCAGAGGTTGGGAGGTATTGTAAGTATATCAGTTGCGTAGTTCTGCACTGGGCTCATTGAATTAGCCTCACTTATCTTTGGGGGCATTATAGGCATAGTTGGGGAGATTAAAAATGCGTCTTTTAGAACTTTTGATAGCTTATCTATAAGTTCTTTCCTTATAATCAATGACTTAGAGTAATACTTGTCTTTCACACTGGCGCTTCTTATGAACGTCCCCAGTATTACCCTCCTTTTTGCCTCTGTGCCGAATTCTTCTCTTGCCTCTGCGAAGAACTCATTGTAATTCTTTGAGAAATCGTTTAACTTAAACCCATACTTAAATCCAGTAAACTTTGCCAAGTTGGTTGAGGCTTCTGCCATTGCTATCAGGTAATACGCAGGTATGGACAGATCTATCTCGTTTAGGTTTATATTCTTCACTGTGTACCCTAAATTTTTTAGCTTTTCTACGAATTCAAAGAATTGCGACCTTATCTTTTCGTCTACTTTGTCTATTAATTCATCTATTATCACCAGTTTTTTGTGATGCAAGCCCACTATCTTTGAATCAGTAGATGTGGAGTCCCGGTTATCTTTTCCTTTTGTTATATCAAGCATCACCCTTATATCATCCGCTGATCTTGCCATGAACCCGATCTTATCTAGCGAATTTGCGTAGTCTATGAGTCCATACCGAGATATCACAGAATACGTCGGAGTGAATCCAACCACACCGCAAAAAGCCGCTGGTGCGGATATAGAACCGCCAGTGGATTCAGCTATGGCGACGTGGTACTTTAAGAGCGCGGTCGCTATTGCTGCGCCACTACTAGAGCCTCCCGCTACTCTTTCTTCGTCTAGTGGATTTTTTGCAGGTTTTTCACAGTTTATCCCAAAGCTTCCAAATCCAAATTCATCCATATTTGTCTTGCCTATGATTGAGAACCTCTTTGTTTTCAGAACTCTTTCAACTACGGTTGCATTAAAAGGAGGTATGTACCCTTTGAGTATTTTGGATGAAGCTGTTGCTTCAATACCTTTCACACAGATGTTGTCCTTTACACTTAAAGGTATCCCATTTTTATCTGGTTTTATTAGAGCATTAAATGCATTCAGTCTAGGGTTCAGTCTAACAAGTTCATCGTATAGTCTGTCATAGTAATCTTTAGGTTTTACCTTTGACTCAAACTCTTCTATATAGCTGCTCATATCCTTGGCCCTATGATAAAACCCCTGTATGTCTTTGTATTTGACAGCAAACTGTCCTTATCTTCAAATTTTTCAATTTTATCCCCTCTGGGATGTCCTTCTATTCTTATCGGGTGGAAAGCAGGCTTAATCTTTGCTTCATTAAACTTGTCCACGCTATCAAAGTATCTAAGTATGCCTTCAATGTCATTTTGTATCCTCTGTTTCTCCTCTTCGCTTAATTTTATTCTGCTTATTTTCAAAAGTCTATCAAACTCTTTATCTTCCATTTTAGTATCCTAATAAATGAATCTGCTTCTCCATACTTAAATATCTGAACTATCACCAAAAAACATTTTTAAAGTTTAAATATTGAACCTCTTCATTACATAATATGTGTTATGACTAAAAATTGGACTCACTTGTTGTTTACAGATCTAAGAGGTGTCACTAGATCCGTCTCTTACCTCATTGATTGCAACGATTCTAAATTCAGGGGAAAGACTGATGGCAGCTCCTCGTATGGCTTTGGGCACATAGAAGATAGCGATTTGGAGTTGGTTCCAGACCGTCATATGCCAGTGAATGATCTTAGCGGAGCTAAAATCTTATTCTCATACGTGTACAAGAACAACAAACCATTGGAGCAAGATCCAAGGAGAATATCTAAATCAATGGAAGAAACGCTCGAAAATAACGGGTATAAATCACTTGTAGCCGGGGAACTGGAGTTCTTTGTCGTGGATAGTGTGTCGGCATCAGTTAGAAAAGAAAATGGTAAGTTTGAGCATAAAGTGGAGATAAACTCTACTGAATTTTTAGACAATGGTAATTACCAGAACAAGGCAAGTTATATGTTTCCTCTCAAAGGCAAGAGTAAGGATCTGTCATATATTTTAATGGGCTTGAGTGACTACATAGACTTAGAAGTGATGCACCATGAAGTTGCATCCTCCCAATATGAGCTCAATGTCAAGCCTAAGTCGGTTAAGGACGCTGCGGATAACATAATCTTTTCAAAATATTTTCTTAGAGAAAAATTGGCTGATTTAGGTAAGATACCAATATTTTTACCAAAACCTTTTCCATATGACAATGGGTCTGGTTTGCATACTAATGTAAGTCTTTGGAGGGGCAGCGAAAATTTGTTCTATGACAAAGATGACAGTTATGCAAATCTGAGCCAGTTTGGCAGATACTTTATCGGAGGGCTGCTTGAGCATGGCAAAAGCCTATCTGCTGTAGTTTCTCCAACTGTGAACAGTTATAGAAGGTTAGTGCCGGGTTTTGAAGCACCCATATACCTTGTGTGGGGGAGATCTAATAGGAGCGCTGCTCTACGTGTGCCTTTCTCTTCAGATTCCTCAAAGAAAAGAATTGAGTACAGGCCACCTGATCCGTCTTCTAACCCTTATCTAGCTTTTGTGGGTGTATTGGCTGCTGGCTTGGATGGCTTAACAAAAAAGATAGACCCTGGAAATCCTGAAGACAGAGATGTTTATGAGCTAGATCTTACGAGCAAGTCGAGGATTCCATCGATACCAGGCAGCTTATCTGAAGCACTTGATGCTTTAGAATCGGATAATGAATATCTAGTAAGGTTTTTCGGAAGAAGCACATTGGATGCTTACATTGATCTGAAGAGACAGGAACTAAAGAATGCAGCCCCTGTAGCTAGTGCTGTAGAGATATTGGATGCAATAGATATCTGATTTTCACAGATTATCTATCAAACTTCTCTTTTATCTATCAGCCACTTGCTTTTGCCTCTGTCTTTGTAGAAAGGTATGCTGTCTTTATTTAATAATTCGACATGAATTGTAGCCAGTTCTTTTTCCAGTGAATAAGCTATCTCCATCTGCGCAGATGACAGTGAGCTTTTGATGGTTTTTGTTAATTCTTCTGGGTCACCGCTGAATTGTCCCCTGTCTAAGTAGAAAGTGGCTTTGTCTAGCCCATTTTCTCTAGTTATGACTGAGTATCCCTCTCCAACTTTATATCTGTTTATCAAATCACTTATAGTGTTTACTATCATCTCCTCTACCAGCTTACCCACACCGAACCTTTTTATCCCATCTGCCCTGCCTATATAGTAGCCCATGATGTCCCCATTCTCTGCTACGTCTGTTACTTTTATTAAATCCTTGGTGTTGTAATTTATAAGTGGCACGTATTCTGCGCCTTCTCTGGCCTTGGTGGTTATCACAAGCTCACCTTCAAGCCCGACAGCTTCTTTAGGGGTCAGCAGTTTTTCCGCGCCATTCAGACCCGTCTTTATCATAAAAAGATTGTTGTAAGACACAAATCTAAACGGTTTATTTATAACTAAATCATTTTCAAGTTCTTCCCTAGTGTAAACCCTATACGCCACAATCCCCTCCGAACTACCTATAAAGTCTATCAAAGTTTTGCTAGGTAACAGGTTGTAAAGTAGTTTTGCTCTCTGATATGGCAAAGTTTCGCCGCCAACTAATACATACAAATTTAACTTGTTTACCACATCTTTTAAGTAATTCTTGTCGCTTTCATTCAAGTTATATATCTCCCTTATTACAGCGGATGGAAAGCCCAGCATAAGTATATTTTTTGAGTGATTACTATCAAATTTTTCTATGACCCTCAAAAGATCCGCGATTGTTTGAGCCGGGCCCTGGCTAAATTCAATCGCTTTAGATTCCATCGAGATCACGCTCATTAATCGACCACTTATGGCGGGCAGAGGCGGGCCTTTATTTATTTCTATATCCATGCCATTCGGCATCACAGGATATATTACGCTTTTTATGAATCCCCTGGCATAATCAATATCTTGATCATAAGTCCTAGGTATTGGCTTTGGTTTGCCGGTGGAGCCTGATGAGAAATACACAGTTATCGGTGTTTTATTCAACGGAATCAAATCATCATAATGGCTAAGGAAAATGCTACCATCAATAATTGGTGTGGACTTTAAGATCTCTTCTAAGTCACCATTTTTCGCCTTATTCACTGCTTCCAGATACGGTTTTTTTGAGTATAACGGGACATTGGCACTGGCATACTCTAACATCTTATAGGCACTAACTAGTTCTGAAGATGGCAAAACCTCAGTTTTCAAGAAGTCCGGTAACGTCTTATAAGCATTTTCAACCTCTCTAATTACTTCCCGGTCAAGTCTCCGGTCACGTTTTTCCATGTTCCATTTTTAAGCTTTTTCTATTTTTAAGTTTTTACCTCCGTTGTCAAAAATTTGCAGTTATTATCGCCTTTACTTACGCATTCAATTTCATTTGTCTTAAATTTCTTATTTAATATCCCCTCCAATAATCTATTGATTACTCCTTCTACGAAATGACATTGTGGCGTTTTAGCTAGCCCAAATAGCTTTACGTAGGTTTCTCCCAGAACAGAAGGCGATATCGTTGTTATCACTTGTTCATTTTCTATGTTAAAGTTAATTCTGCCAACTCCTACAAGAGGGGTTATGCTAGATAGAAACTTTAGGGTCTTATTTGGATCAATGAATCTGTTTTTATAGTCTTTAGTGATACTGTCCCCCAAATTTTCTCCGAGTTTGACAACTGAGTCAGAGTTGTAATCACCAAGATATTTTGAGAAGGAAACTATGAATTCTGCATTTAGCATCACCCCCGGGCGGCCCAGAAGCAGAAGCCTACCGTCTTCAACCCTCACGTTTTTTGTCATTATGAGGTTTTGAAGGTACTGTTCGGCTTCCAAATCTGAATTATCCATTGGCTTCACCTCAAGTATATACCACCCTGCCCTATTTTCATCGGTATGACACTCCTTTCATTATTCGTCCTGCGCATCTTTATTATCTGCATGCTCCTATCGTATTCACCGCCAAGCCCACTGTAGTAAAGCTTTATGACGGCGTCAGATAGATATTCACCACTGAAGAACATAATCTCATTCTCCCCCGTCCCCTGTGCTTGTTCGTCCGTCATTATTGTCGTAACGCCAATTTCCTTCAGGCTGCTTACCAAATCAAGCAGAAATCTCCTGAACTTTGAGTTATTCTCAAAGTACATAGAGATTGTCGAGAGAGAGTCTATAACAAGTCTTTTAATGTTATCCTTTTTGATCGAATCTATTATGGGGAGATATTCAAAATCGACTGGCGAGGCCGAAACCACACTGAGTTTGTTTTGTTTAATCAAATCCGTTGGATCGAGTCCAACAGCTTCCATGTCTTTGATGATATCCTCTCTTGACTCCTCAAAAGAGTAATATAACCCATTTTCTCCGTTTTTAGCGCCATGATACAGGAACTGCATCCCAATTATTGACTTTCCGGCACCAGGCCCGCCAAGTATTGTTATTACACTTCCTTTTTCGAAGCCACCCTCAATTTTTTCATCAAGTCCATATATTCCAGTTTTTATCCTTTCAACAACCATATTCACCTCGATGGGTCTGCTATCCCATCTACCTCATTGAACATTTCATTGGATTTAACCTTTTTCCCGTAGTCTTCCGGATGTATAAGCAGGAGTTCTGGCTGTGCTACTATAAGTTCAGCTCTGTCTCTTTGTCCATAGCCTACCGAATTCCCGAATTTGTAAATTGTGAATGGGTAGGGTGGAAAATACTCTATTGATTCATTGTTGACTATGCCTATTGAAGACTTTCCCGCAAAATGCCCATACATCGGCATAAACTTTGTTCCCTTTGCCCCATATTCTCTCTCCAGCCTATGTATCTCATTTGCGTTTATCTCTACCCCAGACATTTTAATCATCGTAACTTTTTCTATCAGCTCTTTCGGTATCCCGTACAATACTTGGGGAGTTCCTGTCATTATCCCAACATCTCCCTTTATTAATTCATCTATGGTTCTCTTAATCACAGGCCCAATGATTTTATTTATCTCTTCAGGTGATTTGTTTTTTAACCCTCTTGTGTTAAAGGAAAGGTCAAAATAATCCATATTCAATATATCTGTGATTATCCTATGCTCCTCTTGATAAGCCCCGGTAGGGCCTAAACACAGTAGTTTTTTACCGTTTAATTCGGATTGAGGAACAGTGTTAATTATCCCGGTGACCTCGTCCAAAGCTGAAAAGGTCAAAGGGAGCGGTCCATGGTAAACTGTCTTTGGTGCGCCGGTAGTGCCTGATGAATCGCTTCTATATAATTCTCCAATAGATATATTTTTCGGCTTATAGAACTTCTCATACCCATCTTCGGCTTTTAGTTTATCATAGTCAGCATAACCTAAGATTTTTACAAGATCATCTAGAGTCTTAGCTTCGTCTATCCTCTTTTCCGTTATCTTATCTGCGTTAGCTCTTTCAATCCAAAAATTCGATCCGCTCTCTTCTGAGGTATGCTTTTTTGCTATCAGTTTTACCCACATTAAATTAAATTTGTCCCAGCTTGTTCTTCCATAAGAGACATCTTTCAATGTATCTAAGGCCTTTTCCATATCGCTATGATTGAGACCTTGATTTTCTAGGATTTCCCATGATACGTCTGGATAATAAAGACCACCATCTGTGTTCTCTTCCCACCAAGTATATCTAAGGTTCTGTTTGTAATCAATTGTCATATCAAATTAATAGATATAATTTACTATTAATACATTTCTATTCTATAGTGATAATATATTTAAAGAATCGTCTGGCGATAAAATCTGTTAAATTTAATATCTCAGCAATGAGAATACCTTGATTCGAGAATGATCAAAGGCAGTAAGAATAGGTATTTATGAAAGAAGAAACAGATAAGAATATGCGTGGTAACAAATTCAGGATGTACCTAAATAAAGCAGTTATGGAAGAGTACCCTATCTATATATCGAGGTGTACTAATTAGAACATGGCAGACAATGTACTTTTCATATTGTGTGATACACTTAGGCGTGATGTGTTAGACTTGTACGGCGGCCCCGCGAAGATGAAGAATCTATCAGATTTGGCTCGTGATGGGATGCTGTACAAAAATGCGATTTCTCCATCGCCTTGGACGGTACCATCTCATGTGTCCTTTTTTAGTGGGATGTATCTGAATGAACATGGTGTGCACGAAACAGAAAAGTTAAAGACATGGCATGTGGCAAATAAGAATAAGAGCATTTATAAAAATCTAATATCGACTATTCTTTCCTCTAAAGGATACAATACACTTGGCATCTCCACCAATCTTTTAGTCTCCACCCTTACAAATCTTGATATCGGCTTCAATAATTTTTTCAATATAGATACCGTTCCTACAAGATACCAGCTCAGGCAGGATAAAGAGCTAATGAAGATGATAAGGAGCGGGTATAGTAACACAGAAATAATCTCCTCTCTTATCAAAAAGATGAAAATAGGAACCTTATTCAAGTATGGCGCGTCTTATCTCAAAACGAGGAAAGTAGAGAAGGTTCTCAACTTTCCATTTGATAAAGGCGCTTTTTATGTTAACATGCTACTCTCTGGATCGAATTGGAATGAGCCTTTTTTCAGGTTCATTAACCTTATGGAGGTGCACGAGCCTTACAGACATTCTTCATATAGGGGCCCTCAAGAGAACTTTAAATCTCCGAGGATAAAATCGAAAGAGATGAGGGCTGTTAAATCTGAATACATCTTGGAAGCCGAGTATCTTGATCAGATGATAGGAAAGATCATATCGAACCTTAAGAGGATGGGATTATACGATGATACTATGGTAATTGTGACTTCAGACCATGGTCAAGCATTGAATGAGCATGGGTACATCGATCATGGGGTTTATCTATACGATGAATTGATAAAGGTACCTCTGATAATAAAGTATCCAAAGAATCGTAAGTTTGGTGAAAAGAAAGGACACCAAAGTCTGGTGAATCTATCGAAGACGATAATAGAAGCGGCTGATGGCGGCGATGACCACAGCTTAACGACTGAAACTGCTTTTTCAGAGGCTTATGGGCTCAATGTGCCGATTTCTAGAAGAGATGCAGTTAATAACAGGTCTCTCATAAGTTTATATGAAAGGCCAAGGAAGGCAATTTTCAAGGATGATTTCAAGCTTACAGTAGAGGGGAAGACAGGGACTATAGAGGAATTTACCAAAAATGGAAAGAATGTTTTGGCCGATATAAAGTACGTGAAGGTTAGAGATGAGTTGGTTAATGAGATAGATATATTTAAGGGACAGGAGCAATTTGTATTGCCTAAATGAAAACTAAATTTTTAGTTGGCACATCTGGCTGGTCTTATGACTGGAACGAGGGCAGAACTTTAGATTGGTACGTATCAAATTCTGGTTTAAATGCAGTTGAGTTAAACTCTAGCTTCTATAGGTTCCCATTCCCAAATCAAGTTAAGGGGTGGGCGAAGAGAAGCGGCTTATCCTGGTCAATAAAAGTTAATCGTAGTATAACGCACATGTATAAGTTCAGTGAGAAGGCAGTACCAATGTTTGAAAAATTTGAAGGACTTTTCAAACCTATGGACAATGTCATTGACAACTACCTGTTCCAGCTTCCTCCGAGCGTGGAGGGCAATAAGGCTGAAGTTGTACTTGATTTCATAGCTAGAAGCGGTTTATCTGACAGAGCTGTAGTGGAGCCAAGGGCAGCGTCTTGGTTTAATGATGAAATCTATTCTAGGTTCAAGGAAAGAGGTGTGACTATGTGCAGCATAGACTCTCCGATAGGCTCTTTCTTCGCTAAAACAACACATAAAATTTATCTAAGGCTTCACGGTAGAAAATCATGGTATACCTATAAATATTCAAATAAAGAACTCAGGAGTATAATCAATACGATTTTAAATTATAATCCAAAGGAAGCATTCATCTTTTTCAACAATGACCATGATATGCTTAAGAACGCAAGGGAGCTATTAAAAATCATAGAGTCGATTTGATATGAATACAGAAAGTGATTTAGAGAGATTCATAAAGGAGCATAATATACAGGCTGTTGTTATAAAAGACATCGGTAATTCAGGTTCTTCAATCGCAGCTGCCGGCACTTTGAGTGTGGACATAGGCAGAATCGCAAAGACTATCTGCTTATTAGCTGATGGTGAGTTCATAGGTGTAATACTGCCCGGCGACAGAAAGATAGATCTTGAAAAACTGAAGAATACGCTTGGAAAGAATAAAATTAGGCTGGCTCATGACGATGAAATAATAGCACATACTGGGTTTGAAAAAGGAGGGGTTCCTCCAATATCTTACAAGTCAAAGTTCATAGTTGATTCAAGTCTTGATCCAAAAGAGGAAGTATTCTGCGGAGGGGGCTCAAGAGACAGTATCCTAAGGATAAAAGTGGAGGATATAATCCGAATCGATAGCCCTCTTATACTAGATATATCTAAGAAGATTTAGATTTTCACTTGGTAATCCTATCTTTTATAGCCTCGGCTTCTTCCTTTAATGAATCAAAAGCCTCGTCTATTATTTGCTTCAATGAAAGCTGCCCCCAGCTTTCTATTTCGAATATTATCTTTTTGTTGTCTGATGATATCTTTATAATATCTTCTCCAGCGAATTCCTCACAGGCCTTACACAGTATGCATCTGCTTATTTGCCCTTTCTTAACCGAAAGCTTTCCACCATCTGCTTCTAGTATATTTACTGGGCATTTCTCAGCTATCTGTGCGGCATTCTTTACGTTTTCCTTTGTTATCTCTATCTTTGGATAGAAATGATAGAATACATGAGCAGGTGTGAATTTAGTGTGCTCACTTCCGTCGCCAAACTTAGCTTTTGCCTCTAAATCTATGCTCTCACCAATTTTAAGCGAAACTAGTACCATATTGTCGTATACAGGTACTATATCCGGGTCGGAAGACTTAAGGTCACCAGAGTGCACCACTTTTGGCCCGATCTCCTTCAATGAGAAAACTACTTCCTTCTTTGATTTTTCAAGTTCCGGGATGGTCTTTAGTGGAATTAAACCAAGTCTGTTGGCCAATATTTCATCATACATAGAACTTGTATTGGTATAGATAGTGACATCATCTATGGCCATTGTCTTTACATTTGTTATGATTGCTCGTCTCAAAGCGTTCAACATCGAGAAGTGGCTGTCAGTTACCAAGAATTGTGCTTTTTTGTCGCCCTTACTTAACGTTTCTACTGGCATATCTACATCCTCCTACCTTTTCTTCCACCTTTTCTTTTACATCCATCGTGCGGAATTGGTGTGACATTCTCTACGCTTAAAATCCTTATTCCAGACCTTTCCAAAGCTCTTAGTGCTGATTTTGCACCAGGGCCAGTAGTTTTTGATTTTATCCCACCAGCGGCTCTTATCTTAGCGTGTACCTCTCTTATCCCTTTCATTGATATTTCCTCAGCAACTTTCTTAGCAGCATCCATTGCAGCCCTTGGAGATGAACCTAAACGGTCTGCTTTAACCTGTGAACCGCCACTGTGTATAGAAAAAGTATGGATTCCACTAAGGTCAGTGACATGTATTATAGTGTTATTCATCGTAGAATAGATATGCAAAACACCAACCTTTCCCTTTTCCATAATCATCCTTTGTTTTCCTCCTTCTTTACCCTTATAGGATGTGTCTCAGATTTAAATGGAGAGTTTGGTGCATAAATCACTCTATCTTCGTCCTCCTTATTTACAAGCATACTTGGAGCTGATACAACTTTGTCCCCTATCGCTATATGTGAGTGTGTTATCATCTGCCTTGCTTCATTTATACTTCTTGATAAACCTTTCTTGAAGACTATAGTTTGGAGTCTTCTTTCAAGTATGTCCTCTATCCCTAACTCTAAAACGTTATCCTCTGTCGCATCCTTCTCCACCAAACCCAGCTTATTCAGTGTTTCGATGAATGTTTTTTCTCCCTCTGCCTCAGTATTTGTCGCCTTTGAAGCTATTATATCTCTTGCTCTCTTCCTTATGTTTCTCAAGAAAGATTCTTCCTTCCAAAGTTCTTTCTTGCTTTTAAACCCGTATTTCCTTCTTAGAACCCTATCCCGATCTATTCTACTCTTATCCCATATCTTTGTTGGAGGTTTGAACTTGTTTGTCTGTCTCTTGCTTGTTCCCATAAATTCACTCTTTTGCTGGCTGCTTCATCTCCTTGGATTTAGTCACGCCGATGGTCTTGCCTATTCTTCCCTTTTCATTTGCACCTCTGGAACGCGTTTTTTGACCTCTAACCTTGTATCCAAACTGGTGTCTTATTCCGCGAAATGTGCGAAGTAGTTTAATCTGCTGTAAATTTAAGGCATTCTTAGACTTCAACTCACTTCCAACTTTGTGTTTTGATGTACCAGATTCAACTTCTTTTTGCCAGTTTAAAAGCCAGAGGGGTATGCCATACTTTTGTGGATTTATCAATGCTTCCTTGAGTTTATTTATAGTCTCTTCATTTAGATCCTGAAGCTTAGTCTTTGCTTCAAGATTCAGCGCATTTATGATTGCATTTGCATAGGACGCACTGACCCCATAGATTCTTATCAACTGACTTATGACACTTTTATCACCATCTAGGTCTGTGTCTCCGATTCTTATTATGCGCTTCTCTATAGCCTTCTTTGGCGCCTTTACCGCTTTATCCTGTACAGTCTGTATCATCTTCACCTTTTAACAATTTAAGTGATAGCATCAACTCATTTTTGCCATTTTACTGACTACTCATGAGACGCACCAGCGATTATCTTCCGTGTTCGAAATGGGAACGGGATTTGCCACTGGCCTATGGACGCTATCATCCTTTCTATCATTCTTTCTATTTAAAAATGTTTTCCTGTCAGTCAGTATTTCGACAAGTGAACTTTTATAAGAATCAAAGCCATGAGAAAGATAGGTTTAAATAGATTGTATTATAATAAATACATATGTATAATAAAGTAAACATAACTGAGAATCATCTACGTGTGCTTTCTCTATTCACAGAAGGATTTGATAGGAGCTTTTATATAAGAGAGGTACAGCGTGTTCTAAGAATAAGCCCGAGGACTGCTCAGATAATGCTCTCAGACCTTGAGAGCAGAGGTATAATCGAATCCAAAAGGCAGGGAAAGATAGTCTCATACTCCTTAAGGCGGAATTATATAGCTCAAAGATTTCTAGTGTTTTGCGAGCAATACAAAACTATAAGCTTCCTAAATGAAAATTCAATCATAAACGAGATAGTAGAAAAGATAACTCCGCAAATTGATGGAATAGGAGTAATCTTCGGAAGTTACGCAAAAGGTACTAACAGACCCGAATCAGATTTAGACATATTTGTTGTTGGTAAATACAATCAAAAAGAAATAGAGAGAGCATCGCAGATGTATGGGATAGATATAAGTGTTAAATGCTATCCTATGAATGCATTTAGAGAAGATCTACGCAAAGATATATTAGTAAAAGAGGTACTAAAATACCACGTGGTCTTTCTTAATTCAGAGGAATTCATAAAGGAGGTGTTTTCGAATGGATAAGATAAGATGGTGTGCTAGAAGGAATGATGGTTTAACTCTTATAGAGCCAAATGATAATCTTTCAAATGCGTACCTCAAAAAAGCAGAGGAGGCATTAGAATCTGCCAGCTTAAATGTTGTGAAAGACTGGAAAATATCGGCAGCCTATTATTCGCTCTATTTTTCTTTGTATTCTATACTCATGAAGATGGGGGTAAAATGTGAAATACACTCCTGTACAATAGAATTCACGAGGAGATTTTTGGGAGAATACTTTAGTGAGGATGAAATAAGTTTCTTAGCAGCTTCATTAAAAGCGAGGATAGACTCCCAATACTATGTGGACAGAAGCGTGCCGGATGAACAGTATAAAAGGATGCTGGCAGATGCCCCCAAATTCTTAGTAAAATGCAAATCTATTTCAACAAAATTGAATGAGAAGACCATAAATAAAATAAGAGAAAATTTCAAAAAAGCTATAAAAAAATAGGATATAAATTGGAAAAAAAGAAATAATAGCAGACAATAAGTCAAAATGCAGAGGCAGCGAAGCGGTCCAACGCGTATGTATCATCTTCACCTTTTAACAATTTAAGTGATAGCATCAACTCATTTTTGCCATTTTACTGACTACTCATGAGACGCACCAGCGATTATCTTCCGTGTTCGAAATGGGAACGGGATTTGCCACTGGCCTATGGACGCTATCATCCTTTCTATCATTCTTTCTATTTAAAAATGTTTTCCTGTACTCAATGCATCAAAAAGCTGATTCAAATGTGGTATGTAAATTACTATCACTTGTCCTTTCTGTAGTCTTTCATTACTTCTTGCCAGCCTATTACATTTCCATTGCTGTCCTTAATGTCGATAAGTTCAGTGTGGTAAGGCGTATCGTAGCAGTCCCCTGATTTTTTGATTTGTACAGCTTCATAGGCTGTATTGACTCTTCTTTTGTATTCATCTTTTACATCCTCTAGAACTCCAACAATGCCATCAAATATCCAATCTGAAGAAGAGTCTTTCATTTCCGCTGCGATTTTTTTCACATCATCTTGTGCCATTATCAGTGCGCCTACTGTCTGGGAATATACCCAATATCTCAGCTCTTCTTTCCATAAACCCTGCTGTACCATCTTCTTTGGGGTAAGCTGTATTATTCTAGTTATTGAATAATTGAGCTCCCCATTGAAGGCTGCGTCATATCCGTAATGCTTGTCTAGCTCATATATTTTATTAGCCAACCTTTCTTCACTCGTTTTAATTTCCGCTGGTCTTTTTGTTAAAAGATTGTATATTGTCTTGTTTATCGCTAGAAATGTTTGCTTATAAATTGTTGATAGCTCTGCTGGTGTTTTGGCTTTCTTTAGCTTTTCGACCAAATCGTCGGCCACATCGTTGATATATCTGTCCAATTTTTCTCTATCATCAAGAGCTACATACGGCATAAAACCCCCACTGTCTATATCTACCTTATATTGATTTAGTAGAAGTGAAGTTTTATTTAAGTCTTTAAATCATTCAGGATCAGCAGACAGTGCCCACTATTTTATAGTAAGAGAGCGCATAGCATCATATCAGGATAGAATATAAATTAAAATAAAGATAGATAATATAAGATAATAAGCTGGAATGCAGAGGTAGCGAAGCGGTCCAACGCGTAAGGCTAAGGACCTTATGGCCTAGCGCCCTCGGGGGTTCAAATCCCCTCCTCTGCAAGTTTTGTGTTCTTTTAGAAAAAATGCGTGGTTCAGGCCGGCGCAAAGTTTAAATAGGCTTAAAAGTTAATAGAAGATATGGTGATGAAAAACATATATCTTTATTTCGGCGTGGTATTCTTGCTTTCTCTGTTCTTAGTGACAGTTTCACATGCTTTGCCGAACATATCATATTTTCAGCCTTCATCGAGTGATACTGCTATAATCACTACAGGTATAAACTCTATAGATTACTTCTCATCTTACCCACTTGCATCTTTCTATGGCATACCCGTGATATCATTGAATTCAACCTTAATATCTCCGCAGGTGATAGCTAACCTGACTGCGCAGGGCATAAAGAATATAATATTAGTGGGCGGCCCAGCGGTTATATCTAACCAAACAGTCCAGGCTTTGCAGAATGCCGGTTTCAACGTTCTAAGAATCTTTGGTATAACTGCCCCTGAGACAGCTATAAACTTAGCAGATTATTTCCTTCCTTCAGCTAATACGTCATGTGCAGTGATAGTGCCATACAATGAGAATCCGTCCTCGTACTACTCATATCAATTCGCTGGCAGTATCTACAGTGCTAGAAATAGATGCATATTATTCCCTCTTTACTTCAACAACATTCCTTTACCGGTACTGTCATACCTCTCAAGTCATAATATAACAAATATAACTTTCTTCGGGCCTAAAGATCTTCTACCAGTCGTTGAATCACAGGTTAGCAAGAGTACCTCGGTCAGATATTCAAATGAAAATGAATCGTTTGTACCTCCAGAGAAAGTTAGCAGATACTTAATTGTCGGAGTAAACCAAAATGCTTGGAATGCTTCAATGATAATAGGGTCTCTTCCATCAGTAAATTCTTCGATGGCGTTGGTTAGCAATGTAACAGCCCAAATGCCAGGTATAGTGAAGTACATAAAAACAGAAAATATAACCGATGTGAAGGTTGTTGGAATACCTTCTGTGGTAGCACAGATAGACACTTACTTAAAAGATAATAATATCACCTATGAATCAGAGTCAGCTGTGAATGCAGCATTTGGTCTACTTAAACAGTTTCATAAGGCCTTTGAGAACGAAAGCGAGTTACACAAGACACTTATAAATGTAGCGAAGGAGCTCGGTTCTATTAAAGGTCAACTTTCTGATATACTAAGTAAATTAAATTACTATAATCTATCAATATATAACATAAGCTTAAACAACTCAACTGCTTTATCTTTATCGAAGGAATTGGACAGCTTGTTGAGTATGGCTAAGAACGCTAATATGTCAATATCATCTAACAATATATCAGCTGCGCTGTCCATGATAGCCCAAATAAACAGCCAGATGAATTCAGATTTATATGAGTCTTATATGCATAGGGCCATTATAAACAATTCATTCTTAAATGATAGATTCAACGAGACTGAAATACAGAATGAAATAAGCGACGATATAAACGACCAGAACGAAAATATAGGGAGATTCCTGAGCAACATATCAATAAATTCGACATGTAAAGCGCAGATAGCTGGCATTCTAAATTCTACATCCTATGAATTGAAGAAGCTGGCAGGAGAGCAATCTGCAGTAGCGGCAAGTTCAAATGTGTCGGCCATACTAGCCATAAACAGTAAGATTAGATCCTTGATGATCCAAGAGGGCATGCTTATAAGGAGCTGCGAAATTAAGGAGCATCCTTTCCCTATACGCATAGGTAACAGCTCGATAATCGGCGGTATAGCAAACGGAACGATAGGCAATGGCTCTATAACCAGCATAATAAAGATAATCAATTCATCAAATGATAACCTCCCTAAGATTCCAGGTATAGAAAGCTAAAGTATTTAAGGGGTGTATTTCTTAGGACTTGATATGAAAAGAAGTAAAGGTTTGCATAAATCTAGTAGGAACAGGTTATTAAGAGACAATAATGAACGTAAGACTGTACCTATAAGAAAGTTCTTGCAGACATTTAGTGTGAATGACAATGTAATAATAAAACCTGAACCGTTTTTCCAAAGGAACATACCACATAGGAGATTTTTCGGCGCATCCGGCCGTGTGGTCAAAGATAAAGGCCGAGCTTACACTATAGAGGTAAAGGACGGAAATAGGCTCAAGTATATCGATGTGCTTCCTGTTCATTTGAAGAAATTATGATATGGAATACGAATTAATTGATGAGACAATGCTGGGGGAGACAGAACTTAAGGAGAACTACTCTAAATTCATAGATCAGGGATATGATTTTGGCAAGAAGCTATTAGAGCATATTGATAAAAATGTGAAGATAAAGGACTTTGAAAATGCATTTAAGGCGCTATCTAACTTAAACCTTAATCTCAGGGATGATTATTTAAGGATGATAATCGATATATGCCCTAATTCTCCAGATCAGCTTAGGGCTATCCTTTCTCCATTGAAGCTGGCTATACCGGAGGAAAGCCTAAACAGCATCATAGCAACCTTAAAAAAGTTCCAGTGAGTTAGTTTCTATATGGGAAAAGATGAATATGCGTATGTGTTAGAGTACTTTCCATACGGGATGTCAGACTCAAAGGATAGAAGGCCATCTGCAATTTTACTCACAGAATCACTAGATCTTCTCCTTGCGAGCGTCAAGAAAGAAGGCAAGATAGACGTTGGGAAGAAAGTCTATATAGGCGAAGGCAAGAGAGATGATATCCACCATATAATAAGCAGGATACCCTTGAGCAAAGTTGGCGAAAAGGGCAGAGAACTGTTAAATGAGATACTTGACAAAAAAATAGTGGAAGATGAAAAGAGATTTGTGGATATAATCAACAGATTGGGGCCTATAAATGTCAAGTTACACTCCCTTGAGCTTATACCTGGTATAGGGTCAAAGACTTTTCAAAGAGTCATAAGTGAACGTACGAAGAGCCCATTCACAGGTTATGATGATATAAACAAACGCGTAGAATTGCAGTTTGATATCAGAAGAAGCATAAGAGAGCGAATAATATCTGAGTTAAACGAAGCTGATAAGTACAGGATATTTACATGAGGGGTCGTAGTCTAACCTGGTAGAATAGGCGGCTCCAGCTAGACTGGAAAAATGACTGTAAAAAGGATGATTAGAAGAAACCGCTTGATTTGGGTTCAAATCCCAACGACCCCAGCCCATCTGCGTGTGAGAAAATCAAGAAATATAAAGTGAATCTAATAAGCAAATAAGACCCACATCACTTCTTTGAGAACAAGCTTTTCTTCAGTTCTTTGTCAAGAGCTTCATCGTGTTCCCTTAGCCATTCTAACAGTAAACTTGCATGCTCCTTTTCATCGTCTCTGTTGTGTATTATAACCTCTCTCAAGTCTTTGTCTTTTGTAGCGGCTGCTCTTTCGTCATAGAACATTATCGCTTCGATCTCCTCAATCAGAGACTGTCTGGCTCTACTCAAATCCTTGGTTCTCTCATTTAGATCATCCGCAACTTCATATCTTGGCATACTTATCCAGATACACTACCTCTATAATAAGTTTTCTGGTATTTTTACATATGTAATTATACTAGTGTATGACAAAAAGTATTAATTTATGTGCATCATTGATATTTTTGAATTCTAGGTTCAAATAAGGAGGTAAAAATATGAACTATGACATACAGTATGAAGTGAAAAACTTGAAGTACAAAGAATTGAAGGGATTGTCAGCTAAGCAGCTAGCGTTCCATCATGACGTGCACTACGCAGGGTACGTAAAGAAGAGAAATGAGATACACACAAAGCTGAAGACTGTTGACAAGACTCAGGCAAATGCGAATTTCAGTGATTTCAGATCGCTGAAGAAAGAGGAAACATTCAATGCGAGTGGGCAGATCCTGCACGAGCTTTATTTTGATATGCTAGGTGGTGATGGTACTTTCTCTGATGATATGGATATCATCAAGAAAATAAATGAGGACTTTGGGAGTTTCGATAATTTTAAGCAGGAACTGTTCTCAGTAGCAAAGGCAGCAAGAGGGTGGGCGGTCTTATGTATAGACCCAACTGATGGTAAGTTAAGAGTGTTTCTTGCTGATGCTCATAATGATGGGGCAGTCTGGGGTGCTATACCGATAATCGCTTTAGACGTGTATGAACACGCCTTCTATGTAGATTATGGCCCGGATAAAGCGAAGTACTTAGAGCCATTCTTTTCGAATTTAGACTGGAAGTCAATAGAAAATCGATATAATAAATTCAAGTCTGCATATATATAGTCCTTTGAAGATCTTTGTTGACTTAAGGGGGGATAGAAATTCTTTTTGAATTGCTATTTAGAAAAGTATTTATATTAGTTATAATCTATTACTTCATAGTGATTAATATGAAAAGAAGTATTAAACCGAATGGAATGCAGTACAACTTTACTGGATACGCTCCGAATAATATCCCTGGCAAAGAGGGCCCTGATGTTAGCCAGGAGAATCAGCCATTTAGAAATAGAATAGACGACTTTGCCAGTAAGATTGACAGTCAACTAGGTAAGCGTGGTGGAAGTATAGGAGACATATATGCAGATCCAGAGCTAGCAAGTTTATATGTTAAAGTAGAGAGCGGAAGAGCAGCCCAAGCTAATCAAGAGAATACTATTCTAGAGCATCAAAGATTGGATAGACTAGAGGAACGCGCACTTGTTTTCCCAGATAAATCCTGCGGTTTGGATCTATTAGATTACTCCGTTGATCCTTACATTGACAGTGGAGGTAACATAGTATACTACAAAGATAATGAAACAGGTGAAACTAGGCCATTGGTGACCTTCAAAGCGATCTACGGTTACAGGTTCTATGATAGGAAACCGAAATATGACATGAATATGTATAGGGAGGGACTTCTAAACATTGCAGAGAAAGCGAGCAATCTCGGTCTTAATATAGGCCATCTAGAGCGTGATTTAATAAACGCGCACATAAAGAATGAGTCCTTTGAGATAAGAGGCTACACACACTGGAGAATTGACGGTTCAGATGACTACAATTCAAATGGAAAGACAATTGCTTATGAGAAGAGAGAAGGATTAGAAAAGAAGGTTTTAAAGGCTTCTTATAACTTTTTGAAAGGAAACATTGTTGGGCCTAGATTGGAAATATTCTCCAAGAAGCCGGTTCGTGCCAGCCAGCTAGAGCTTTTATTGAAGGCATTGAGAGATGAGAACCCAGAGCAGGTAACCAAGGAGATGGAGGAAGTATGAGCCTGAAAGACACGTTCAAGAGCATAGGAGACTCAGTATATAAAGGTACTAAAGATTTAGGAAAGGGTATATACTCTAGTATATACTCTAATGTCAACTACATTAAAAGAGAAGTTGAAAATAAGGTAGAAGAAAAAAAGGCAATGACTAGAAAAGTGGCAAACTTAGAGGATCTTCTGTCAGAGGTTGGATCTTCTGTTATACCGCCAGGCACTATAAAGTATAATCCGCAGGTATCACCTAATAGCATTTGGGTGAATCCGGACGTACTTAAACGACTAGACTTGAGTGATGGGGATGCTGTGTTGCTACTAGAAGAGATAACAGATGGTAAGAGTAAATATTACCCACTTAGGGGACCATTTAAGATAGAAACGCATGAAAAGATAGGTCCTACATATACTTTTATGAATGATCTTAATTCGCCTCAGGGTGGCGTGTACGTAGAGTTTATAAACCCTGCTTACCTTGCGGGGGAGTTCAGGGGAAAAGTAGAAAAGTACTTCAAACTGGAAGATATATACGTCAGCAGGGGCCCGGGAATACTGCCGATGTCATATGCGAAGAAGCTTGCTGACTCATATGATTTCCCACGCCCAAAGGATGGCACAATCGTTCCGATGATGACTTATGATCAAAACGGTGAGCCTATCGGTATATACCAAGCAGAGGTCACTGTACTTGGAAACAAGTTTCAAGTTCCTACTGATATAGATCTTAGAACTGCTTACTCTTTAGGCGTTTATCTAGGCCTTACAGATAAGTTCGTCAAAAGAAAGATGCTTTAGATTTGATTTTTAAGAAAAATTAAAGGAATTAATAGGATATTCTCCTAAGTTTAGAGTGATATGGTAGAAGCTCCGCATTTTAGAATGCCGAAGAATGGAGAAGTGTTTGGATACGTGACACAGCTCTTGGGCTTCGGCAGAATGTATGTCAAATGCAGCGATGACAAGACGAGACTTTGCGTCATAAAGGGCAGCATAAGCAGGTATCTATGGGTAAGAGAAGGTGATATAGTCATAGTGAAGCCGTGGGACATAGAGAAGGATAAAAAAGGCGATGTCATGTACAAGTATGAGAAGAACACATGGGATTATCTTAGGTCAAAAGGTTTAGATATAGACAAGCTAATCAGTTAATACATGCCCTATTAAAGCGTTGTGTTGCAATATCACATGTTTGGATATCAAAATTTTAGAGCAAATAAAACAACTATCCATGTGGAAATGAATTTAGATAAAATTTATATACTGGTGATTGATGTAAATAGAGTATCTACAAACTCGGTGTGTGCGGAGTGCCTTTTTTGGTACGATGAAAACACCTTTCCATTTGTAGACCAAATGCAATTCGATGCTTTTCAAAAAAAGCAGATGAGAGATATGAGTGCATATAAGAGATGTTAATGCATGATGGACTCCAGATCCACAATTCCAGTTGATCCTGCTGGAGGTCACTGCTATTGGGGTTCGAATGAGACATGCAAGTCGAATCTGCTAGGTAATAGTGGATGGCGTACGGCTGAGGCAACACACAGATAACGTACGGCGATGAGGGGAATATCCTCGGGAAACTGAGAGTAAATCTCCATAGCAATAATTTCTGAAATGATCTTATTGTGAAAATGTTTACTGCTGATACCGCAGTATTCAGCGTCGCAATCGGTCTGTGCCTGATTAGACTGTTGGTGAGGTAACGGCCCACCAAATCTACGATCAGTAAGGGCCATAAGCGTGGTTTCCCTCAGAAGGGTACTTAGACAAGGACCCTAGCGCTACGGCGTGCAGCAGTCCCGAAAACTTTACAATGCGCGAAAGCGTGATAGGGGGACCCCAAGTGTTCTTTTCTTTTTGGAAAGAACTTTTATAGTATTTTTAAATGGTACTAAGAATAAGGGCTGGGCAAATAGGTGCCAGCAGCCGCGGTAATACCTATGGCCCAA
>JAGDXU010000019.1 GCA_023269965.1 Candidatus Parvarchaeota archaeon | reverse complement strand
TGGATTCCCTCATCAACATAGTAATCAATAATCTTTCCATCGAATGAAGGGTAACTCATCAAAAGAGCTACTTTTTCGTCTATTTTCGTGTCGATTTTAGTCTCTTCTGATTTCTCTCTATGTTCATTTATGTTTTCTATCCTTCCGTCTATGTATACCTTTCCAAGTGGTTTTATGTTTATTGGTCTAAATGCATCTCTCCTCTCAGTGTGCATTTTCCTAGCTTTATTCCCCCTAAGTATGAAGTTGTACTCATCGCTCATGTTCGCATGCATGCATATCACAGCCTCGCCCCCATCCCATTTTTTGGCGGCTATGACAGAAGCTAACAGATTTGTGCTGCCATCTGTAGACCCTCTGTCTCCGCTTCTTTGAGCTCCGGTGATGACTATAGGAGCAGACAGCGGATTGAGCATGAAGGACAGAGCTGAAGCTGCATAGTGCATAGTATCTGTGCCCATTGTCACTACAACTCCTTTCACCCCCTTTTTTATATGGGTTGCAGCCTCTTTTGCTATGTCTATCCAGTTCTTAGGCGTCATATTTTCAGAGAAGACATTCATCAGATTTGTTATGTACATCTTTCCATAGACCTTGATATCAGGTGATAAGTTGACTACGTCCTCTGCTGTGAACGTCGGGGAAACACCACCTGTCTTATAATCCACTTTTGACCCGATAGTTCCTCCGGTTGTTATTATACCAACATCTGCGTCATTTAGATCTTCAATTTTTAGATTAGCTGGTTTCCTCTCTTCTGTTTTTTCAGATTTCTTAATCAGTTTTATATGAGAGATCTCATTCTCTTTTAAAGCTATATCATAACCTGATTTCAGTTTTAATATTAATCTCCCGTCTTTTCTGTCTATTAGGTCTCCATGGATCAAAGTGCCCTTAAAGTCTATCTCTAAGCTATCTCCTCTCCCCAAGTTTTTAATGCTATCTGGCATACAAATCTTACGTTTTGCTGGTTTTTATCTATTTCCATACCGTTCCCCATGCTAAACAGTCACATATAAAAAGTTTGGGGTATCAATAATATCATATGCCGAATGTAACTTTTTACTTTGAAGTGCATCAGCCCATGAGGCTAAAAAGAGAGTTGTACTTTGATAATGATAATAATTTTATTGACATAGAAAGAAATAGATCTATATTCAACCGCGTATCAGATAAATGTTACATACCTGCAACGGACTTGTTGATATCCCTTGTTAAAGAGCATCCAGAATTAAAGGTCTCTTTTTCTTTTACTGGAACTTTCTTTGAACAGGCAGAAGCCTTCAGACCCGAAGTTATACAGAAGTTCCAGGAACTATTTGATACAGGGAATATGGATCTTTTGGATGAAACATACTACCATTCTCTGGCTTATCTTATAAGCAAGGATGAATTTGTAGAGCAGATAGCACTGCATAAGCAGCTTATGAAGAAGTATTTCAATTATTCCCCCACAGTATTCAGAAATACGGAAGCTATGTACTCAAACGGGATAGCAGAGTCTGTGGAGCATTTAGGCTATAAAGGAATAATAGCGGAAGGCTGGGACAAGATACTCGGATGGAGATCCCCAAATTATGTGTATAAACCGCCTCAGGGGGATATCGGCATACTTCTTAGAAATTATAGGTTAAGCGATGATGTAGGATTTAGGTTCTCTAGTAAGGATTGGGTCAATTATCCACTCACTGCGGATAAGTATGCTGATTGGATAAGCAAAAATGATGGGGACACTGTAAACATCTTTATAGACTATGAAACCTTCGGAGAGCACCAATGGAAAGAGACTGGAATATTTGAATTTTTAAGATATTTACCTTATGAACTGCTTAAAAGGAAGGTCGGCTTCAATACTGTATCAGAGACATCAAAGTTGAAGAGAGTTGGAATATTTGATTCTCAAGATATAATCTCCTGGGCCGACATAGACCGGGATTTATCGGCTTGGTTAGGCAATAAGATGCAGGATAGTGCGTTTAATAGACTGAAGGAACTTGAGGAGCAGGTTAA
The DNA here is from genome assembly GCA_023269965.1 of Candidatus Parvarchaeota archaeon. Lineage (GTDB taxonomy): Archaea > Nanobdellota > Nanobdellia > Parvarchaeales > Parvarchaeaceae > Acidifodinimicrobium. The sequence continues at coordinate 52,525 of JAGDXU010000019.1, read as the reverse complement.
GAATAGCGGATCTGATGATCTCTTGAAAATGTGGAGATACCTACAGACCTCAGATAACTTTTACTATATGTGCACCAAGTGGTTCGCTGACGGCGATATACATAAATATTTCAATTTTTACGATTCTCCTTATCTCGCGTACATAAACTATATGAATATACTTTCCAAGCTAAAGAGAGAGATCATACCTTATTCGAAGCCAGTTCATACGCCTTCAGGTAATTAGATATTAGGTTCTCCCAATCAAATATCTCAGCTGTCTTCCTGGCCAGAGTCTTCATATTGAATAGATCATCCTGGTCTAAGTTTGTGAGTTGAAGCATATCCAAAGCAATCTTCTTCACGGCTTCATCTTTTCCAGTACCCTCTATGTCCTCAGTGAATATGCCTCTGTCTGTTAGTTTAAGCTTCTGTATATATCTCCCAAATCCAGAGTTGCTGGTCGTGAAACTTATCGATAGGTATGACGCGCATTCAAGCGGCGTGTAGCCAAATGGCTCATACTTTGAAAGGAAGAACCCGGATGTAACCGTTGATAACAGCTCATTGTAAGTAAGGTTGAGGAGTTCATCGCCTACTACTAGATATTTTGGATAGAATATCACTTTGACTTTGTTTGATTGTGAATTTTGAAGGCCAACTTTATTTAGTTCGTTTATTATCGCATCATTACTCTCCGGGTAAGACAGCACAAATGGGCATAGTGGTGGATTTGTAGGCCTTGGTCGACGCAGTTCTTTTATCATCATCTTAGCGTCCATGAGTATCTTTGAATATATCTTATCTATGTTCGAAATTTTATTGGTTGGTAAAGACATAGCGACTTCATCGAAGCTTTTGATATCTCTTCTTATCTGAGATTGTATACTAAGATAAGTAAGATAGTTAGCTACTACTTCATTCTTAGGCCCAAAGGTACCTGCTGGGACAGTTATTATTGCGAGAATATTCTTTCCCTCAGGTAAAAGTTTGTCAAGCATTCCGAGCGCGTCTATGAATAAATCAAACCCCTTATCGTAGAATTCATATCTTCCACTAGTGAAGAATATAGGTGTATTTGTGAAATCTACATCATAATACGGGAGAAAATAGGCATTCAAAAACGTGTTTAGTTTCTCAAGCGCACCTGTTTTTATGCTGTTTATCTCATCTATCGTCGGAAGATTACGTATATCTATCCCATTTATTGTTATCACATCAGGTTTCTTCTCCAGAATAACTTCTGCTTCTTCAGCCACAGTCTCACTTACAGCCGTGAAAATGTCTGCATTGATAGCACCTGCTTTTTCAGTGAAGTGTTTCGCTGCGACACCGTATTTATATGGCATATCAGCAGGCACCTGTGAATTGGAGGATATGAAATTGACTGTGTCTCCACCAGAATATGATATCGCCCGCCCAAGTACTGTAGCATGTATAGTGAAAACAGTAGGTACAGCAACTTTGTGTGCTTTCAGATAAAGTACGGCCCCTGCAGATAACCATTCATGTGCTTGACATAGTATCCTCTTCTTAGTGTGTTTTGACAAAGAAGCTATAAATTTTCCCGCTAGATAAGACCAAGCTAATGGCTCATTGTAATCGCCAGGTGAATTGAGTGAGTCTATTTTAAACTTTTCCCAGAATTCAGTCTTTATATCATTGACTTTGCTGTTTTCAAAGGCTTTTGAATCTATTAAAAGAAGGTTTAGGTTATTGGCCTGTATCCAATGACCAAAATGAAAGATAGATCTATCAATTCCAACATCATTTATCGCCTCTAGAATAAAATCTGGTGGATCAGACTCGACTATCTCTATTGCTGCTTGAGCCGGATTGTAGAAGCCTATTGCAAGATAATCGTCTCCAAATAAGTTCTTTATTGTTGATGATTTTGAGGTTATTACAGTCCATATCCCGCCAACTTTATTGCCAGCCTCATACGAAACTTCAACTAAAAAGTAATCCATACATCTATGAATAACTAATCCCACCTATAAATGAATTCATTAGCTTTCAGCTCCTATTGGAAGTTTGAGCTTCCCTATATAGTATAGTTCAAATTTGTATACTATCGGCATATACTGTTATCTTATCTCTTCTACTATTTATGTTTTCTTTTTTCTTTTGCCATTATCTTACCTCTTGATGGCAAGTGTTTTCCCGTTCACTTTTATAAAATATAAATTTATATATAATTCTATATTTAAGGTTCAAGGAGGTAGGATGGTTGAGAATGTCATAATAATCGGTTCTGGTCCGGCTGGATATGCAGCTGCGATTTACGCTGCTAGAAATGATTTAGATCCCATGTTAATAAGAGGGCTTCAAGCTGGTGGGCAGCTTATGTTGACTTCGCTCGTAGAGAACTATCCCGGCTTTGATTCAATATTAGGGCCAGATCTTATGGAAAAGATGAGCCAACATTCAAAGAAGTTTTTGCCACCAAGTAAGATAATCGATAGAGATGTTACCTCAGTGGATCTTAATGTTTACCCCTACAAAATATATGTAGAGGACACAGTATATGAAACATATAGCCTGATAATAGCTTCTGGGGCAAGTGCAAAGTGGTTGGGATTAGAGAATGAAAAGAGACTTATAGGCAAGGGTGTTTCTGGGTGTGCCGTTTGCGATGCTTTTTTCTTTAAGAATAAGTCAGTAGTTGTTGTAGGTGGCGGCGATAGTGCTATGGAGGATGCTAGCTATCTCTCTAAGTTTGCTAGTGATGTAACAATAATACATAGAAGAGATAAGTTCAGGGCTAGCAGCATAATGCAGGATAGAGTTTTCTCTAATCCAAAGATAAAAATAATCTGGGATACAGTTGTGGAGGATGTACTTGGTAAGGACCATGTAGAGGGGGTTAAACTAAAGAACGTTAAAACCGGCGAAGAGAGAGTTCTCCCAACTCAAGGTGTTTTCATTGCGATAGGTCACAGCCCAAACACAGACATATTCAAAGGACAGCTCCAGATAGATGATTTAGGTTATATTGTCACCCATGACAATGTTAAAACCAGCAAGGATGGTGTTTTTGCAGCAGGTGATGTTCAAGACAGAAGATACAAGCAAGCGGTCGTTGCTGCTGGGTGGGGGGCAATGTCAGCTATCGAAGCAACTAAATTCTTGGAAGAAAAGAAGTTAATCAAATAGTCTCTTTCAGTTTTTGGATGAAGCTTTCACTGTAAACCTCTGGCGGAAGTTGATTCACGAAAACATTCTGTCCGAACTCTACTCCCGCTGGTATGCTAAGTCTAGGATATACCTCAAGATGGAGATGGAAATCAGGTTCATTTTTTATATCATGAAATGAGAAGTTGTAAGAAAAATCTCCGAATAATTTTTTATTTGTTTTGAGTATCAAGATTAGTACATTTATAAAGTCGTCTTTTTCCTCCGCTGTCAGGTCTTGGAGATAATTTACATGTCTCTTTGGGACTATCATCGACTCACCTGCGAATCTTGAAGCGTATGGCGCTACTGCGATAGTTTTTTCAGTTTCTATTAGGATTCTATCTGCTTCAAGTTCTTTTAGGTCCTCGTATAAGCACTTGTTGTACCTATCTTTGTATTCTTTTATGTGGTCTATCTCATCTTTTATCGTTCCTATAACTGCCGGCCAGGCCATGATCTGTGTATGTGGGTGAATCAGGCTCTCTCCAGATTCTGGCCCAGAGTTTTTGAATATCTGTACGTACTTTATATAATTTTTAGTGTAAAGATTTGCTTCTCGCTCGATTAATGTGTCAAACCATAGCCTCATTTCCTCAAATCTCAGCTTGTCAAAAGTTATGTTGTGAATTGGAGTGTCTATGACAACTTCATTGTAGCCATACCCAGAGATATATTCCAATTTTCCATCTACCTCTTCGAATGGTATCTCCGGGGAAAATTCTGGGTACTTATTCTCGATGACTCTGACTTTCCAGGGATTCCCTACACTCATTATTTCTACGGTCATTTCCTCATTTCCAGGATCAAACGGACACTTTGTCCCAATCTTTGGTTCTTTTTTGGGCTGAAAGAAATCTTCGGGTCTTTTACCTCTGTCAGGGGCTATTATAGTGAATCTTCCCGTTCTATAGTCCCTTCTTATTTCATTTCTTAAATCTGATTCGCTGTCCATAGTGAATTAATACCTTAAACGCAAGTAGAAGAATCAGCAATCATCTGTGTCCCGTTTTTTGCTATATACACACATTGTCCATTATCATATATGTATTGGTTTGGCGCAAATTGGCTGTAACAATGAAGTATCTGTCCGTTTAGGTAGGCAGTCGCTTGGCAGAATTGGGTAGTGCTGGGGCTGTCCTGTGTGGCTATTCCGCAGTCGACTTGACAAGTGTGTTGAAATTCTGTAAGATTATAGTTGCTTGGTGGCGGGCTGAACCTTGTTATTGGCAAAATGACAAAGACTATCACTAGAACGAGGACTATTAAACCAAGTGCTATTAAAATTACTGTCGATATGCCTATTTCCTGCCCTTTCATATCTATCTAAATATAATTTTAAAATATATATAAGTAAAGTTTGTCATACGCATTTTAATTTTTTGGTTCTTTTTTATTTGTCACAGCCTTTTTGAAAGAGTCTATACCTAAAGTAGCGCACTTTATTCTGCTGGGATTTATCTGGTCTATGCCTACCAAAGCTTCTATTTTAGCTAAATCTATTTCATTGAGGATATCTATATTTTTTCCTATTATATAATCACACAATTTAGAAAGTGATATAGTTGAGACTACACATCCATAACCAAAAAAGCTTGCATCTTCTATCTTTTTGTCGTTTACCTTTAGGTAAACTGTAAAGTTATCCCCACATGAAGGTGAAAAGCCCTCATAAGAGTAAGTGGGATTCTCTATCTTCTTGAAGTGAGGCGGGTTCTTGTAGATTTCACTTAGTTCGTAGAATTTCATCTCGTCCATCTTAATCTTGTTATCTCAGCTCCTTTTTTTATTCATTGTCTTTAAAGCTTCTATGAATCTATCTATCTCCTCGTGAGTGTTATAAAGGTAAAAGCTTGCTCTTGCCGTTCCATGCTGCTTTAGTTTCTGTTCTATGAATGGCTGTGCGCAGTGAAATCCAGACCTTACAGCTATACCTTCTCTATCAAGAAGATAAGCAACGTCGTGGGGATGTAATCCCTTGACTTCAAAAGATATAATCGCCCCGAAATTCCTACTCTTTCCGCTGTATACCTCCACATTGTCGAGTGAACTCATCTTTTTCAAAGCGTATTCTGTTAATTCTTTTTCATGTGCTTCTATATTGTCCATCCCGATTTTGCTGAGGTAATCCACAGCTAAACCTAATCCATAAGCACCCTCCACATTCTGTGTCCCGGCTTCGAATAAGGCTGGTGGATCAGCGTAGATTACATTATCTAATCTTACACTTTTTATCATCTCTCCCCCAGTCAAAAATGGATTCATCTTCTCAGCTATACCGCCTTTTATGTAAAGCACCCCTATACCCATAGGGCCCAGCATTTTATGGCCTGAAAAAGCGAGAAAATCACAATCTATCTTCTTTACATCAACTTTCATGTGCGGCACAGACTGCGCTCCATCTATAAGAACAAGTGCGCCCTTTTCATGAGTCAGTTTAACTACCTTCTCAACGTCGTTTATTGTTCCGCTTACATTTGATTCATGCGTAAGTGTAACGAGTTTTATATCATCAGGCAGCCTTTCATAGTAGGAATAGTCAAGCTCTAAATTTTCATCAGTGTCCACTAAATCTACATTTATCCCATAGGGCTTCAGCCTCAACCAAGGTAGTATATTTGAGTGGTGTTCCATCATAGTCGTGGCCACTCTATCTCCGGGCTTAAATCTCAATGAGAATGATACCAGATTTATAGATTCGGTCGTGTTTTTTGTGAATATAATCTCATCTGGTGAATCTGCGTTTATGAATTTTGCGATCTTTTCCTTTGCATCGATATAGGCTTTAGTTGATTTCTCTGCCAAGGTATGTATACTACGTAAAGGATTCGCATTCAAATTTTCGTAGAAATATTTTATCCCATCTATGACTTGGGTAGGTTTTTGCGTTGTGGCGGCGTTATCAAAGTATATCAATTCCTTTCCGTTTATTTTTTTCTTCAGTATTGGGAAGTCCTCTCTTAATTTTCCTACGTCTAAACCGTTCATTTTTAATGTTAATCGCCCCGCGATATTTAAAGTTTTAACCCTGTCTCTGGTTCATACCTTGGTAAATCGCGGTTATATTTGAATATTCGCTTGGCTGTAGGTTTGTTGCGGCTTTTTCAAGTAAATCTGGCTTTATCTTCCCTAGCTCCATTTGGATACTATCTTCTAATTCTTTTGTGGACTCCGCTATGAGCATGTTCAAAGTGTTGTTGTCTACGCCATTGACTATAGATTCATAAGCCTTCTTAGCTCCGCCTATAAGTTTGTCTGCGTCTTCTTTTGAATGTCCTTTTTTCATGTACGCGTTATAAGCATCGTTTGAAAGCGAACTAAAGTAGTCAGTTAATCTTTCTTTAGGATCTTTTTGCTTATCGCTAAGGTTATCATATAAAGTTACTTTTTTATTAGTGTCCTTCAGGGCAGGATCTGATGTTAGATTATTGTAAAGACCACCTAATTGATTACGTAAGTCTTTATTGAAAAATATCAATGGCAGAAGGTTGTATAGGTCGCTTCCCTTTATATTTGTTTTAATGTCTTCTCTGAACTTTCCAAGTAGACCATCGATGGAGCTTATCATATTTTTTTCCATCTCGCTTGTAAGTTCATTGTTCTTCCACGCTATTTGGTAAGCCTTAAAGAGCGTATTCATCTGGTTCTCTAATGCTTTTCCGCCTTCGTCTCTGCTCAATTGAATCGCAGAACCATATATCGGCGAAATTAACTCGTATCTTGAAGAATCTCCAGCTTTCATCTTCTTAGTGTACTGCTGGATAAGCTGATCTAAATTGCTGTGATAGTGATATTTTCCGAGTATACCCTCTAAACCCAATCTTTTGCTTTGATTAGTTTGTGCATTTGGCGCTGCTCCTGCATTATTACCTTTCACAGTTGCCATATTGTATTACCTCCTATTTAACTTTATCTACTATTAAGTAGAAACCAACTAGTATATAAAGCTTTCCATAGCGAATTATAATTGGCTTATTAAGCTCTCTATATTGGAGCCGCTCTCTACCTTCTTAATTGTGATCCTCAAAGAACTCAAGTTTTTTTCCATTCTTGGATTAAGGTTTGAGCAGATTATTTCATTGACTTTGTCTTCCACAAGCATCTTCAGAAGCTTACCGTGGCCGGCAGCTTCATTCTCCTCTTTTTCGTGTGGATTTTCATTTAATCTCTTATTTTCTTTCTTTTCAGTGTCTACCAACAGAAAGTATTTTGAATGTCCAAAATGTTCAGATACTGTGTTTCCGTCGTCTGTAGGAATCGCTATGATCATTTAATACAAATAATCAGCACTTTTATATATAATTTTTATTTTATATGATAGAGATAGAATCTACGCTGATTTTAATTATGTAAGTTTTTTGACCATCAATAAAACTTCTAATCCTCAATCTAAAATCGGGCTCTAGTATTTCAATATGAAACTACGAAATAAAATATAAAATGCTATTATACTTAAAGCGAATGGTATATAACCCAAGTAACCAGGTATCGACATATAGAAAAGCTTAGGCAAATAGTTCATGAAAGGAATATTATAACGCCATTTAGGATAAGCAAAGAAATTCCACATTTCCCAAAAGAATCTTGATATCTAGTCTGACTTTTTATTCTGTTTTGTGGACTTTCCTAGATCTGAATAACTTAAATGGTTTCATTATCGCTTTCTTATGTATCTATCACAGTAATGATTGCCACCATCTCAAATTATTAAAAGATGGGATGGCTGGGATTTGAACCCAGGACAACCAGCGCCCTAGGCTGGTATCATAACCAAGCTAGATCACCATCCCTGAGTTTATCGAATTTTCTAAGGTATTACGCTACTTACGTTGGCCTTGCTAGCGTTGCCAAGGTGCAGAACTGACGCTATTTGGTTGATTAAACCGCTCCTTATCAGATAAAGAAGGACAACAAGAAGTATTATCGCTATCACTATCAGGATTAGAACCTCTATACTAAGTTGCAGTGCGCCTCTTTTTCCGCCGAAGCAAAACATATTATTAATTTAATCAACGACAGTATAAAAATATACTATGGGCAAAAGCATGCAGGAAATTTATAAAAAAGTGATAGTCTGTGAAAGATGTCCGAGACTGGTCAAGTACAGAAAACATATAGAGTTTGGATGGCGAAAGCCTATAACGGGATTCGGTGACTTGAATGCGAGGTTAATTATAATAGGTCCTGCACCGAGTCTTCATGGCGGAAATAGAACTGGGCGAGTATTCACTGGGGATAAGTCTGGGGATTTTTTATTCAAGGCGCTTTATGAGGCAGGTTTTTCCAATTCTATGAAATCTGTGAGTGTTTGGGATGGTTTGAAACTTAAGGATTGTTATATAACAGACGTAGTAAAGTGTCCGCCTCCAGACAATAAGCCTTTGAACACTGAGATAGAAAACTGTAGCGAATATATAAATTCTGAGCTGGACCTGCTTAAGAAAAAGAAGGTGATACTAGCATTGGGTAAAATTGCCTTCGACGGAGTTAAATCCTATCTTTCATCTAAAGGAATAGATATGAAGGAGATAAAGTTCAAACATAAATTCAACTACAAATTTGGCGATTTATTTCTATTCAGTTCTTTTCACCCTAGCCCGAGGAATACAAACACTCACAAATTAGAGTATAACGAGTTCGTTAATCTCCTATTGTTCATAAAGGCTAATTATCTGCAGGATTGATTAAATTTGACCTGATATGCTCAAATTATTAAATTAACTTCACTGAACAGCCTATCTACCAAGGTTTAATTGTATCTCAGACAAAAGTACGATGATGTTCGGAAGTGGCATAATCAGAAGAACAGCTGCATTTCTTGCGTCCATGGTGTATTTAGAAACTTTATCCCAAAGAAGATAAGCTGATTTGAATTCTCTTACAGCTTTTTTATATTCTATTATGTTTAGGTTATAGCTCAGCGAAGAAAATAGTAGATCTATATCCCATGCTCTCAATCTGTCATCATCACTCTTGTAAATCTGCTCTAAATCTACAAGATACACCTTCTTGTCTTCTTTATTAAGTATAAAGTTGTCTATCTTTGTATCACCTAGAACGTATCCATGTGAATGGATGTGGTACAATAAATCCCCCAGCAGTTTAGTCTCCTTGTACGGTGCCCTCCCCTCTATATACTCTCTTTCTAGGGTGAGGCTGTCTTTGTTGCAATTAATGATTTTTGGCAGATTCACGCCGTCTATTTTTTCATTGTATAGCTCTAATTCTCTCTCAAGTCGACTTTCTGGAGAGCTTGTCATGGGGTAAAAGATATTGGTTATGAGGGGGACTACCCACCACTTCAATGATTCATAATCATTATACCTCTTTATCACCGTCTTTACGCCGTTTTCCTCTTTCAAATAAACCTGCCCTTTCAGATACTGTTGTTCCACATATTCGTATGAGTTTTCTAAAGATATATTATTTATGGATATTTGATTTATCCAAATTTTAGCACATACTGAATGTTAAAAAATAGAATAAGTGGATAAAACAGCTCTTTGTATGTGTCTCTGTAAAGTAGACCCCTGTGGAAGACAGATAACAAATAAATCTTGAATAATAAAAGCTTAAATAGGAGTTTTATTCATTTGATTTTAATGGTTTACATTAATTACATTAATGAAATCTACAGAGACAAAAGCCTAGAAAAGAGATTAATGACTGATGTTACCGGATATATCAAAAAAGATGATATTAAAGTATTCAATGTTTACACTGAAGATATGGAAGTCTTAAAGCTAAGTTCGCTTCAGAAATTTTTACTTTCTACGAGAGGCTTTGTTAGAGTCGATAAGCGTAAATACCCCAATTGGACGGGGAAACTGCCTTTTTATATTTACAAGTGCCAGCTAGACAAAGAGGAATTCTTCCTTGATTACCCACATGGATATAAAAAACGCTTGGATTGCTGATGCCAAATAATCGCGCCATTTAAACATAAACTTCAATTTTTAAATTTAGTGAGGTTCTCATTTCTGTATCAATTAAAAAGTCTGTATGCAATACAAATGGACAGTGCTTGCGAACACAACAATGGGAGGGTTGATGGCTTCAATAAATGCTACAATCCTATTGATTTCTCTCCCATCTATATTCCGTGGCTTGAACGTTGATCCGGTTGCTCCAGGTAATTTTACGCTTCTTCTTTGGGTCATACTTGGCTACATGATAGTAACCGCTTCTGTGCTTATCACATTTGGGAGACTGTCAGACGATTACGGAAGGAAGAGATTCTATACAATAGGATTTATAATATTCTCAATTGCATCTATCGCCTTGTCCGTTGTTCCATACGGGTCAGGCGTAAATGGTGTCCTGTTCATAATAATATTTAGGATTGTGCAAGGCATAGGAGGGGGTTTCATAATGGTGAATAGCACAGCTCTCCTTACTGATGCTTTCCCAGATAAAGAGAGAGGTAAGGCATTAGGTACAAATCAAGTAGCATTTCTTGCAGGATCATTTATAGGTTTAATTGTTGGTGGTCTGCTTGCCCCTTTTGACTTTCATCTCGTCTTTATAGTAAGCGTGCCATTTGCAATTCTTGGTGCAGTGTGGTCCTACTACAAGCTTAAAGAGGAGAAAACAATCAAGGCGAAGGTAGGAGTAGACTGGATCGGTAATCTATTCCTTTCTTTAGGATTAATACTGATAACTTTAGGGTTGACATATGCACTTGTTCCATATGGGAGTAATCCACTAGGTTGGAGTAATCCATGTGTCTTGGCAAGTTTAATGATAGGGTTAATATCAATTTTTGCCTTTGTATTCATCGAGCTTAAAGTTAGTAACCCGCTGTTCAAGCTAGCATTATTCAGGAATATTCAATTTACATTCAGCTCCCTTGCATTGTTTTTGAGTTCATTAGCTAGAGGCGCAGTTATGTTCTTAGTCATAATCTGGCTTCAAGGGATATATCTACCACTGAATGGATACAGCATATCTCAGACACCCTTCTGGGCAGGAATATACATGGTGCCCCTTATGGTCGGCTTTGTTGCTTTAGGGCCAATAAGCGGTGCCCTGACCGACAGATTCGGTGCGAGGGTATTTGCAACCTCAGGCCTACTAATCTCAGCTTTAGGTTTGTTCTTCCTTGCTACTTTCCCAGCTAATTTCTCATACTGGTCTTTTGCAGCTGTTTTGTTCTTGATAGGTGTAGGGAACGGTTTATTCGCCGCTCCCAATACAAAGAGGACGATGGATGCGTTAAACTGGAAGGAGAGAGGAGTTGGAAATGGAATAAGGACTACATTTGCTAATGTAGGCCAGATGATAAGTATGGTTTTGTTCTTCACTATCTTAATAACAGTTTTCTCTTACTCTCTACCTTCTTCCATCTCAAGCCAAGCCACGTCTTTGAGTTTGCCATCAGGTGTTACTTCAGAGCTTTCAAGTGTACCAGCATCTTCTTTTCTCTTCGCTTCTTTTCTTGGTATAAATCCAATCTCCACTTTTCTTTCACAGCTGCCAAAATCAATAATCTCCTCTATACCAATCAGCACTTTAAGTCTGATTGAATCCAGTAAATTTATTCCAAAGCTTATATCTTCCTCATTTATGCAGGGCTTAAAATCTGCGCTTTACATAAGTATATTACTTTTGGTAATCGGAGCTATCCTTTCTGCATTTGCTAGACAGAGGGTTGTGAAAGGTGCAGAGGTAGTTGGGCAATATCATTAAAAGTGGATCCGAGGGGATTTGAACCCCCAACGAGTTGGTTAAGAGCCAACCGCTCTACCGGGTTAAGCTACGGATCCTAATTTTGAACTTATGGAATTTATCTTTGTGTTAACATCTACACAGCAATTATTTAAATAATAATCTTTTATTTCATCTATAAGGGTCCATGGTCCAACGGCTACGACGTTCGCTTGACGTGCGAAAGGTTAGGGGTTCGATTCCCTTTGGGCCCATATTGTTTTAATTGTAGAAAGTGTATATAGACACATTGTCATGGATAAGAAAACCGCTGAAAGATTAAGTATAGAAGAGGTATTTAAGCAACTGAACAGTGGAAAGGATGGGCTTTCTGAGAGTGAAGCGAAGAAACGATTAGAAGATTATGGTTTTAATGAGATTCAAACTAAGAAGCAGAACATAATTATAAAATTTCTTTCTAAGTTCGTAGGTACGATCCCATTGATGTTGTATATAATAATAGTTATCTCAATCTTCCTAAACAAGTACATTGATGCTTACATAGTCATCGGACTGCTTATATTCAATGGAATCACCTCATTTCTAGAGGAATACAAGGCTGACAATACTCTTGAGCTCCTTAAGAGCAAGCTTTCAGTCCTAGTGAAAGTAGAAAGAGATGGGAATTGGAAAACAGTTCAATCTAAATTCATAGTTCCTGGCGATATAATCAGGATTAGACTCGGTGACATAGTTCCCGCAGACTGTAAGATATTAGAGAGTGACTATCTCTCCGTTGATCAATCAATGCTTACAGGCGAATCGCTGCCAGTAGACAAGAAAATAAACGAGCTTGTTTTCTCCTCTTCCATTGTGCGGGAAGGTGAGGCTACTGCGGTGGTTATATCTACAGGTAAGAACACGACCTTTGGAAAGACTGCTGAGCTTGTGAAGATTGCAAAGACAAGGACTCACTTGGAAGCTAGTATATTTAGAATACTTGAGTATCTCCTGTTTCTTGATGTCGGACTTATAGGTGCAATATTTATAGGCTCTTATCTCTTTGGCATACAGCTTCTTCTTGTTATCCCTTTCTCCCTGCTTATTCTTTTGACTTCTGTGCCAGTGGCTCTTCCTGCGGCTTTCACAGTAGCGATGGCTTATGGTACCGAAAGGCTGTCTTCAAAGAATATCCTTGTCACAAAGCTTGAAGCGATCGAAGAAGCGTCAACGATGACAGTTATATGTCTCGATAAAACTGGTACGATAACTAAGAATCAGTTATCTATTTCAGACCCAATTGAGTATGGCAAGTTTTCAAAGGAGGATGTTTTCAGATATGCTGCTTTAGCGTCGAGGGTAGAAGACAATGATCAGATAGATCTTGCTATAATTCATGGAGCTCAAGAGAGAAAGATTGACCTTAAAGACTATAAACTGAAGAGTTTTAAGCCGTTTGATCCATCCACTAAGACCTCCAGCGCATTGGTTTCTTTCAATGGTAAAGAAATAACAGTCCTCAAAGGATTCCCAGAGTCTGTGATGGAAAGGTGTAAATTATCAGCCAGTGACAAAAGCAAGATAAATTCAAACATAGATGAGATGGCTTCCAAGGGATACAGAACTATCGGTGTCGCATACGGGGAAGCGGATAAATGGAGCTTTGTTGGTGTAATACCAATGAATGATAAGCCAAGAGAAGACAGCAAGAAGCTGATAGATGAACTTAGATCTTTAAATCTAAATGTAAAGATGCTGACAGGTGATAATGAGAACACAGCGAAAGCGATAGCAAAAGAAGTGGATATAGGTGAGAATATACTTGATGTCAGTGCATTGAATGGTAAGAGTGAAAAAGAGATAGCCGAACTTGTTACAAAAGCAGATGGTTTTGCTGGAGTTTATCCAAAGGATAAATACACCATAGTAAAAGCCCTTCAAGACAGTGGATTTCATGTAGGTATGACAGGTGATGGCGTAAACGATGCGCCTGCTTTGAAGCAGGCTGAGGTGGGAATAGCAGTGTCAAATGCAACAGACGTAGCAAAGAGTGCTGCTGACATAGTGCTCACATCCGATGGAATAGAACCAATAGTCAATGCAATAAAAGAGAGTAGATCGATATTTGAGAGAATGATTACATACACTCTAAAGAAAGTATCCAGGGTACTTCAAACATCGATTTTCTTATCGATATTCTTTCTTATCCTTCGATTCCTGCCTATGCGCTCAATTCAACTTATCTTGGCACTTTTCCTAAGTGATATAGGCAGCATAAGCCTTTCGACGGACAATGAGCTTTATTCAAACCATCCCGATACTTGGAACATAAAGGTAGTTTTCCTTGTCTCTCTAATGTTCGGAATAGTAGCCATTACACAGGTGACCGTGTTGGCTTATTTTGGTCTTGACTTTATGAAACTACCGAGCGCGCAGTTCCAGACCTTCATATTCCTGATATTTATCGCATCAATGGAGCTTATGACATTATCGATGAGAGAGAGGAGAAGCTTTTGGTCCTCTATGCCTAGCATCTTTGTTCTTTCCCAGATAATTACCTCAATAGCTATTGCAGCCATCCTTTCGTACTATGGGATACTTATGACTGCGATAAGTCTCTACGCGATGCTGCTGGTTCTGATAATTAGTGTGCTGTTCTTACTTTTGATGGATAGGATAAAGCTGCTTGCTTTTAAACGCATCTCAGAATTTAGATCAATATAGTTTCGATCTTACCCTCTTCTGTTTTCGAAATTCACACAGTACGATTTTTTCCGGACAAAATCTTTTTATAATGCCGTAATCATATAATAATTATGGTTTTAGATTATACTGTAAAATCAAATGGTGTAACGATAAGGAGCTCTGGTGCTGCGCTCAGCTCACTTAGTACATCCAGAGACATTAATAAGCTTCGATCTACGCAGCTTTGTCGGCACAAAGAAAACTGAGTTATTAGATTGTATTTCTAAATTAGTTAAAGAGAGGTTATCCGCAAGTCAAAAATCGCTTTTGCTTGAAATTTATTCTTTGGATGAAGGCGTAAGTGCGACTAGGTTTGTAGCTCTTAAATACGAAAGAGGTGGACTGTCTAAGTCAGCTCTTTGGGAACGCTTAAATTCACTGAAAAGGATGGGCCTTGTAGATTTTGGTTCAAGGCAATTGAGAGGCCGCACTCTTAAGCTCACTGGTGTAGGGAGGCTTTTGATATGGTTATTGTGAACTTATTTAAGCGAAGAGGGGGTTTTCTTGTTTATGGTTAATAGAATAAAAGGTACTAGAGATTTCATCGGTGCTGAGGCTGTGCTAAGGCAGCAACTTCTGGAGAAGATTAGAAGCTCTTACTCGTTGTTCGGATTCGAGCCGGTAGAAACTCCCTCTTTAGAGTATTTGCAGCTTTTCACAGATAAATCTGGCCCCGAGATAGAAAACCAGCTATACTCTTTTGAAGACAAGAAAGGTGAGAAGCTGGCTTTGAGACCGGAGCAGACAGTTTCCAAGATGAGAGCGATCACTAACAATAAATCTTTGATAAAACCAATTAAAACCTACAGCATTGGGAGTGTATGGAGATATGAGGATGTGGCTAAGGGTAGACTTAGAGAGTTTATACAAGCCGATATAGATATCTATGGCGGCAAATCAGTTTTCTATGACGCAGAGATAATAGCATGCATTGATTTTACCTTAAAATCTATCGGGATAACAGATTACAAAATACACTTGAATAACCGGAAGATACTTCAGGATATGCTTGATTCATTTGGCGTGGAATTTGAAGCCGGCCTGCAGGTTATGAGGGAGATGGATAAGATCGATAAAGTGGGGTTGGAAAGCATCGAAAAGTCTATCGCAGATATTGTAGGGAAGGACAAAAGTCGGAAGATAATAGATTTCATAGCTGGAAAATTGGATGTGAAGAGTGATATTGGGGGGAAGGAGTTGAATGATCTCGTGAAATATCTAGAACAATACGGAATAAAGAATTATGTTATAGATAGGAAATTAGTGCGTGGCTTGGCTTACTATGATGGAAATATATTTGAGTTCATAGCTGAATCTGGCCCTTACAAGGGGACCATCGCTGGCGGAGGGAGATATGACATGCTCAGCAAGCAGTTTAACAGTGATCTTTCCGCGACTGGCTGCGCTATAGGTTTTGAAAGGATATTCGAGATTTTCAAGGGGAATTTTAAAGAAAAGTTCTCAGATAAATTCTGTGTAATATCGATAGACAATGATGTAGAAGCGATAAAGATTGCGATGGGCTTAAGAGCTAATGGCAAGGCTGCTGATTTGCTTTTAAGCGACTTGTCGCTTTCAAAGGCCTTAGCCTATTGCAACAGCAAGAAGATAAGGTATGCAGTTCTAGTTGGGAATAAAGATCTGAAAACTAGCACTGTGACAATCAGAGACTTAGAAGAAAAGAAGGATAAGAAGATTAATCTTTCAGATCTGTGAGTTGCTTACATCTGCTTTAAGTTGTAAAGCTTGCCGACGACCCTATTTTTACCTTTTCCTAAGCTTGGGTCCATTAGCAGTAAACTGTCTGTTAGCGGTATCTTCTCATTTGAGGAGCAGATATTCCTCATGTTTTTTGTTTCTATTTTTAGATTAAGTTCTTTGTCGTAGAAAGCGCTCGCCAGATCCAAATTGTTTATGTCGCGATTATAGAATTTACACATCTCTATATCCGCTGTGAACTTATCAAAAATATCTTTAGAATCAGAAAGGCAATAATTGTCTTCCATGTCTTTTTCTGTCGCATTGTTTAATGCAAGTCCTACATGTTCACCGGCAAGGGCCTCCTTTCTATCTTCATCCATCACTTGTATGCTTTTGATGGTTACCTGTTTTCCAGAAGGCAATAGAAATAGCTTGTCATTCTTATTCACAGCGCCACCAAATACAAATCCTATCAAAACACTCCCTATACCTCTGACTAAAAAATATTTGTCTATGGAGACATATCTATTCTTTCCATTTGCTCTTTCAATAGGTTGAAAATTCAACTCTTTTACCCCTGATAGACCCACTCTTTTCAGCTTAGAGACCTTCAAATCCCCCAATAGTCGTTCCACCTTCTGGATGTCCATTGCTTCATCGATAAGCATTACACCCTCTTTCACTTCTGAAAATTCTATTGCTAAAGCCAGCTCGGCGTCTATTGCGTTTATTTCGACTGAAGGCGCATAAATCACATAATCGCAAATTGAGAGGGTTTTAATCAGGCCTTTAATAGAATCTGGATAATCTGTAGCATATACAATCAAATCGTCGTTTATAGCGGATAAGCCGATTTGTACGTTGTTTATTTTGTCTAGCTTCTTACGGAACAGGATATCCATCCCTTGCTCATATTTTCCAGTCAACAATGCGCCTATCATTTCAATAATTGTTTTTGTATCTATTAAGTTCTTTCTTTTTATCCGCTTTTAATCGAAGCTCTTGCTGATGCTCTGCAAATCTTTTTCTTCCGATATATTTGTTGATCTTTATTAGAATTGACAAGAGATATTTCTCCTTTGTGTTTGGGTTATTCATAAAGTCCAAGTCTATCAGGGTCTTCTTCAGGTTTTCATCATAGTATGCGACACAGACAGATTTGAAATATACTCTGTTGAATTTAGCAGAAATCCCATACCCCCTCCCCAGTGAAATCTGTTTTTCCTCGTCATTAAACTGTTTCAGTTCATATTTTGATATGTAATCATCTATCATGTTTGCTCGCTTGTAGACTGCGAAATAAGAGGTATCTGAGAGTTCTCTTTTATTGAACTCATTTAGTGCCCTTTCTAATCTTGAATACGCTTCTTGATATTTATCCATGTCAAATAAGCTTATAGATTTTATTATATATTAATACTTAATTAGTAGTATAAAATAAAGATTAGTTAAATTTATATAGCGGGGTGATATAATTATTTCTATGGTATTCGTAGATTACTTAACAATAATGCTGATAGATTTGGCTGCAGGTTTGTTCACATTGACTTTATTTCTCTGGAAGCTTAGTAAGCCAAAAGAGTACTCTAGGTATACGGTTGGTTTCTTTATAACTGGTTTCCTTGGTTTGATAACTGCCTTGCCAATGGTTTTAATGTGGCCTCTGCCTGGAAGCTATAATATCGCTTTCGGTGAGCCAATGCTTTTCTTCAGTATAATCCTGTTAGCTATCGGCTTCGCAATCGAAAAACGCTGGGCATTTGATAGCATTGTGATATTCGGCGTGTTGGGTTCTATAATGTCTATAGTGATAGGCGCGCAGATATATAACCTTGGCATGACAGATGCCCCACTTTTTGCGATGATCGGTTTCGTTATGACTGGACTCGGTGGTCTGTTTGCTGCCCCACTTTTGTATTATCCGAAGAATAAAGGCTTATTGATTTTAGCTAGTGTGCTATTCATACTCGCAGCCTTACTATGGTTGTATATAGGCTATTCAGCATACATAGCTCATTTAGCTTTACCGCCATAGAATTTTAGTACACAATCAACTGAAGTAGCAAGCTCTGAACTTGAACAGTTTGGTTTCTTTCTCTTTCCAAGCGTTTTTACTTAATCCAGCTTTCAAGCATGTAGCTTCGACAAAGGATAGTGCATCGAATTGCTCCTCTATTGCGACTTGTGGCAGCAACAATCCGGAGGTAAACGGTGATGAGACTATTAGGCCATCCTCTCCAATTTTTATCTCCTTTTCTATATTATCCTTATTCACTATCACTGGTTTTTCCAAGACACTCACTTCTACTTTCAAATCCTTTAATTCTTCTGGCTGAATTGGATCAAACCTTGGGTCCTCAGAAGCAGACAGGATTGCTGAATCAATTAAGGCGCTTCCGAATGCCTCAACAGGATACGTAAAACCTATGCAGCCCCTCAGCTCTTTTAATTTGTATATAGTTACAAACACTCCCTCTTTCATGTAGAAAAGCTCTGGTATCCTCTTTGATACATAGCCTAAATCTAGTTTCCTTTTCTCCTTGACATATAAACTTATAGCTTCTTTAGCGATTTCGACTATCTGTCTCTTTTGATCACTATTTAATTCCATATGCATAGTAAGTTTTATATTGTTGATTTGTTATAAACATTATCTGCCCCTATGAAGAAAAAAGATTATTCAAAGCTAGCGATATACTATTCTAAGAAATCACACGGTAAAATAAAGTTAGATACTACTGTTAATGTGAGATCGCTTGATGATCTGTCCATTTTCTATACGCCAGGTGTAGCAGCCGTGTCAACAGCTATAAGCAAAAGCGATGGTTTATCTTGGGATTTAACATGGAGATGGAACACTATCTTTATAATCACTAATGGAACAAGGGTTCTGGGGTTGGGGAATGTTGGTCCTTTAGCTTCTCTTCCAGTGATGGAGGGCAAATCGCTTATATACAAGAAATTTGGCGGGGTAAATGCAGTTCCGATACCCATATCTGCGAGAAACGTCGATGAATTCGTGAACGTGGTCAAAAATATCGCAACTACGGCAGGGGGTATACACCTTGAAGACATTGAAGCACCATTCTGTTTTGAAGTTTTGGAGCGCCTTCAAAATGAGCTAAAAGTCCCGGTGTGGCATGATGATCAGCAAGGAACTGCAGCGGCTGCTTTGGCTGGGTTGATAAACGCAGCAAAGCTTGTTGAAAAGGACCTTAAGGAAGCAAGGATAGTCTTGATAGGGGCTGGTGCAGCAAATATCGCTCTTTTCAGGGTGTTAAGTAGCTATGGTGTAAATATGAAAAGAGTCATCGTTAGTGATAGCAAGGGTCCATTGTTTTCTGATAGAGAAGATATTGATGAATTAAGGCTAAAGAACAAGTGGAAATATGATATAGCTTTTAAATCAAACATAGAAAAAATAAGCACGTTAGAAAGAGCATTTGATGGTGCTGATGTCGTGGTTGGATTTAGCGCACCCGGGACAATAAAACCAAATTTGATAAAGAGAATGAACGATAAACCGATTGTTTTTGCAAATGCAAACCCAATACCTGAGATAAGCCCAGAAGAGGCTTACAAAGCAGGCGCTTATATAGTGTCTACTGGAAGGTCGGACTATCCAAATCAGGTAAATAACAGCCTCATATTTCCAGGGTTATTCAGGGGAGTTCTTGATTCAAGAGCGTCAAAGATAGATGATTTCACAGCAATCGCCGCAGCAGAGGAACTCGCAAGTTTCGCGCAGACTAAGGGTTTAAGCAAGAACTACATCATCCCGAATATGATGGAAAAAGACATATATCCAAGGGTTGCATCTGCGGTAGCGGATGACGCAGTCAAGCGTGGCTTAGCCGGGGTTAAAGGCACGAAGCAATTTTTCTATTCCAAAGCCAAGAAACTGATCCTCTCTATAGACAAGAAGTAATCTCTGCCTGGTAATTTGAATGAATTTAAGCAAGTACATACAATATATCAATATGAGAGAGATGGCTTTTTCTGGGTCTTTCTATCCAGAAAGCAGAACTAAAATTCTAAATTTTATATCCGCAGGTCAAAACAAGATAAAGGAGGAGGTGAAATATAGTTCTTTAATCGGATTGATTGTGCCACATGCCGGTTATCAGTATTCTGGATTAACAGCTATCTCAGCATATAAGCAGCTGAAAGGGAAGATTAAGAGGTTCATACTCATCGGTCCATGTCATGACTGCATGTATGGGACTGTCTATCTAGATGATAATGACTCTTGGGACAGCCCTTTTGGCCCTGTTAAAGTCGACAAAGAAATAGTCCGTGAGCTAGGTGAATATGATAACTTTAAGATCTCAAATGAACAGCATGCAAAGGAGCACTCTTTGGAAGTACAGCTCCCATTTCTCAAGTATTTCGTGAAGAATGACTTTTCTATTGTGCCTATAATCCTCGCAGATCAATCAAAGGCCACTGTGGCAATGATAGCCGAAGTTTTGAAGAACTACATAGACGGAGCGGTCCTAATAATCAGCTCAGATTTTAACCACTATGAACCATCAAGTATCACCTACAAGAAAGATATGGATTTGATAGAAAGGATATCCTCCTTGAATATTGATGGATTCTATGATGTAATAGAAAAAGAGAATATAACAGCATGCGGCTATGGTGGTATCGCCATACTAATGCTTCTGACGAAGTATCTATCCGGAAAAATTGAGTTGATAAGACATGATGATTCCAGTTCCGGTGGCACAAGCGGTAAATTTGTAGTCGGCTATGCGTCTATGATCTCTTTGAAGAGATAGACTATATAAATGAGTTCTATTCATTTTGGATATATGGGGAACCGGGGCGTTGAACTATATCATAAGATGCCAAATGGCAGCTTAAGATGTGATGTGTGTGTTAGACGTTGTATTCTAAAGGATGGCCAAGTAGGATTCTGTGGTATAAGGAAAAATGAGAATGGAAAGATGAAACTCCTTGCATATGGGAAGATTGAATCTTTAGGTATAGACCCTATAGAGAAGAAGCCAGTTCTACACGCCTTTCCAAACAGTAATATACTGTCTATTTCCACAACTGGCTGCAATTTTGCATGTCAGTACTGTCAAAATTGGGATTTAAGTCAAAGGAGGAAGGTGTCAGGTACAGACATGACCCCAGAAGAAGTAGTTGAACTAGCAGTTAAGTATGGGTGTAAGGGCATAGCATACACATACAATGAGCCGACTATATTCTTGGAGTATGCAAGGGACATAGGGTTGCTTGCGAGGAAGAAAGGGCTCATAAATATCTTTGTCACTAATGGGTATGAAACGCCCGAGACCGTTGAGATTCTTGGTGATTTCTTGGATTTTGCTACAATTGACTTTAAAGGTAACGGTAACAATGAATTTTACAGGAGATATATATCTGTAACAAGCGTCGAGCCTATATTTGATACAATAAAAAGCATGCTTAATAAAAATATTCACGTAGAGATCACCGATCTTGTGGTCCCTAAGATAGGTGATAATTTAGACGATGCTAAATCTATGATCCTGGCGATAAAAGATATAGCTGGGGAGGACTTACCTATAAGTTTTTTGAGATTCCATCCGGATTATAAACTTTTAGATCTTCCAGAGACAAGCTTATCGACTCTAGAAAAGCACTACAATCTAGCTAAAAGTCTAGGTATGAAGTATGTATACCTTGGCAATGTATTTGGAGACGAAAGACAAAATACTTTCTGTCCTAACTGCGGAAAGGTTGTTGTAAGGCGTAATGCTTTTTCCACAGTCGAAGTAAATATAACAGAAGATGGCAAATGCAAATACTGTGGCTACAGTATACCTTTCATTTTAGCATCTAAGTCAAATTGAGCCTTCTGCCGCTCACTATACGATAGAGCATAAAAAAGAAGTATCCAAATATTGCTGTGTAGAGGATAACCCCAAGTAATCCATATTTTATGTTGTCTTGACCTGCGGATAAAGAGTACAGGATCAAAAGCACCAGGTTAGACAACAAGAACAGGATGAATGCTTTTGGCGTAGTAGGTGAAAGCTTTATTCTCGATATTGCTAGATTTGTATCTTTGTAAAAGCTTTTTATGAACTTTATCATCGACGAAAACACGAAAGCTCCCACTATAAGCGCAATTACGCCCTCAATTTCTAGTAGCATATTTCACCTTTTTCATGAACCTTAAAAATACCTTTGCCCATCTAAGGATGACATAAGATACCAATATATATGATATTAAACCGAGAATCTGCGATAAAATCACCAGTGGAAGTTGATTCAGTAGCTCTCCGAAGAAAAATATAGAGAAGACAATAATGAATAAAGCCATAGCAATAAGCAATATATCCATATCGCTTTTAGACTTTTTAAGGTCCAGAGCCCACGCAAAAAAGAGAACTTTGCTCTCCTTCTTTTTCAGTATTATGTATATCAATACAATGGAAAAAAGAGTGACTAGCGCAACATTCAATGTTTCGAATATGCCCCATGCCGCTTCGAATTCAATGTACAAATTCATAGATATCACAATTAAACCAACAATAAAAATATTCTCTTTTGAATTATTTAAATATCAAATTTGTAGTGATAGAAATGAATAAAAGGCATAAGTCATCTAGAAAAGTGCAAAGAGATTCCAATGCTATGAAATTTTACTCCAGAGTCTCTTTAATAAATGATTTAATGATAGGGCTAGAGTTCCTTCTTGGGAGCATTCAATTTCTGCCTGGAAATGATTATTCTGTGGGTGTGTATTTCTTCATAGTCGGTAGTTTCCAGATACTTCTTATCCCAGTAATAAAACTTTTAAGAGATATGAAGTTGAGCGTAAGGCGTTGATATATATCACTGAAATAATAATTATAGCCTCAATTGAATTCTGTATGGAGGGCCAAATCATCAAAGCAAGTAGTAAGGTGAGATTTAATATCTTAACTAGATATCTAAAACCGATAGATTTTTAAATACTGAAAATATGAGATAGTAAATGCAAAACAAAGTGATAGATGTAAACGCTTTATCAAAGTCTTTTAAGTCGCTCAAAGCTGTAGATGGTATTAGCTTCTCTGTATATGAAGGCGAGATATTTGGATTTTTAGGACCGAACGGAGCCGGGAAAACCACCACTATAAAGATGCTGACTACTTTGATACCACCCTCATCTGGAGAGGCAGTTATACTTGGCCATAGCATAACTAAAGAAGCAAACACTGTAAGGTCTATGATAGGTGTCGTGCCCCAGGAGTATACTGCGGATGAAGATCTTTCCGGTTATGACAATATGCTGCTTATAGCTGATCTTTATGGGCTACCCAGATCTGAATCCAAGAAGCGTATAGCTGATTTACTGTCTGTAGTAGAGCTTTCAAAGGCCGCAAAAAGGAAAGTTAGCACGTATTCTGGCGGGATGCGGAGAAGATTAGAGCTTGCGATAGGTTTGATAAATCATCCAAAGGTGCTGTTCTTGGATGAGCCTACTTTAGGATTAGATGTACAGACAAGAACGGTCGTATGGAGATATATCCAGGAGATGAAAAGAAGGTATAAGATGACGCTTTTCTTAACTACCCATTACCTAGAAGAAGCGGATTCTTTGTGCGACAGAATAGCTATAATAGACCATGGCAAGATAATAAAGATAGGCACCCCAGATGAACTTAAGCAGAGTATAGGCGGGGACATAATTGAGCTTTCAATAAAGAATAGTGATTCTAAGGTTTTGAACCGCATAAAATCCACACAAGGCGTATTGGAAGCTAAGAAAATTAATGATTATTACAGGATAAAAACAAGGAAGTCGGAAGAGTTGGCCCCTAAACTTATATCTATGTTATCTAAGAATGGATACACTGTAGATAGACTTAGCCTTAAAAAACCTTCATTGGATGAGGTTTATCTTGATTACACCGGCAGATCTCTTAGAGATGAAGAAAGCAGCGGAGAGGATGTAGCTGCCATGAGGAGAACTATAAGGATGAGCAGGGCCTGAATATGGAAAAAGAAAGAAGATTGTCTAGTTTTGCATACTTCCTCAGGAGCCTTTGGTCCTTGACTAACCGAGATTTGAAGAAGTGGTATATGGTTCCTCTTCTGCTGATAATGTCACTGGTTCAACCAGTGATATGGCTCGGACTGTTCGGAAAAGCTATGAATTTAGGAGCTATCTTCTCAAATAGCTCAATAAATATAACTGCACTTGATATACCAAAGCAGGTTCTGAACTCAATAGGTACACTGTTTATGACGAGTGCCTTTGGAACTACTGATTACTTTTCATTTTTAGCAGTTGGTATGCTTGCGTTTATTGTCCTATTCACTTCGATGATGAGTGGCATGTCCATTGTATGGGATAGACGTTTCGGTTTTCTTGATAAGATATTGAGCACTCCCGTATCGAGGGGTTCAATAGTCATAGCTAAGATTTTGAACAGCACCATAAGGTCTCTGGTGCAGGCAGTCGTGGTTTTAGTGATAGCTATCCTGTTAGGAATGTCTGTTGCCCATCTTTCTGTTGGAGGAATACTGCTTACTTTCCTCGCACTTTTCTTGCTGAGTTTTGGTATGTCTTCCCTCTTTGTTTTGCTCGCTTTAAGATCAAAAGACTGGCAGTCTCAAATGATGGTGGTGAATCTATTGAATCTACCACTTCTATTCGCGAGCAACGCTTTCTTTCCAACAAAATTCATGCCGTCATGGCTTCAAGCAATCGCAAGTGTTAACCCGGTTAGCTTTGCAATCAATATCGGCAGAAACCTTCTTTTGAATATTCCGATATCTACAAGTCTTTTTAATGAATTTTTATATCTAGGTATATTTGCGATAGGAATTACTACAATAAGCGTAGTCCTCTCATGGAAACTACTAAAAGGCTGAAATACACTGTTCGTTCTATTTCCTGAATCTACAAAACAATATTTAAATATAGCCTTTGACTTAATGAGAATATAAGTTATAGGCAATATATGGACTTTATAAACAAAAAAGACCAGCAAACCAATAATACCGCTCAATCCAAACAGAATCCAACATACCCTCAACAGTCCCCTCAGCCTTCAAATCCCTCACCTTTTAACTTCCCTCCTTTAATCCCGCAGCCAAATTTTCAGCCGCGGCCCACAGTTCAAGCACAGGTACCACCTCCACCAGTTCAGCAGCCTGCTCCGCAACCGTCCCCAAGACCAGCTGCACAGATACCACCAAAGAAAAACCGACCTATCGGTAAATATATTTACGCCTCACTTATCACGATTTTAATCGTAATAGCAGCTTATTACGCTTATTCATACTTTGTATTGCCAGTTCATCAGGTTTCTCCGATCAGCTTAGCTGTCAATTCCTTTACAGTTTCACAGGGCCAAAATACAAAGTTCACCGTCTACAATACCCAGCCTGGCGATACAATTTCATTTTATCCAGGTGATGGGAAGGTGATAAATACAACAGCGAACAGCAATACTGTGCAGATAAGTTACGCCTACCAGACTGGGGGTAAATTTTTAAGCTATGTGTCTGAGTACAGAGACGGGAAACTTTTATACTCTTCACTTCTACTTCCAATACAAGTAACGCCGGCAATAAATAGCTCAATATCTCAGTATATCTCAGAGCCAGTGTTATCCTTCAATTCGAGTAACGCACCAGTTTTCAATTTAGGTAGTTATGCGTATGTTTATATGGGTTTCCTACAGCCGCCTCTAGACTCTAATTTCACAATAACCAGGTACATAATCACATTCAGTAATGGGACCAGTGAGTCATTTAATGCAAATCCTTCGACTTTGGCGCCATCGGTTAATCCAATAAAAATATTTTTATCATCAACAGGCGTTTATCCTTTGAAGATCACAGTGGTTACAACTAACGCCGTGAATAACCAGACTTACAGCATTACATACACCCAGGATATAGTCGTAAACTCTCCATCATCAGTTTTATCTATTTTCAAGTACAGCGGTACAGTTCCGAATCCAGGTGTTATAACAGTCGCAGAAAATGTTCCAGGTGGAGCTTATTCATTTGACCCACAGATAGATTATGAAACGGTTGGCTTTGAGGTTATAGCAAATATAATTGGTACTCTGTTGGAATACAATGGCTCAAGTTCTACATCATTTATCCCGTACATAGCTAGCCAGATTCCGTCAGTTTCAAATGGTGAGATAGCTGATAATTACACTCAGTATACCTTCCAAATACGAAACGGTCTATATTTCTCAAATGGGGACCCGCTGACCGCATATGATGTTTGGTACTCTGTGATAAGAAACCTTTTATTTGTGGGCGGACAGCCGACCACTCCTGACTGGATATTAGCCCAATATATGGTTCCAAATGTCACTGAAGGCGTATCAATAATAACACCTTCTAATGTAAATCAATCCTTCGCCAGCATAATGAATGCAGTTACTTACAATAATCAGACAAATACAGTAACGTTTCACTTAGTTAAGCCGACTGTGCCTACATTGTTTTACCAAGCTCTTGCTGACTCACTTGGTGCAGGCGTATTAGACGCGAAGTGGCTTAATTCTGTTGGAGCTGGTATAACTTTTACTCCATCCGGTTTCCTGCAGTATTCATCCTATGCAAACGAAGGGAACTACAATCTACAGGTCCAATATGACCCCGTGGCTTCGGGCCCATATGAAATTAAGACTTACATACCTGGTCAATCTGTTGTTTTGGCGCCGAATCCTTACTTCAAGGGAGTACCCGGGATACCAGCTGTAAATGATACCATAGTAATCGATTGGGTAAAAGATCCTCAAACGACTTACGATCTATTTGCTTCTGGTCAAGCTGATATAGTTAATGGATTGCCTCCAAGCTATTTCCCAGCATTGAAGACGATGGAAGCGCAAGGTACGACCGAGATCTATCAGTTCCCAACGCTTTCTAATTATTTCTTCGCATTCAATCTAAACATCAGTGAAACTGCTCTAAAGCAACTTGGATCGTACACTATCCCATCAAATTATTTCGTAAATTTGGATGTGAGAAAGGCATTCGATTATGCTTTTAACTACACAGAATATATAAACAGCATACTTGGTAATCGTAAATACGGATTTAACTTCGGAAGCACATACCCAGATGTTATAATCAATGGCTTACCTTACTATTCCCCTGCAGATGAATTAGCAAATGTGTCTTACTTCAACCTATCATATGCTAAGCAGCTTCTTTTGTCCTCAGGTGAATACAATATAACAGTAAATTTCCCGATAGTAGTTTCCTCAGGAGATACTACTGATTTCTATGGGGCTCAAATGTGGGCGCAGGCACTTCACCAAATAGATCCAAATATCAATATAGACGTAATATATGAGCCTTTCTCAACTATTATAGGCTATATGGTACCCGGTCAGAATCCATTTCCAATATACCAGCTTGGGTGGGCTGCTGACTTCCCTTACCCCTCTGATTTTGTCAATTCAATTTACCTTCAAAATGGAGCGTATCCAGCTGCGGATGGTTGGTCAGTTCAATACTTTGATTCTTTAAATCACAAAAATCAAGCTTCTCTATACAATGAATTAAATAGCATGATCTTAGCAGCTAATTCAGCGGTGTCACCCACATTAGCTGCGCAGGATTATAAAGAAGTTGAACAGTTAGCTATAAACTTATATATGTATACCTATACCCTCCAGCCTAATAACTTCTGGGTTATAAAATCATATATTACTCCCTATGATAATCAGATATCTTATCAGGAGAATCCAATGATCGGGGGCGGGGGAGACAGTTTGTACTTCTGGTGGAACAAAGCATAAGTTAAAAATACCTTTATGAGCCTCTCTCACTACATAATAAGAAGGTTAATAATAGCTATTCCAACTTTGATAGGCATCACGCTTTTCGTTTTTCTGTTATACTATATAATCGGCGGCCTTCACAGTAACTTTCTTTTGGCATATGGTTCTTGGTTAAGCTCTTTATTCTCTGGAAAGTCGCAACTTGTAAACACTAATGTGTATAAAGGGAGTATATCCAATGCAATCACTATGTTCCTTCCGAATACACTTATGCTTTCGATTTTTGCTGCAGTGCTTATCTGGTTTATTGGTACTTTCTTGGGCGTATTTTCAGCCAGGCATAAGGACTCTGCTATTGATCTGACAATAAAAGCCACATCTTTCTATCTTTACGCTGCTCCAATCTTCATACTTGCGATCGTTTTAATAATCATATTCGGGGTTTACCTAAAAATCCTTCCATTCAGTGGCGAAATAAATCCTCTATTAATGGTAGGTGTAACATGGTTTAGTGATGGTATATCCTACCCAACGCACGTACTACTTATCGATGCCTTGATACATGGCAACTTTGTCATAGCTTGGAATGCTTTCTTATCATTGCTTTTACCGGCGATATCCTTAGCATTGGCTTTTATAGCTGGTGTAATCATAATGCTTAGGAATTCAATGATATCAGTTTTGGATAAAAATTTCATAAGTGCAGCTAAAGGAAAAGGGCTAAGCGATAAGCAAATAATAAAAGTTCATGCCAGAAGAAACGCAATATTTCAGCCAGCCACATTCTTCGCTTATACGATCTCTGGTTTATTGAGCGGTGAAGTGGTTATAGAGACAATTTTCAATTACCCAGGAATGGGTTATTTTCTCACTCAATCGCTTATAAACAATCAGCTAATCGCAGTTCTTGATTCGGTTTTGATATTTGGTATAATATTTGTATCAGCTACTATATTGTTAGATATCTTTTATGCGGTGATTGATCCGAGGGTGAGGTTCTGATGAAAATAAAAAGCGACTTGATGAAATTCATACGTAATCTATCCCTTTACTTTAGGATATTTACCTCAAATAAGATGCATCTTGCTGGTTTGATAATAATTTTATTTTTCTTGGCAGATACGGTTGTACTTCAATTTTCTCCATGGTTGATTGGTATACATAATCCAAATACTTTGTCCTCCGATTATAACTTCAATGTCGGCGTCATCCAACCATCTATAGCCTACCCATTTGGTACAACTTATCTTGGAATAAATCTTTTAACTGCTGTACTTAAAGCCATAAGGATAGATGTTTTATACGCAATCCCAGTGGTTATACTTGCGGCTTTGCTTGGGACTTTTGTTGGTATGATAGCTGCTTATCTTGGGGGGATTTTTGATGAAATACTTATGCGGCTTACAGACGTATTCTTCAGTATACCTTATATAGTCCTTGTAATCGCGTTAAGCGCAGCT
Organism: Candidatus Parvarchaeota archaeon; assembly: GCA_023269965.1. GTDB lineage: Archaea > Nanobdellota > Nanobdellia > Parvarchaeales > Parvarchaeaceae > Acidifodinimicrobium. Next base: position 23,073 of record JAGDXU010000019.1, on the reverse strand, counting down.
ATATCAAGAAATTTTACCGTGATATCTTTGTCCTTAGTACTTGCATTTTTCCCTCTTTATGCTAAGTATGCAAGATCATCTACTCTTATTATAAAAAATTCAAATATGATTTTGTCTTCAAAGGCGATCGGAAGTAGTGACGCAAGAACCCTCATTTATCACGTATTCCCAAACGTGATCTCGGCTTCTATATCTCAGCTCGCACTTACATTTGGTTTGGTGATAGGTGCATTTGCTACGATTGCATTCATAGGTTTAGCTCCAAATAGTAGCGTTCCAGAGCTTGGATATTTGACAAGTTTTGGACTTCAGTACATACAGATAGCTCCCTGGGCGGTTTTAATTCCATCTTTATTCATTGTGTTATTGGCTATATCATTGAATCTTATTGGAGACGGCATGATTGACCTGCTAGATCCATACACAGTTAGCATATGGAGAAAAAAGAGTTAGTAAAGGTGAAAAACCTTAAAGTTGTATTTGAATCCCGCTTTGACCGCAGGGAGATATTGAGAGGGGTTGATTTCTCTCTTAACACTAATGAGACAGTCGGTCTTGTAGGAGTCAATGGCTCTGGAAAAAGTACCTTTGCAATGACGCTGATGGGCCTTCTACCTAAAAACGCAAAGATAGTAAGCGGTAGTATAAGCATTGATGGCATGGATATGCTGGTAAAAAGCGTTAAACGTGGCCCCTATGACAGAAAAAGCGATGATGCGCTGATAAATAAAGGCATAGAGAAATTAAGGGGCAGATTTATAACCATGGTAACGCAAGAAGCGGCAAGCTATTTGGATCCTCTTTTGAATGTTGGGTATCAGATATTCGAGTCAGTTTTATTCCATGACGAAGACAGGTTGATAAAGCGGATAGAATCAAGAGATGCACTCAATAATGATATTTTGTCAAAATATGTGAAGCTATTAACTGCGAAGGACTATAATGGAGCGGATAAATTCTTAGACGAAAATTTTAACATATATGTCAAAGAGCAGATATTAAGCATAATCAGGAGAGATGATTTAACTGATGAAGATAAAAAGAATCTTATTTTGGCTTTAGGTAGGACAAGGCTCAATAGTTTCCAGAGGTTTATTATATCAAATAGGAGTTTAGCATCGAAGATCCCAGGTTTTAGTCGAATTTTAAAGAGATTACTTTATGAGGAAGGTTATAGATTAGCTGGTGAGATACTTGGTCTTATGGGCTTAGATACATCCATTCTAAGAATGTTTCCAAATCAACTTTCTGGAGGTATGCTGCAGGCAGTTATGGTAGCCTCAGCAATAATAAACAACCCCAGGGTGATAATAATGGATGAACCAGCTTCATCTTTAGACCCGATAGCGCAGTATAGACTATTTAATCTCTTAAATAAAATAAAGAAGAACTTTGATCTGTCTTTGATCTTGATAGCGCATGATATTACCTTGCTTAGCAGGTTCGCCGATAGAATCGTCGTAATTGAAGATGGAGCCATAGTTGAGGCAGGTGATGCTTCTGATATAATAAACAATCCATCCAATGAATATACCAAAAATTTGGTTCGGAGTGTGATAAAAATATGAGAATAGCAGCTTATAACCTAAGAAAGACCTATGAAAGTGGTGGTGCTATATTCGGCAGCAAGATACAGACAATAAATAATATCAGCATAAAGATAAGAGAGGGCCAGATCGTATCACTCGTTGGAGAGAATGGTTCTGGTAAAACGACTCTTGGTTTGGTTTTATCTCTACTGTTGAAGCCTGACGGCGGCCAGGTCTTTTTTGATATACCAGATTGGGTTGTGAATAGATATGAGATCGCATTATTGAAGAATGATGTAGACAAATTAAAAGAGATAGAGAGAAAATACTCTGTTTTTAATAAAACAAAACCTGAGCTCTTCAATTTTAGAAAGAAGATAGGTGTTTTATTTCAAGATATTGCGTCTTCTATGGATCCAAGACAGACTGTCTATGATATAATCCGAGAGCCTATGGTTATCTTAAAGTACAGTGAAGAGCAGATATTTAGCCGCATTAACGAATTGAAGAAGGATGTCGGAATAGAGGATGAGATATTGCATAGATATCCACATGAACTATCAGACGGCCAGAGACAGAAGATTGGTATTGCAAGGGCTATAGCCACGAACCCAGTTTTTTTGTTCTTGGATGAACCTACTAGTAATCTTGATCCTATAAATCAACGAGTTATACTAGACATATTAAAGCGGATAAATTCAAAGACTAAGATTAGCATGCTGATAACAACACACAACATCGCTTTGGCTAATTACATAGCTGGTGATACATTAGTCATGTTTAAAGGAAACGTAGAAGAGAGAGGGCCTACAAGAGAGATAATAAACAACCCGCAGCACCCCTATACAAAAGAATTGACGGCAGTGGCTGCCAGAAAAGCAAATTATGACATACCTTACTATGAAAGACCGTACAACTCGGAGGTAAGAGGCTGTGTATATCATAGAGTGTGCCCAGTGTCGTTTGAGATATGCGGTTGGGACATAAACGAAGTTGCTATTGATTTGAAAAGAACTATTGAGCCTTTGAATCTGCCTAAATTTAAATTAAAGACTGAAAGAGATAAAATTGTATTACGTGGGATAAATAAAGAGCAGTTGACAAAGATGATCAATCAATACAAAAATAAGATAAGAAGCTTTTATGCTATAAAAGAAATAAAACAGAACAGCGATCTTTTGTTGATAGATTTATTCGGGTACAAAGAAGTTAAGGAACATAAGATTGGAAATGCTGAAGTTAAGTGCCATCTTTTTGAAAAGGATGTGTCTACTTTGTTTTGAGTTTTCTCCCCATTACATATAGCATAAACCATATAGCAAGAATATATGCGACTATCGAACCTAAAGATATATACCCCAATGACCAGAAAGTATAAATCAGCATTAGTGGATTAAAGAATTGAACGTATACGACATCTAGAATCAAGAATACATCAATAAGCATTATGAATAAAAACATTATCCATATATTCTTGTATAACCTTATCCTTGCCACCAATAGATCAGGCCTTTTTTGGAAATCCCTGATAAAAATAATCATAACCGCTAGCAGTACTATAGACAGTAAAAATGCAAGAACAGTGGTCGCAAAGTAAGAGAAAGGATTCAAGAAGGACGTGTTTATGACTTGACTATAAATTCCGGCGATCATATGAACCTCCAAATATCAGCAGACCATTTTATAACTACTATGCCAAGCAGCACATAACCTATAAAACTTATGATCTCAGAGGCAATTGTAAGGGAGAGTATAGAGGGGTAAAACTCATAGACCACAAAGCTAAACGCTGAAATCACTATAAAAACGGCTGAAACTATAAGTATAAAGAACAGTAGATTCCTCTTTTTATCTATAAGTATAGACGCCATAGGGGCATTTGTGTTTCTGTTGGTCACTAAAACAACTATATCAACAAATTCTATGAGGAAAATAAACACAGCAAATATGAGTCCACCAGCTGCCAGTAAAGAAAGCCATTGGTACTGCGCATAATCAAATGTTATAAGGTTTGAATTTATACTACTAGTTGAGTAGATTGAAAGGATAAGCTTGAAGATCCCATTTTCAGCTAGAGTTTGGCTTAAAATCAAATAAGAAAGTATTATCATTATAGCTATGATTGTCAAAATTACTATCCTTCTGCTTATTTTGCTATTAGATACAGTTTCCATGGTCAGCTTCCAACTATTATCATTCCTTCCATTCCATAAAATAAGTCTGGATAGACTGTTGAGAAATAATAGTAAGTTCCTGGATTGGTTGCATTGAATATAAGGTAGCTGTAATGATAAACTGGTGCGTTTGCATTTGAATAGTCAGGGGGCGGCAATTCCGGGGAAATATACTCCGGCGGGCTTGTTTTTGTGAGGTTTATATTATTTGCGTACGGTGTTATATCATTTGTAATTGCAAAGTCATTAAACCCGTACTTGTTAACGTTAACTTCGACGAATTCTACATATGACCCTTGTTTTATATATATTGTCGGATCTTGCATGCCATAAATCAGATAGTGATAGGACCCGGCCACTGGGATACTTTTACCATTCGCAAAAAATGTTATGTTCCCCTGCGTTTGTACCTCTATCGTTGCATTACCATTTACAGTTATAGAATTGTCCAAGAAGTTCAATGTAATTGCATTTGTAGGCACATTCAATAGCACTAAATTAATGTTCTGTGGCGAAATTATAGCTGTGGTATGCGCATGAGTCATAATAAAGATTATTACTACCAAGAAAGCAGCGACAATTATAAGCATTGATATTAGAATTGATTGTGTCGCTCTTTCATTTCTGTTAAATTTAATGTTATTCATTCTAATGTTATAATTTGCGTATATTTAAATTTTGTAATTTGTAAACGCATGTTAGCGGTCTTTCTAGGGCTTAATTATTCCCTCCTTGCGCATTTCTCTTTTCGATTGACGTATCAGATAGAGCTTTATAATTCAGATGAGAGCTTAATGTTTACGCGCCATTCTGCAACTTCTCCATTTTTTATAATTGCAGACACATTCTTTATCTTTATTCCGCGCAGATCCTTCTCTTTTTTGCTGAACTCCTTTGCAGCCTTTTTGACTGCGTCTTCAATGCTCACTTTGGATGAGCTTACAAGCTCTGTTATTTTACCTATTTCTCCCATTGAATATATGTGGTTTTTCCACATTAAAAATCTTTAACGCTTGCGAGCGGAAAGTCCCCCTGCGTAAGCTGGAAGTACATCGGCGCAGCTCAAATTGTCCGACAGAATATTCACGTGCCCTTTGTGTGGATATACCTCAGACAGGGATGTAAGCGCAGCGATGGTAACAAAAATCAAAGGGCTTTCCCTATGGAACATAGGGGAGATGCTCGCAGAAGATGATGCCTCTACAAGTAGCATGCTGGATTACCTGAAAAGTATCCCGCATGTGAAAGCAAGCATTGCCGTCGAAGCGATAAGCTCCAAACAAGCCGAAGAGGTTGTTGAAGCCTAGTCTATAAAGGTGGGATAGTTCACTTAAATCAGATGGATAGATATTTATACTTCCTATTTTCAAATAATAAAAATGGCTTTGAGTTTAGAAATCGCATTGATGAAAAACATTGAAACGCACAATTTTGGTGACCCACATAAGGTGATAGATAATATAGAGTATGCTAAAGCTCAAGACATAGACATAATAGCAGGGCCGGAGTGGAGCTTGACGCATGAGCTTAACGTTTTACCTTATGACAAATTCAAATTAAAGGACACTGGCGAGACTTTAGATGCCATGTTTGAAGTAAGCAAGGATTTCAAGTACGCACCGAAGGACGCAAAGGCGATACTTGAACGACAGTTATATGAGGGCAATTTAGATTTTAAGACAACATTGTATCCACTTGGAAAGTTCAAAGAGAAGTTTAATGTTTCTCATCAAGAACTTACAAAATATAAGATATTAAATTTAAATGGTGGGGAATTTATCAAAGTTATAAAAGTTCCTAAAGTGCCGTACTCTGAGAGGGAGTACACAAGACTCATCAACACTATAAAGAAACATTCAGTTGGCTCAGATATCTTGATAATTCCTGGTACAGCTATGTACTATACTGGAAGTCTTAAACTCTACAATGCAGCGCCTATAATACAAAATGGAAAAGTTATAGATAGTTTTTATAAGGTTAGGGACGGCGGTGGCTCTAAATTTAACTTAAACGGTGCTTTAGAGTTGAACTCCTCGAGGGGCTATGGCGAAGACCCCACGCTTTATTTCAAAGACTTAAAATTAGGGGTTGAGATCTGCGCAGATGCTGGTATGTTAAAATACGTTTATGGCATCAATGATCTTGATTTGCAATTCCTTATATCATGTGGTATGAAATTCTCCGTATCCGCGACAAAACATCATGGTTATAAATCTATAGTCGATGGATATAAGAGAGTTTATACTAGCGTGATGCGTAATAATAGCAAAAAGTTAGAACCAGAACATGAAGGCAGCTATATTGATATTTTTAGATTAGAATATTAAATGGGTCAATTTTATAGCCTCTTGATTTGGACAGCATTATAATGGAAAGCTTTAATTCTGAGGATTTTACTTAACATCTATGAAAACTGCAGAATTTTTGACGATTCTCGGCTACTTGAATAAAAACTGGGAGAAGCCATGGGAAGTTGAAGCTGAGATGTCCTCTTTGCTGAAAAAGTCCAGGATGTCTAGGTTAGTCGAATTGGGGAGGACCTCTTTGCCAACAGATTATGGTCCGATGACTTACCTAGTTTTTGGTGATTACGCCACAGGAAAAGAGCATGACGTTGCAATATTGGGCAAGTTTGAAGGGAAAAAATTAAGATCATATAAATATCCACTTGTGAGGATCCATTCAGCATGTAGAACTAGCGAGCTTTTTCATGCTTCTAATTGCGAATGTAGGCAGGAACTAGATTTTGCTATTAGACAAATGTCAAAGGAGAAAAAAGGTATATTGATTTACTTAAATCAAGAAGGGGCTGGAAATGGTATAAAAGCAAAACTGATCGCTTATAATAACACCTTTGAATGGAAAGGCGATAAAGTGGTTGTGAGAAAAGACAAGAAAACTGGCAAAGACGCCAATATATACGATGAGTATGTCAAAGCTGGATATCAAAATGAGCACAGGGATTTTGAAATAGCTGCTTCTATTTTGAAAATTCTAGGTGTGTCATCCGTGCGGCTCATGACGAATAATCCAAATAAAATCCATGGTCTTGTTTCTAACGGCATAAAAGTGAAGCCTTTTGGTATTCATATAAAGCCGGAAAACAAGATGATGAAAGAGCACCTTATTACAAAGGCAGAAAAGTTGGGACACAAGATAACCAGTGAGGATCTGAAGTAGCCATATCTGGTCTTTTCAAATCTTTGGGTTCAGATAAGCTGTGATGTGCTGATTTTTATCTTTTTACTAGGTTATTTTAAACTGCCCTAATGTTTTAAATATAGCCGCTTTCATATAGAATTATATGGAAAGGCAAATCGAAAAGACAATAGAGTCTTTGGCGGAAACAGCTTTGAATAGAAATCAGATCATAATCCTTAAGGAACTTGGGGGGAGCCCCTGGCAAATCGGCTTACAGCATTCTTAAATCTATTGAAGATAAGTACGATATACGGCAGTCAACTTTGAAATTAAATGCTAGAGTTCTTAGACGGCTTGGCCTTATAGACTTTGGAAAGGGCATGAATGCAAAAATAACGGGTAGCGGGAAGGTGGTACTTTCTGCTATAAAGTGTAAAATGGAGGCAGAGTATGGAAAATGAAAGGGAAACGTATGGAATGAAACTTTTTGATAAAACTATCTATCGGTGGCGGGGAAATTTTCGAGCTTAAAAGTGAGGATTCATCTAAGCTCAGTAGAAAGACATTAGATGAGATTGTTAACTTCACAATAAACACTTTTCAAAGTGGTATGACGGAAGGAGAGGTCCTTAATCATATAAAAGGTAATGATCTTTTCTTGTTATTGTATAAAGGCGAGAATGCGATAGGTTTTGCAGGCTCAAAATACATCTCCCCAGGAAATTATGCCGAGAGAATCGCTTACCTCTCAGCAGCAGTGGTTTCGAGTGAATTCCAAGGTCTTGGCCTGTACAGAGAACTTGTAAAGGAAAGAGTGGACGTCGCATTGGATCTCGGCTTACATATAATCACAACGAAAACACAGAATCCATTGGTTGAATTTACAATAAGGGAAGATCTGAGTAGACGGGTAACTGAAGGTCAAATAACAGGGTATTCTATCGATCGAAAAATGCTCCCTGGCACGTTTGGGCGCAAGCTGACGGAAAATTTCAAAGAGTCTAAAGATAAAACGATAAACATTGCATATCGTAGTCTTAATCTTGATAGAGGAGACGGTTACTACCTGACATTTTACCTAGAGCTAAATAAAGAAAAAGTTAAAGGATTTGGCGGTGGTGTATGATAATCGATTTTCATACTCATTCAGGTGTAGACTTTGATGGGTCTACTCTCAATGAGATAAAAGAGAAAATGAAGAGTAACGGCATAAGAAAAGCAGTGATATTCCCAAGTACGCAGGGATCCTATCAAAAGCTTATGGAGAAAAATCTCGAAAATATAGAAAAAGCAGGTGATTTCTTTGTTCCATTTTTGAGGCTAGACCCTAAAAACATAAAAACCGCGGAGCTAAATAACCTACAACGCAAGTTTTACGGCTTCAAGCTTCATCCAAGGGGTGAGAATTTTGACCCACTTGATAAAGATCTTGAAGGTATCTTCAGGATAATCGAAAAGAGCAGGAAGCCGGTTATAATTCATTCTAGAAAGGAGAACAATAAAAATACGGACCCAGATAGAATAATAGAGATCGCAAAGATCTACCCTCATATAAACTTCGTATTTGCGCACTTTGCGAATGACTCAGACACTTTCTTCTCCAAGCTTAAAGAGCTTAAAAATGCATATGTTGATACTTCTATAGTTTCTTCAACGTTTATAATAAAAAGGAGGGTAGACGAAGTGGGCTCCGATAGAATATTATTCGGCTCAGATTATCCCTTCTCCGACCAGGAGATAGAGCTGCTGAAGATAAAAAAAGCTGATATTTCAGAAACGGAGAGGGAAAATATACTCTATAAGAACGCAGAAAGACTAATTTTCAGAGATTGAAGCTTTGATATATAACTTTACCTTCGTTTTATCAACTAGATAATTAAGTGATTTTAAGCCGAATCTCCATTTTCAATGTATTTAAAGGCATATTTATTAAGTTAATTTAAGTGAGCACTTTAATTGATATGAAAGTCTTAGAGTCAACGTTAAGTTTGGTAGGGTCTGAAATAGCATCCATGAAAGATTTGACAGACGAGGAACTGGAGAAAAAGATAGTCAGTGCAAGATACGTTTTGGACGAAGATAGTGACCTAGTTTACCTAGAGAAGATAAAAAATGGAGAAGTTTTAGAGAGAGTTCGCGTTGGGGATAAAAAATGGTTTGATTCAACAAAGAAGTATGAAACACCTTACAGATTTACTCCATATAATTCTCTTCCTTTTGGACAGTGCCCTACTTCATGTGGTCTATGTTCAGCTCATCAAAATTCAACAGCTTTACTTAACATTGTTTTGACTAATAGGTGTAATCTTAACTGCTTCTACTGCTTCTTTTACGCTGAAAAGGCGGGGTATGTACATGAGCCTTCGCTTGAGGACATCCTTTGGATGGTTGACTCCGCCAAAGCCTTCAATAAAGGTAAAATATACGCAGTTCAGCTTACTGGTGGCGAGCCTACACTGAGGGAGGACCTGCCTGAAATAGTCAAAGCAGTAAAGGATCATGGCGTTAGCCATATACAACTCAACACACAAGGGGTAAGAATAGGCATAATGAACTATAATAGCCCTGAAAAAGCTGCAGATTATGTAAAAAGTCTTAGAGAAGCCGGTGTAAATACCGTTTATCTTTCTTTTGATGGTACGACCCCCGAAATAAATTTTAAAAATCACTATGAAATCCCATTTATATTTGATGCCTTCGCTAAAGGCGGCTTAACCAGTGTTGCGTTGGTTCCAACGCTTATAAACGGGTGGAATTTCCCCCAAGAGCTTGGTAAGATTGTCAAGTTTGCTGCAAACAATATGAATGTTGTCAGGGGAGTTAACTTCCAGCCGGTGTCTTTTGTTGGCCATATGACCAAAAAAGAGATAGAAGAAGTCGAAAAGAAAAGGGTGACTATATCTGATTTTGAAAGTCAGTTAGAGAAGCAGCTGAGCATACCAAGAGATGCATGGAGACCCATTCCATTCATGGTGCCTATTATAAAAATCCTTGGTAAGGATGATTTAGGTTTCTACAATAATCCAAAATGCGGCGAAGCCACATATGTGGTAGTCGATAGAAGCGGGGATGATTTGAAGTTTCATCCAATCACGGAGTATATAGATGTAGATAAGTTGTACTATGATGTTTCCAACGCCGTTGATGGTGATTTTCAAAGGTTGAAAAAGATCCCCATAATTATGAAGCTGCTTTCTGGTAGCTACATAAAGAAGGATGAGCTTCCAGATGGGACTAAGATAAGCAAGTTATTGCGTAGCTTGTTCCTTCATAAAGACTATGAATCTGCCGGGGAATTGAACTATAAGCTACTTTACCTTGGTACTATGCACTTTATGGATCCATTTGATTATGATATAAAAAGAGTTATGAGGTGCAGCATCCATTACTCACTTCCAGATGGAAGAGTGATCCCCTTCTGTGCTTACAATGTTTTCCCCACAATATACAGGGATAAAACACTTAAGGAATTTTCAGTAAGTACAGAAAAGCTCAAGGAGAATGAGAAATACTATAAAGAGCTTTCTGACTTCAGAAAACAGGCAGATAAAATTAGAGATAATGAAATTTATAAGAAGATATACAGCATTTAGATTTCAATAGCAGCGTTTGCAATTATCATAAATTTAGTCTTCTAATTTTCAGTGAATTTATACTGCGCTCCATCCGCCGTCGACTGCTAAGATATGGCCTGTTATGTAAGATGAAGCATCAGAAGCAAGGAAAATCGCCGCTCCTTTAAGCTCGTTCGGCTTACCAACTCTTCCCATAGGGGTCCTTTGATTTATATGATCAAGGATTGCCTTGTCTTTTAAGATGTCGCTTGTCATTTCGCTTGGGAAGAATCCTGGTGCAATAGCATTGATTCTTATGTTATTGTGTGCGAATTCAACTGCCATTGCTCTAGTTAGATTTACTACTGCTCCTTTACTTGCGTAGTATGGCGCCGCTGGTATTATATCCCCGAACAATCCATATATAGATGCTATATTTATTATGCTGCCATTCACATTGTGTGCTATCATACTGGCTATCACTTTTTGAGATAGAATGAAGACTGCGGAAATATCCAGATCAAGAACTTTTTGCCAGTCATCTTTTTTTAGGTCTAATGAAGGGCCTGCCACTGCGGATCCTGCGTTGTTTATCAGTATATCTATTTTATTCAGTTTTTCCTCTGCGATTTTAACGACTTTAATAATATCCTCCTCATTTGTCAAGTCCGCCTTCACTGGGATTATATTTCTATGCGTATAACCTGCTATTCTATTGGCATTCTCTATTAGCTTGTCCTCTCTCCTTGCGCATATAACTACATCAGCACCTGCCTCTGCCAAAGCCTCTGTAAATGATATACCAAGACCGCTTGAAGCACCTGTCACTATTGCAGATTTTCCGCTGAGATCAAATAGGTTGGCTATTCTATTTTTCTCCTCCATAAAATTACACATCTATTGTAATTCAATAGACTTTGTAATATAAAAATATTCATCAAATCTTTCTATAGCATAGGATAATAATTGGTAGCGTATCCAGTAATATGCCACAATATTTATATACCAATAAAGATAAACCTTAAAAAGGAAGTTCAAAATTTGAAACTCCCGACTCACATTATGGTTAAAAATAGAAGTGGCATAAAATCTTTTTTTAGACCTTTAGTTGGTTTAATCCAGGACCAGTATATAAAATATGTTCCTTCATACGGAAATGGCTTCTTTTTTACGATAGGCATATACCTGCTGGAACTGATTGTGATATTAGCATTCACCGGCATGGTGATGTTGATTTTTGGGCCGTACTGGTGGGATGTGAACCCTATAGGTACGCTCTTCAGAAGTATCCACCTATGGGCAGCCGAAGCATTTGTCACACTTATGTTCATTCATCTCTTTGTGAACCTTTCAACATCTTCATTCAAAAAGAAGAGGCTTGTGTGGATCATAGGCAGCTTAATGCTTCTTCTAGTTCTGCTAGAATTCGCCTTTGGTGTTGGTATCCAAGGTGGTTTAATCTCCCAATGGAATGATAAAGCCGGTGCAGACTTATGGAATGGCTTAGGGCTTGGATTCTGGTTGAATCCCCTAAATCAGGGGGCTGTTATAGGATGGCACGTTGCTATAATACCATTTTTGCTTGCGCTTTTGGTATTTGTTCATTATTCGCTTGTGAGGAAGGACGGGCTGAGTAAACCTTACCGTAAGGATATACCTTATAAGATGGTCAAAGCCGACCATGCAAAGATGTATAGAAGGATGGTATATATCTTCATAATAGTCATGGCTTTCGCCTTTATATTCAGTTCTCCTTATATACCGCCACTTACAATAGCCCAAGCTGCGAATTCAAATCCAGCAAATATAGGGACCACTTTGCTCCAAGAATTCAACCACTCTTCAGGGACAGCCACTTACCTAGATACTATAGATCCATACACCTTCAACACTAGGACAGTCTTCTTTTTAGTTCCATACGCTAGTTATATATCCTTCTCGAATAAAACAAACAAGCTTTCTTTGTTCTTCTCTGAAAACAGCTCTCAACAGGAAGCAGATTTTTCATCAGCATACGCTTACTTCAACAATAATGGGTCCGTTTTAGGTGCAATTTCTTCAAACAATCCTCTTTTATCAGCTACTGGTGAGCTGATACAGATGGCGCAGTCTGGTGAGTACCAGCTTGTTGTGCAAAATGAAAGCTCCAGCGGACTTGATGAAACTTACGTTTTACGGTTCTTATATGATAGCGGCGCCCTAAGTAATTTAGCAACCCAGTATGGTCTCAGAACTTCACAGTTTGGCATGTTAAAAGTAGGCGCCCCACCATGGTCAATAGCGTACTGGCTTATACCTTACAACGTTTTAGAGATAGAAACAGCGAATATACCTTGGTGGAATGATCTTGAGAATGGGCTTGTAGCGATGTTTGTGTTTTTACTTCTGCTCTTCTTGCCGTTTATTCCAGGTTTGAATAAACTGCCTGACAAGCTGAAGATGTACAAGCTGTTTTGGAATAGGTACACAAATCCTGAAATGCGCAAAAAAGGTAGGCGTAGTCATTAATTTGTAGGTAAAACTTAAAAAAGCTTTAAATAAAATAGTAAATTATAGCATATAGATATGGACTTAAGCAGATTAAATCTGATCGCTTTAGTGATTGTTGCTTTGATAGCGGTCATCTCAATTGTAGGTTCCGTAGCATCATCATTCATTATCCTAAAAGCTCCAGTAACTTATGTTAAGTACCCTAGTTTTGTGGGGCTAAACCTGATATCAGCGAGAATTGTCACATTTGCAGGGGCCTTTTTGATCTTGATATCCCTGATTTTGATCCTTCTAACAAGCTTTAAACATAGAGGGGATAACGCGCCTTGGACTAGCTTCTTCTTGAAGAGAGATAAATCAAAGAGATTCATCAGAGAGATAGAAGTATCACTGATATTAGGTTTGTTAGCTACTGTTGTATTCGCAGTAAATGCTACTATACTCTCATTTTTAGAGTATGGGCTTGTAATTGCGTTTTGGATCCTTGCTATAATGATAGTAGTTATAGCTGTTTTTTCGGTTGATCTATTTATGACTTACTTCAGGAGGTTCATATGAGTTTCAATATACCTTTGCCTGTTGCGATTTTGATTGCGTTAGCTTGGGTTTTAGCTTTCTTCGTGTTCTACTTGAACTTACGTAAAATTGATGCCTTCATGACAAATTTTTTCAACAGGCCAAGAAGAAAAATTATCGGTTTATCGTTAATGCTCCTTGCATCAATAGCGCTATTAATCACCTACGGAATCACTTTATATGAGTACTTAATAAATCCATCAATGGTTATCTCCTCGTTTTTAGACGGGCAGTACATTTCAGGGTTCCTAGGGGACGCAATAGCCCTACCATTGCTTGTTTTGGGGTTTCTTATATTTTTTATGTGAAAATGACCAATAGTAATTGATTCCAATAATCCTACAAATAGCACCTTTTTAAATGAACAATGTTATACTTTTTTATGAATTCCATTGCTTTAATAGGAATAATTGCAGCGGTTGCGATAGTTGCTATCATCGGGTTTTTTGCAATGGGTGGATTTAATCCTGGTTCTGTTTCTATTTCTAATTCATCTTCAGGAACTAGCTCTGTGGGGGTGTCTCCCTTCGGTGTTGTCTTCTTACCCCCCTCTCAGGTGAGCAGTATATATGGTCAGGCCTACAGTGCATCAGGTATCACAAATTTATCTGTGAACAACTATGAGAGTACATACAGTAAATCTTATTTCGGTCCATCCGGCAGTGAGATAGTTATAGCATTCGATAAATTTAACACAGACGGCAACGCTACTCAGGATTACAATTCCTTCATTGGAAATGCACAATCAGTAAATTATAGCACCTATGAAGGTCTAAGATACGAAGTAGTTAGTTCACAGCCGGGCCAGAGTGTTATATTAGTTTTAAATTCCAACTATGTTCTAATGATAGAATTTCTAAAGGGCGCAGCAATACAAAACAATGAGATAAATCTGATGCAGCAGGAAGTCAATGTCGCTCTTGTATAAATTAAAATACTCTATTCAATGTTTTTTCTTTGATTATCTTATCAAATATTAATTATCTATTGTTAAGTAAATAAATGTTTATATATCAGTCTTATTCATTTATAATTTATGGAAAGTTACTCTACGGGGCCGGAAAACATAAGTAGTAGCCACAAACCTGAATCGACTGAGTTGGAAACTAAAAGAAATCTAGATGCCATACTTAGAAAAGTAAAAGCAGGGGCTTATGAGCACGTATCGGCTTATTCTTTACCTCTACATCTTAGTCAGCTCTTAAACGATAGTTTGAAGGAATACGGGCTTTTCTACAAAGGCTATTTGCCCGAGGGAATCATATATGAGGCAAAATTAGGGGATAGGTTTTACTTTATGGGCGGCGGTAGTGATAAGATAGAAGATGAATACAAATCATTAAGTAAACTGTATCAAGCGGATCCTAAGCATTTTGTAAAACCTTACTCGCTTGTCGATAATTATGGTTATATAATGGAATTCGCAGAAGGAAAAAAATTAGCAGATTATATTCGTTTCCATCGAAAATCGTTAATGTCTCAAACAGGAGAATACGAAAAAATATACAGAATTTTAAATGAATTAGTGGATACTACCCTCAGGATACACAAATGTGGCTTTTATCACGGTGATTTACGCCCGTATAACATTATCATAAATCCTAATAATAAGCTATTCAAAATTATAGACCCATATCCAAGATATGAAAATAAGATGGGCAAAATTAATGACTTATTTGAGTTGCGTTTAATGATAAACGCTTTTTTGCCATCGATTAAATCTGACAGAAAACATTATGATGAAAATGCTCCGTCTGATTATAATATGCAGAAATTATCAAAGAGAGTAGAAGATCATATAACTGCTTATAACTACGAGCTTTTCAAATAAGAGCGATTATAACAGCTAAAAATTAATCGATTTTTCGATGAATAACTGTAAAGCTAGTAAGAAAAGAATTAAAGGAGTGAAAAGCCACTAAAATATATGAAAAGAGTAGATAAGTTGAATAGCCTTTTCAATAGTAAAAATCCTGATGATATAATCGAATTTTATAGTAAATTCAAGGATACTGAAGAATTAATAAATTGGTCTAGAAATCGTCCGCATGGAAGGGCTAAAATATATGAAGTAAACGGAAAAAAAGATGTAATAGTAGTAATACCAACTGCAGATAGATTTAGTAAAATAACTAAAAACTGTGAAAAAATCTTCAAAGGTCAACATATAATATTCGTAGAAAGCGCGATCAATGATCCCTATTTCAAATTTGCGCGAAATAGTAATATCGGGCTTAAATATGCGCTTAGGTATAAACCTAAATGGATTCTACTTTCAAATGATGATGTGAGTAAAGTTGACGACATAGAAGTTTTACTATCCGAACTTAAAAAAATAGACAACAGGAGGATAAAATTAGTCTACCATGATATATCCTCTGAAAAATATCTGTATAAACAGACTGCCTTGCTGAAGTTGCTTAAAAGACTTGGATTTAACGCACAAAGAAACCCAGTCAAATACTCTAAAAAAGAGTTTATGAAATACCGCAAGGATATTTATAATCTAGAAAAAAAATTTAAAATAGAGTATGATTTCATCTACAGTTCGCCGCTAAGGAGGCTCTTATACAAAAAGATGATGCCTGGGACTGGGGGAAAAAGCTATTTCATGATACTCAGCTATTATGCCGTTAAAAACAGAAGATTTGATGAAACGTTCATAAATGACTATGAAGACATGGATTTTATATCTAGAATTAAACCGAGCGAAACCACAGAGACCAGTTTTAGGATAAATAGATATAACCACGGCGGAAAAAATCTAGGTAGAGGCTTGGATAGGCGGTTTAGAGACATACTTAACCAGGCTTATTTGAGTTATCTTGTTAGAAAAGGAAGATATGGAAAAATTAAGTGAATATTAAAATGCTCTAGAATAAAACAAGCCTCATAGCCTTTTCATCCGTGTTTAGTCCCTTTCATCACATAAATAGGCAATATATTTCCAAAGTTTTATATTCTTAGTCTGCCATATTATTTATAAGCTGTAATGATTACAGAAGGTGAAACGTGATTAAATCATTAAGCAGCTGTGACGTGTCCATTAACGTCTCTGCTCCCGAAAGCGTGCTGGAACGTATTCTCAGCAGCAATGCTGTATACGAGGTTCTCCCTTCGCCAAGCATCGGAGAAGAAGTTAAAGATTCACCTTTGATAGAGATAACTGAATCAGATGAATTTGAAGTTATAGAAGATTACCCGCATTATTACTATAAAGGAAAAAGCGCTTCTGATGTCATGTTGATCGCTATGTTGATGCTAGAGAGACTTCGCGAAGAGAAAGGAGAGTACAGCATTCATTCTAGTTCAGTTGAAAAGGATGGAAAAGCCGTGATCTTGTTTGGGTGGAAGGACAGCGGTAAGACAACAACCGCGCTGAATCTATGTAATAACTTTTATTTCAAATTTTTATCAGAGGGCCGCACAGTAGTGGATAGAGATCTAAAAATAGTCGGAAGAATGCTAGGCGTAGATAATGATCATCATTCCTTGAAAGGCAAATATATAAACAGAACCAAGCGACTTTTGGACGAAGATAAATACTCTCCACTGGATAAAGAATCAAAATTAGCTTTGATGGTTTATGTGCAGTTATCCCCTTATAATGAGGTGATACGCTGGGAGCCTTTAAAAGCCAAATTTCATCTGTATGAACTATTTACACATGACATTCGCGGTCAAGGTTCATTAATAAATAACTATAGCAAACCATTGAAACCTGTAGACACAGAAGAGCTAGCAGACGCGAGGGCAAAATTTGTGGATAAGTTGACCTTAAATGTACCGGTTTATCAAATACGTGGGACTCCTGATTTCATAAGTGAAAAAATAGCGGAAATACTGCAGGAGTCAGATAAATATCAATTAGCGGCTAGTCTCTCGTCTTTCTGAGTCTAATATCGAAACTATAGACTATTAATCTACACGGATTTGTTTGGAAACCTTAAATATTAATATAAAATTAGGTTGTTATATGGAGAAAAAATATGAAGAAATTAAAGGCGCTTTTGGGATAATTTTGAAGGACGATTCAATTCTTCTTGATCTAAGAACCTCAAAAGATGCGAGAGTTTGGGAAACACCGGGTGGTGGTGTGGAACCTGGTGAAAGCGCGGAGGAAGCAATTAAGAGAGAATTGAAAGAAGAAATAAATATAGACGTTAAAAAAGTGAGATTGATCGGGCTTGCAAATTATAGCGTTTATACATTGAAAACTGAGGTGGTTGCATTTTTCTTAATAGAGGATTTCTCTGGTGAGCCAGTAACTGCAGATGAAGTAGAGAAGCTGGTAAGAGATGTAAGATGGATGAAAATAAGCGAATTGCCTTCATTGCTTAATATTAGCTGGAGAGTAATAGATGCTATTTACTTTCTCTCTTCGAAATACAAAAAATACAAAAATTTATATCAAAAATTAGAATCCCTTTACGATGACAGGTTAGTATATTCCTCTAGATATCCTTTTTATTCAAGCGAAATATCAGATTTGGAGCGTAGGAATAGACTAAAGTCTAAAACTATGCCTACCGAAGAAGAAAAACTCATATCAGATATAACAGAACATATCGAATCGCCTATATTAGAGATAAACGCCGGAGATGGAATTATAACAAACATATTGCTGAAAAAATTCGACCATATTGATGTTTTAGAGGTGAATCCAGATTTCAGACGCCAATTAAAAGATAATTTCAAAGAAAAAATTTCATTTATAGAGGGAGTTGTAGAGCAATTTGAATCTAAAAACAAATACAACACAATTTTAGTATTTGAGCCATTTTTACAGTTAAAATCCTTCATTAGATTTCTATTCAGCGTGTCTACCTCTCTGAATCAAGGGGGAAAGTTAATATTTTTGTTGGATGAGAATAAAACAGATTTAAGAATTTTTGCTGAAAAAGCGCACAAGACATCCCCTATGAGCAAACTTGATCAGTATAATGTTCCAAATCTGCG
Organism: Candidatus Parvarchaeota archaeon; assembly: GCA_023269965.1. Classification (GTDB taxonomy): domain Archaea; phylum Nanobdellota; class Nanobdellia; order Parvarchaeales; family Parvarchaeaceae; genus Acidifodinimicrobium. The sequence continues at coordinate 4,650 of JAGDXU010000019.1, read as the reverse complement.
AACTTTAAAAGGACTGCTCTCCGATTTCGATTTTGATATCCATGAAGTTATTGAAATCAAGAGTAAGCTATATCTTCCGTCAAGGTTAGGGGATATAGTCATCCCTTTTAAATCAGGGCAAGATAAATCAAAGTTATTCATTATAATCGCTGAAAAAAGATAGTCAATTTAATACTCCCAATTAGTCACAAGGCCTATTATCATATTTTGGAACTTCTGTCAGACTCACTCTTATGGTGTCGCAGCTCTAGAGGGGAAGTATACCAATAAAACTTAAATCTTAATGTAGCATTCTTTGTGTTATGCTTAATAACAAAAAATCTATTCCAGAAAGCGTCATGTTATCTTTTAATCTTTTCAAATTTAGTCTGGTATTTTCTCTGTTATACCTAATTTTCAATGGTATCTACATATCATTTTATAAAGTAGCGCCTAAAAGTATTTTGGTCTTTATAACAAGCCCTTTCAGCGCATTAGAGAACTTCTCGACTTATTATGGCAATTTCTGGGCGGGCTTTTTGCTCAATTTCCTGCCAATTTTCATAATGCTGGCGATAATAAGCTACTTATACACAAAAAACAACAAATTGAACAGATTTCTGAAGCCTTCTTATATATTCTACGTAGGTATAATCTCTTCATATTTAACTTCAGCGATCTATTGGTTCGTCTTCAAGATTCCATCTAGAGGAACATCAATAATCGCCATCACGCTGCTTATCTACTTCTTAATTTATGCGATCTCATTTGATTTTAAAGCTCTTCTTATCAAGAAAGCTAAGGAGAGATACAGCAAAAAATCAAGGGAAAAGTTAGCCTACATCATCAGGCTGCTGTTTATAATAGCAATCGCCTTGACACTAGCTTCGTGTTATAACTTCCTGCTGCTGGTGCACATGTTGGGCTTAATAATATCATTCGCTTTGATTGCATCTACGATTCTTCTGCGTGAGCATTATCAATTTCTTCTGAGAAACTTCAGGATCGAGTAAGGCCTAAAAACAGTGAAATTTTTCGATTCCAAAGATATTTAAACTCAAAAGTCGAAGAAATGGTATGAGCAAAGACAAAGGGAATATTGTGTACATTTTTATATACCTACTTTCATGGCTTAGCGGTATCATCGTATTCGTCACAGAGGGACAAAATGACAAAAGGATGAAATTTCATTCCTTGCAAGCCATATTTTTAGGCATAGTGGCAATAGTTCTTGATTTAGTGCTTTTCTTTGTGCCTTTTCTAGGTCCAGTTCTTGCTTTTATTATATGGGTTTACGGCATGTATATAGCGGTTAAGGCTTATGAAGGCGAGGACATAAAAGTTCCAGTCATAGCAGATTATGCCATCAAGTATTCAAATTACAAGTAAATTTGAAATCAGTGCCTTACTTTATTAAGTAAGTCTATCAATTTGCTTATGTTGTCTATGCATGGTATTCTTTACATTTTTGAGCCTTGAGAAACTAGAACCACATTATCGATACCCGCTTTTACCGCTCCTTCCAAAATTCTGAGTAGGTTTTCTCATAATCGCCGCTCTTTATCCCTAATTCCTTAAGTATTGAGAAGTGAATTGGTTCTTCACGATGAAGTATCACCTCTCCTAAATCAAAAAAATATAAATTTTGGGTTTCTTTTCAATTGCATTTTAAATTTAGAATCTATTATCTTATAAATCTTTTTGAAATATACTTTTTGAAATTTAAATATTAAAAGAGCCTCGAAAAAAGAATTTAAAAATGGATTCAGAGACAAAGGTATCGGTGGATTCCGTATATATGGGTATATACCAAATCGCCTCATAGATATGAATTAAACAAATGGTGAAAAAACTCTGTGAAGAAAGGGACTGGGACTAGTACCATAACCCTAAAGACTTGGCTATCAGAATATCAACAGAAGCAGATGAGCTAATTTATTAAAAGTTAAAAGTATTTATATAAGTTACTTTCTCTTATTAAAAAGTAGCAAAAAATTTAGAAAGCAATTATGGCAAAAACGCTTATAAGTGTGTTTGGTTATAGCCAAAATATAGTTCCTGGGAATAACTCCTGGGAAGAAGTAACGGGAGATAGACTTGATTCGGCCGTAGAGCTTACAAATTTCTTTAAAAAACATGGTATAGATGCTGATCTATATATATCTGGGGGAACCATATCAAAGGATGGTACCGTAGAGGCAGATGCAATAAATAATCTTTTACACAAGAAGTACTCAAATCTGGAGAAAATAATTGATGAAGTCATTTTAGATAAGGGATCAAAGAACACCCAGGAAAATATTAAACATATGGTAGAGTATACAAAAAGTTCCGGTGCGGATTCCATTTTTGGGGTAAGTAGCGGTGACCACGTTGCAAGAATAGTAACTGAATTTCAATACTCTTTGTATAGACCAAGTCTAGTGGGGGTAGTTCCATCAAAAGGCTTTTACAGTATAAATGGCTCTAATGGAATTCAACCGCTAATACTAGAACCGCCATTTTTCGGTTCTGAAAATCCGAAAGAACTGCGCAGTATGTACACAAATTTATTCAAATTGAATCCTTATCAGAAGGTGGAAATAGGACAGGAAATTGTGCGTAGAGTAGAAGGAAAACAGTGAGTTGTAGAGACAATATGAGAGAAGAAGACTACCAAGAAAGCATTTATTCCGAAGCGAAAGAAATGTCAAAAAGGGCCAGAAATCTCTACTCTGTAATTAAATCCAACTTTATAGTACCAATGTAAAAGACGACAGTATAGAAGGAACTTATCTATCCTCTCTTCTGCTGCCTATACTGAGCGGCATCGTCAACGGAAAGCAGCTGATATTCGGTAATCCGGGGAATGGAAAGACAACTACCGCAGAGCTTATTTCGTCACTTCTTTATGGTTTTCCACTGGATGCTATCATATCGTACGCAGAAATACATAGCCACCCTGAGATAACCGCCGAAGACATATTTGGCTCTCTGGATCTCCCTGGCATGAAAGATATGAATTGGAGCGCATTTGCCCAGTTTCCTCGTATAAAAATAATCGATGAAATTAACAGGTTAAGCGGAAAGCAGCAGGACATGCTTTTAAATCTGGCAGATAGAGGTGTGTCTAAATATTTGAATCACACTTTGATCACCCAAAAAAGCACACTGTTTGCAACAGCAAACTATGAAGATATAGGAAACACAGAGCTCATATTACCATTGAGGGACAGATTCGATGTCAGCACAGAGATGCATCAACTTGGTCCATTGGAAAGACTTCTTTTGTCCACGCCGAGGGATATGTCAAGCATACAGGACGAACAGATTTCTGATAGGATAGGGACCGTGCTTCATGAAAAATCCCCTTACAATGATAAAATTAAGAAGCTGGATGAGATAGCAGGCGAATTCAGAGAAAGGTTAAACAGCAAATTCGGGGAGATAACTATGAGTTATAAAGACTTGGAAAAGGTAAGAAGCTACATAAACGATATCCCCCTCTCCTATGACAGCAAGATATTCCTAATTTTGGTCCATTCAGAGCTGGCTAACCCATACGGAAAAGAAAGAATCTTCGGCAAAAAATCTGAAGACTTAAGCCATTACTCAAAAACAGAATATGCCTTTAATAAGGTAGAGAATGACGTTTCAAACAGGTTCACACAGTCTCTAATGCTTTACTCAAGGGCATACGCTTGGTTTAAAGGCGACTCTTCCGTAGAACCCAAGCATATCGGATCAATGTTACCCTATACCCTTGCACATAGGGTAAACTTCATAAATTTAGCCGACCAAGGCGAACTTTCTAACCTAGACTATGCAAAAGTGATAAGCAGTGAAATAATGGGAAGATACAATTTAAACCCGCAATTATATGGAGAAGCATATCAAACGTTCCTATCCTCAATTAATGAAAAGGATCCGGCAGGGGCCTTTGAGAGGGAATCTAAGAAGTTCTCTGCTATATCAGATTCCCCATTTATATCTGCCCTAGAAAGGGCACTGAAGGAAAATTAGCGGGTAGAACATGGATCTAAATGAGCTTGTAGATAAGATAGGTATAAAACCTGAAAAACCGAATGAGGCTATAAAGGTATATGCCAGTAAGAAGGAGGAGTCCGAAAAGCGATTGGAACCCTTATTATCAGATTTTTCTAGGATTATAAAAATGGTTGATATTAATCCCACTCTTTACCGCGATAAATACTATGATTATGTCTATAATAACATAAGTACAAATTACACTCTCGCCGATGTAGAAGCATTTGCACTTTATCCGGAAATTTATGTGGGATTAGATGAGATAAAATCTGCTGCTTTAGGTCTTTTCATATCCGCAGCTGTAAATAAAGTCATAAAAAAAGATGAAGAGGTGAATTTATTTTTAGTTAAGCCAGTGGATTATCTTTTCTACAAACTTAAAGACGCCAAGGGCTATGCGAATGTTGCAGGTCACTATTTTGGGTTATACGCAGTTAACTCAAAAATATATGTTGATGAAGCCGGAAAGTATGCTGGCTATAATATGAAAAATACAGAGCTTAGGGCTAAGAAAGTCGGTGACTATCTTGGATCAGGGTCGGAAAATTGTAAGATATACGTTGATGAAGCCGGACTTTTCGCTGGCACTAATATGAAAAATACAGAGCTTAGGGCTAAGAAAGCCGGTGATCATCTTGGATTCGA
>JAGDXU010000009.1 GCA_023269965.1 Candidatus Parvarchaeota archaeon | reverse complement strand
AAGCGCTACACAAGTTACATACTGGACTCGCACCCGTGCCTACCCGCCCAACGGCGTGATGCCGTCTGTGAGCTTTGGAAGCGTAATCTGATTATTGTACTTAAAGTGATGAGCTCCTAAGAATTAAAGTATTTATACTGGTAATTACATATAATTATTAGTAATTATACGGAATACGTTGGTGTAAAAATTGAGGAATGGATATGAAAGCTAAGAAATTTACGACTATATCTATACCTACTCAGTTAGCTGATAAGGCGAGGGGTATGATAGCAAACACCGGCTTTACTTCTTTATCAAGCTTTGTGGAATATGTCTTGAGGGATATTGTCGTAAATAGCAATAGCAAGGAAAAAAAGAAAAAATTAGACGTTTCAGACGTCGAAGAAAAGCTTAGGAGGTTGGGTTATCTATGAATTTGGAAGCGGAATCTATGGTGGGCAGTAGAATAGAGGGAGGTTTATCTTTAGATGCCAAGGAGAAAATAGCCAGTGTAGTTATAGAAGACGCACTTAAGAGGTTCAAAAGACCGACCGTGGTTTGGAGCGCCGGAAAAGACAGTACAGTTGTTCTAGATTTGGTTCTTAAGGTTTGCAAAAAGTTAAAAATCAGCAATCCGCCGGCTTTATTTATAGACCATGGGCAGCATTATGATGAGACATTAAAGATGCTGACAGAGATAAGCAATAAATGGAATTTCAAAATGATATATGCAAAGAATGAGGACGTCCTTAAGAATGTTGATAAAAACGGTAAGATTAAAGTTAGCTCATTAAGTAAGAAGAATCAGGAAGAAGCAAGACGTATAGGCTTTACAGGCAAGGAGTTTGACTATGGTTTAGAGACAGAAGTAGGGAACCATCTACTTAAGACTGTGGCTATGAATGAAACAATAGAAAAGTATAGGTTTGATGCTTTGTTCACAGGTGTGAGGTGGGATGAGAATGAAGCAAGATCAAGGGAGGTCTTCATAAGCCCTAGAATAAACCCCGCACATGTTAGAGTGCAGCCTATCCTACCATTCACAGAGAGAAATGTATGGGAGTACATTTTCAAGTACAAATTACCAATACACCCACTTTATAAGCAAGGCTATCGTTCAATAGACGGTAAATTTGATTCGAAGAAAACCAGTGACATCCCCGCATGGGAGCAGGATCTTGAGCACACAAAGGAGAGGGCTGGAAGATCCCAGGACAAGGAAGGAGTGATGGAAAAGCTCAGGCTTTTCGGGTACATGTAAAAACCGATTGGTGTAAGCAACATCATTTTCGCAAATGTTTGGATAAAAGCGCCTTTTCCTGTTTTTTGAAATTAAGGTGGGATAGACGCTTAATCAGCCTGAGATACCTACTCATGTCTAAGGTTAGGTCCAGCTAACCTACTCATATTTAAAGTAAATCCTAGTATTATTATTGTATGTACAACAAAGCAGACATTCTCGAGGAAAATGAGAGGCTAGTGAAGGACTTCCAAGCTGTGCCATTCTCAAAGTTGAAAGAGATACCAGATTTTTATACCTTCAAGAGGTCTTTATTCTTTTCTCACAGGGATTTCGACAAATTCTATAGCAAACTCAAGAACGGGGAAAAATCTGCATTGGTCTCCGGTCTTAATCCCTCAGGTACTCTGCAGTTAGCGCATAGGGTTGTATTTGACACTGTCCTGTTCTTTCAAAGAGAATTTAAAGTTCAGACTTTCGTACCTCTTTCTGATGATGAAAGCTATGTTGCAAGGAAAGTTGCCAGCAGGGAAGATGCGGTCAAACATGGTTTGGAGCTAATAGTGGATCTGCTGGCATACGGCTATGATAAGAAACTCACAAAGATAGTTTTTGACTTTGTTTATCCCGAAATATTCAGCATCGCAATGACCTTGTCTAGATCAGTGACTATGTCTGAGATAAAGGCAGTTTATGGGTATACTAACGACAATAATGTCGGTTTGCATTTTTATCCCACTGTACAGGCTGCTCATGTTATACTGCCAGAGATAAAGTACGGTATTAAGAATACTCTAGTTCCGATAGGCCCAGATGAGGATGCCCATCTACGGCTTGGAAGGGATATAGCAGAGAGGATGGGCTACACCAAGCCGGCTATTCTTCATTCTAGATTCCTGCCTGGTATGGACGGCTTGAAGATGTCTAAGTCCAGGCCAAACGCAGCTATCTTCCTGCATGATCCACCAAACATAGTTGAGAAAAAGGTGAAAATGGCATTCAGCGGGGGCAAGGATACTGTGGCTGAGCATAGAAAATATGGTGGAAATCCGGACATAGATATACCATTCTTGTATTTGTCATCATTTTTCTTGGATCAGCCTGAGTCGGAGAAACTCGGGGATAGCTACAGGAAAGGCGATATATTAAGCGGAGACCTTAAGAATATGCTGACGGAGAAGATCAACAAATTCAATGCTGAATTTAAGAAAAAGAGAGAAGCAATCACTTTCTCAGACATAAAGCAGGTACTTTTAGTAGATGATAGCAAGTTTGATCTTCTTGAGGATATATTCAAAAGCTTGAAAGAATGACATTCCCCATAAATAATTAATTCATTAGCTTCCAGCTCCCACTGGAAGACGGGCCCCAAATTAGCGTATAGCTTCCACTTCTCAGAATCGTCAGAGGATTATCCACAGGCTTATCTTCGTTGGAGAGCTCCCCTCTATTCGAGGGTACCGAATTTAGTTTTACTTGTCTGAGGTAGAAATTCTTTATATTCATTGCTGCATTTATGTCTCTATATATATTTTAAGGTTATCGTATGTCCATTCTCTTTGGCTTAAAGTCAAGCCCTTATTGACATTTATGTTTTCTTTTTTTAAATTTGCTTTGATCCTACGATTTAAATCGTGGTTTTCCTGCTCACGCTAAAAGATATATATAATTCATATTGTTAATAGTTATAGATGGCTCGATAGCTTAGCTCGGTTAGAGCACTGCTCTTATACAAGCATGCTCCAATATTTAGGTAAAGCAGGGGTCGCGAGTTCAAATCTCGCTCGAGCCATCTTCTTTAATTATCAGAGCGAAGCAAGTACTGCCTTTGCGAATCTAGGATTATTGCTTGTGATGGAATCCACGCCTATGCTTGCTGCTCTCTTTATCTCTAACTCGCTATCAACTGTCCATGCGGCTACTTTGAATCCATTATTATGTGCAAGGTCGACGTCTTCTTTATAAATCAAATTGAATGAAGGCTGTACCCAGTTTGCGTTAATCTTTTTTGATATATCAATCATCCAACTCACCCTGGAGACAAATAGCACGCCTAAATCGATTGTTTTATCCAACTGTCTTATCCTCTCTAAAGAGTCAAAGTCAAACGATATTATCTGTACTTTATTCTTAAGTTTATATCTATCGATTAAGTCAAGGATTTTCTCCTCGATTTTCGGGTATATCTTATAGCTTTGCTTTATCTCTAAGTAATAATGAATATCAGTGCCTATGCTGTCGAATACCTCCTTGAGCGTCGGAACTTTTGTTCCTCTCCATTTCTGTCCAAATTTTATACCCGCATCCAATTTTCTTATCTGTTCCAAAGTGTAATCATGTATAAAGCCTTTACCTTCCGTGGTTCGATCTAGAGTCTCATCATGCATCACTATCAGTTCATTATCCTTTGTAGTGTGCAGGTCCATCTCTACCCCATACACACCTATCTCTTTTGCTGTTTTGAAGGAGGGGATGGTATTTTCAGGCGCTTCAAATGCGGCACCTCTATGACCATAAAGAACTGGTTTTACCATACTCTATTAAATACTTTATTTAATTTAAAGATTCACAGTGAAGATATAATAGTATGGAAAGGTACAGTGAACTTTTTGATGAGAATATTAGGAGGAAAGCTCATGAATTCTATTTGCTATGCCATAACTTGAAGAGGTGGCATTCTAATGGTGTTTTAATTGCGATGGACGCGTGCTTAACAAGCAGCGGCTTGAACTATTTCAATGTCGTGGTCCCAAGGGTGCAGGCGTTTTATGTCAAATACATCAAAACTAGGAGAATAATCGATTCACACGATATTCTAAAGAATTGGGGAGAATTAAGTTTATTCTCAAATTTCAAGAACAAGAGAGTTTGGAGCTGCTTCTTTGAAGTTCTCACTTTTATATCTAGCTCTAAAAAGAAGCAGGAGAGAGATATCAGTGCCCTCCATAGGTGGGCTGTATCCGCAGATTACAGAGACATGAGAAGTGATCCGATTGGAAAAATCAAAGGAATTGGGATAAATACTTTTCAATACCTTAGGATGCAATCAGGTGTGGATACACTCATGCCAGACAAAATAATAAGAAGATGGCTCGAGAGGCAGTTACAGCGTAAGATAAGCGATGATATAACCTGTATAAGCTATGGGATTAAGGTAGCAGATAAGCTGAAAATAAGTCCCATAGAGCTTTGTTGGGCGATATGGATAAAGGAGAGTGGGGAAGCTGAAAAGATTCCGGTATAATTTTAAATACTATGTAACTTTTTAGTAGGCAATGGAAGAAGTTTATCGTGAGGATTCATATTTGAGGGAGTTAGAAGGAAAAGTTATAGATATAACCCCTGAGGGCATAAAGCTTGATAAGACAATATTTCATCCAAGGGAAGGCGGTTTAGAGGCCGATTCTGGATATTTAATCAGAAAAAATGAGGAAGAGGTAAAGGTGACAGATGTAAAGAGGCTTGATGGCGAAGTTGTTTTAGCCGTGGACAAAGCTTTGGAATTTGGTGAGAGCGTCATTCAGAAGCTAGACTTTGACAAGCGTCTGAAATTGATGAGGCTTCACACAGCTTCTCATATAATAGCAAGCATAATGTTCTCCAAGTATAACGCCTCGATAATAGGTGGGAATATCACAGAAGAATACGCTAGGGATGAATTCCCAATAGGGGACAAAGACATATTTTCAAGCGTTATTGATGAAGCCAATAATATTGCTGATCAGGGGATAGAGTTGAAAGTGTATGAGCTAGAGAAAGAGAAAGCAATGCAAATTCCAGGCATCGTAAAGCTTGGTGAGAGAATGCCACCGGATGTTAAAGTCTGGAGGATTGTTGAGATTCCTGGTGTCGATATACAAGCAGATGGAGGACCCCACGTTAAAAACACCAAAGAGATTGGAAAGATAGTTCTAATTAAATTTGAAAGCAAAGGTAAGGATAGGAAGAGGATATACTATACTGTCGAGTGATTTTAAGAAAAAATTTAGCTTTTCAGTAGTGCTTCTTTCAATTCTTTTATAGCATCATCCTTGCTTGAGAAGCCTTTAAATTTCATGAATTTACCTTTTTCCAGCTCCTTATAGTGTTCAAAGAAGTGTTTCATCTTATCCTTGAGGTATTGAGGCAAATCATCAGCTGTTTTTATGTTAGCAGAGGCTGGATCTATCTTATCGATTGGGACAGATATAACCTTATTGTCCACCCCCTCTTCATCTTCCATCAGCGCTATTCCGATTGGCCTGCATTTTACTATAACACCTGGAGATATGGACACGGAAGAAACAACAAGCACATCCAGCGGATCGCCATCCTTGCTCTTCGTATTCAGCACAAACCCATAATTCATCGGATAAACCATCGATGTGAAGAGAACTCTGTCTAGTTTTATGTTTTCAAGTTCTTCATCATATTCATACTTCATGTTGCTGCCTGAAGGTATCTCTATGAATGCGTAGAAAGTTTCAGGGAAATCCTTTGTCTGCTTGTTAAATTCCATGAGATATCTATGATATTCGTGTATATAAATTTTATTGCTTTATTCTGTCTTGGGGAAAGTATTTTAATCTCCGGATTGAATTAATTGTTTATTCGGGTCGTTGGCCAAGCGGCCTAAGGCACTCGACTGATAATCGAGAGATCGGGGGTTCAAATCCCCCACGGCCCACTATAGTTTTGCCAGTTTAAATTTCAACCAGAAAATAACTTAAATATATGAAGATTATAAATAATATTGGTGTAAAATGGCAGTGGTTGTCTCCGGTGTAGTGGTGTTAGCGGTGTTCTCAATTTTAGCGGTTTTAGGTCTAATTCTAACTTATTTCATAGTCATAATACTTATAGTTATAAATAAGCACAAGAACGACAGGGCGCCGTTCACCTCATTCATACTCCATCCAGATGAGACAAAGAAAGAGATAGACAAATTTTTATACGTTGGCGTGGCTATTGCTCTTACAGGTTTATTCACGCTCATACAAAAGTTTCTCGGGCCTATAAATTTGAACAACCCGGCAATACTTTTAACTTATCTGTTTGCATATGTGTTTGGGATAGTGACTGCTGTCTTTGTGACATATGTGGGATACAGGTGGTACAAAAAGTTTAAGAGGTTTCTATGAATTTCGATCTTTTTTATGGTATTGTAACTTTCATATTTAATATAATAGCAGCCGTGGCTATATTTCTGTTGCTTAGAAGCTATAGGAATAAGAATACCCTTGCGCAGGTTACAAGGATGTTCTTAGACGCGAAAAGGTTCACTTTAGCATTCATCTCTCTGCTGGCCGCTGCTTTATCTTTGGCTATAGGTTACAGTATAAGTATATTCCTAGCGCTTTCTAATCCGCAGACAACATTTTGGGAGTATACCAATCTTTTTGTGTTCTTTTTTGTAATGCTATTCTTTGTATTATTCTCTGGAATATACTCAAGTTGGAGAGTAAAAAGGAAGCTGTCTAAGCCTACGAATATAGAGACACCAATCAGTGATCAGAACACGGAGCAGTTGGCTAGCAATTCAAGCAGTAACGGGCAGCAGGCACCTGAAAAGACAACCGAGAATCAAAGTAAATAAAAGTATTAAAATATATAGCATCTTTACTATAGATGCAGGCTAAGTTTATAGTTGTCACTGGTTCTTTGATGAGCGGGCTTGGCAAGGGCATTCTTGTTTCTTCTATAATGAAAATTCTGGATATGTACGGCCTAAAAGTTCTCCCAATAAAATTCGATGGTTACCTAAATTTCGACTGTGGTACAATGAATCCGTACAGACACGGTGAAGTGTTTGTTTTGGAAGATGGAAGCGAAGTAGATATGGATTTCGGTACTTATGAACGGTTCTTAGGCAAAGACCTGGATAGAAGCTCCTCTATAACCGGCGGAAAAATAATGAGCAGCATAATCGAAAAAGAGAGGAGAGGTGACTTTTTAGGCGAAGACGTTCAAATTACCCCGCACCTCACAGGGGAAATAATAAAAAACATAGAAGATTTCGCAGATAAGAAGAAAGTCGATGTAGTTGTGATAGAGGTGGGTGGCACTGTAGGCGACCTTGAAAATGGCTATTTCATAGAAGCTATGAGGCAACTTTCTTTGAAAAGAGAGGTTGAATTCATAAATTTAACATATGTTCCGATTATAAGTAGCGTTGGAGAGCAGAAAACAAAGCCTTCACAGATAGGTCTGCGTTTATTGATGCAGGCAGGTATAAAGCCAGATCTTCTTGTTTGCAGGACACAAAATCCCTTGTTAGTGAAGATTAAGAAGAAGTTGGCCTTCTTCGCTAACTTAAGCGAAGATAGGATAATAAGCGATGAAGATTTGAACAATGTATATCAATTACCTCTAAATTTGCTCAAGCAGAATGTAGACAAGATACTATTGGCGGATCTAGGATTTAAAGGGTATAAATTAGACAAAAAGAAGTTGCAGATTTGGAATAGCGTAGCAAACGGCGATAATGAAAATTTGAGGAAGAAAATAAAAATTAGCATAGTTGGAAAGTATGTAGATCTGAAAGATTCTTATGTGAGTGTAAAGGAAGCAGTGTCCCATGCGTCTCACATGTTGCATGTTAATCCTGAGATAAATTGGGTGGAAGCCACTGAGCTTACGGTAGAAAAGGACGTGTCAGAAAAACTTAAAGGCTCAGATGGTATTATCATACCTGGCGGTTTCGGCTCAAGGGGAATAGAAGGCAAGATACTGGCCATAAAATACGCAAGAGAAAATAAGATCCCTCTGCTTGGCCTTTGCCTCGGTATGCAGCTTATGGCAGTTGAATTTGCTAGGGATGTATGTGGGATAAGAGATGCTAACTCGTCGGAATTTAATCAAAAGACAAAGCATAAGATTATCGATTTGATGTCGACCCAGGTTAATGTAAAGTATATGGGCGGAACTATGAGATTGGGCGCCTGGAAGGCGAAAATACTGAGTAAAGACTCTATCGCCTATAAAGCTTACAGGAAGCAGGTTGTGTCTGAAAGGCATAGGCACAGGTATGAATTAAATAATAATTTTAGAAAGATACTTGAGAAAAATGGATTAGTTATATCAGCTACTACACTGGATGGAAAGCTAGTGGAGATGATAGAATGGAAGGACAGCTATGGGATAGGCACCCAGGCACATCCGGAGCTTAAGTCTAGGCCAAATAGCCCAGCGCCTCTGTTTTTGTCCTTCATAAACGCTGCGTCAAAAGGTAAAGTTTAAATACTTTGATTAAATCAAGATAAAGATGGCAGAAAATTTGAATGAAGACAATTTCCATCAGACTCTAAAGGGTATAGATCTAGCATTGGTTGATTTTTGGGCGGAATGGTGCATGCCTTGTAAGATGCTAGAGCCAGTCTTAGCTGAAGTAGAAAAAGAGATGAGCGGCAAGTTAAAGTTCTTTAGATTGAATGTTGATGAAAATCCAAACATAGCAAGTGAATATGGGATAGAGGGTATACCTACCTTGATAGTTTTCAAACAAGGCAAGCCTATCAATGCTATCGTCGGGTTCAGGCCTAAAGCCCAATTAGAGAAAGATATAAATGAATCTATAAACTAAACATACTATTGGTTTTGATTATGAACAAAGCACTTTTAGTTGGTAATAGAGTCGTAGTAGTTGATCAGCCTTTAGCTTCATCTATCTATAACAAGGGCTTATTCGGTGTTTTTGATGAAGGCAAACTTTACCTTTCACTTGAAGAGGCGCTTTATCTTAAGGAAAAGAAGAACCTTGAGATATTTAATAGTTCTGGAAAAAGGATGACGAATAAAATGATATTGAATGAATTTGAAAAGAAGGAAAAAGGCTTCACGAAGAGGTTCATTGTCTTTAAGCTTATGCGTGATGAGGGTTACATCCTAAAGAGCGCGTTGAAATACGGTGGCGATTTCAGAGTCTACAACAAAGGAGAGAAGCCTGGCAAGGAGCATGCTGAGTGGATACTTAAGGTTTATGATCAAGGCGAGACTATAAAATTCAAGGACTTTTCCGCCTTGAATAGAGTCGTTCACAGCGTCAAGAAGAAGTTGCTGATAGCGGTTGTAGACGATGAGAACTCAGCAACATTCTACGAGGTGGACTGGAAGGGGATTTGACATGGCAAAGCTTCTAATGAAACATCTTGCGAAAATTAGGCGTCTTAATAGGGAAAGAAGAAGAGATGAAATGAAAGTTCAGATTATCCTGAAGAATTACAAACTAGATCAGACCAAGTTGCGTAGCTAGATCCATAGCGTTGTTTTCTCTATTTAACTTTACTATCGCGACTTTATCGCCATCCATTCTATTAATAATATTTATTGATTCTATCTTTACTGAGAAGACAGATTCTATCTCTTTCTTGAGCTCTACCTTGTTTGTGCCTTTTTTAACTATGAAAGAAAGCTTGTTGTCTTGCTGCATAAGCCTCATGGCTTTCTCTCCCCCTCTTAAACTTAGTATGTTTTTTATCCGTTTTTCCATATTCAGAGCTTAATCGAAGATATTGCGCCTTGTGACCACACTATAAGGCGACCTGGTTTTCCAGCATGTGATACATCACTTATACCTAAATTTTTAACATCTATGACATTAATATTCAAATTTTCCGCAGATTTCCTCAATCTAGAAGGATCCGTTGTTATTATGGATAACCCCAATTTCCTCTTATATTTTCTTCCCCTCATCTTACCCCTGCCAGCCCTTATATTTTTATCTTTTGCGCGATCTACCTCCGATTCTAGTCCCAAAGAGGATAAAACCTTGTAAAGCTCTTTCGTCTTTGTTATATCATTGATTTTATCTTCTACGATTATTGGCAGTTCCGCGTTTTTAATTCTATGCAGTGAACCTACGATATCAAGATTCGTCGAAGCTGATATTGCGCTCTTTATAGCAGCTATCTTCTCTTTTTTGTTTATTTTTTTCTCTAGCACCTTGTTAGGTTGAGGAGGGTGAGCTTCCCTACCACCAACGGCGTTGGGTGCAGTTGCACCAACATACACAAATTGTGTACCAACGTGCCAGGTGACTTTCTTTGGTGTTCTAGTTAGTCCATGGCCGTATACAGTTTTGTAAGTTCTCCTTGTCTTTGAGAGGATGGATGATTTTCTTCTACCTGCCAATGGGTCTGTATATTTCAGCTGGAATTTTGAGGACTGCTCCGCTAAGAACGCCTTTTTTATAAGCTCCTTGTCCACTCTATACTCGAACGCGCTTGGCAACTCTATCTCGCTAATTTTCTGCCCCGTCAAAGACAATATATTCGCTTTTTTCATATCAAAGTCACCTTGGTTGGTCCAAGCTTTTTGTTAGGTCTTATTGCTTTTCTGAGCATCAGTAGCCTACTGGTGCTACCAGGTACGGATCCTTTTAATACTATGACTGGCGCATTTAAGTTTCCATATCTATAATAGCCTTGTGGCATATTTGCTTCATTTGGTTCATTTAAAATCTTCAAAACCAACTTATTAAATTCTGTTCTTGAATTGAAACCCAGTCTCCCATGTTGTGGTACAGTGAATTGGACCTTTGCCATGCTCTCTGCTCCCAAGTTACCCGCCTTTCTCCTAGATTTGCTCGCATGCACAGGGTATATCTTAACTCCAAAGCGCTTTACGGAGCCAGTGAAACCTTTTCCCTTTGTAACAGCCCCAACATCCACGAAAGTACCCTCTTTTATCGAATCAGACACATTTATCTCCTTTCCCATCAAAGATTTAGCTTTCTCGGTTTTTTGCTCAAGTGTTCCCCCTAGATTTATTTCAAATATCTCAGGCGTTTTCTTCAGGCCTATTTTCCATGGCATAGTTGATGCCACTAATTTTATATCTGAGGCTTTATGTAACAAATCATCAAAATTGGCGTTGTTGGGCTTGAACTTCACCCTTCGTTCTACATTTTTATCTACTTCTGCCCAAACGTCCCCTATTGATTTGCCGTCCTTATAAAATCTAGCCGCTACCACCAATAGCGGGGGCACTTCGATTATCGTCACAGGGGATAATAATTCTGTTTTAAAGGTTGGAGAATCCTTATCATTATCGATGTAGATTGCCTGTCGCATGCCAACTTTGTACCCAGCAAATGTAGCCAATTCACCATTTTCAAGCTCCAAATGAACCCTTAGTGGGTGAAAAGCTCTCTTACTTTTCCTTATCGGATAATACTGGAGACTGCCCCTTCTAGGCGTACTCTTCTTCGTTATTTGATGTCCCATATTTTTTGAATATATCAAAAATTTGTTATACTCTAAAAATGTTATTTCATAATAAATACTTTACCTTTATAAAATGTGAGCGGGAAAACCCACACTCTTTAGAGGTGGGATGAAAGCGAACCTAAAAATAAAAAAAAACTTAAATAGTATAAAGAACTCAATACAAATGTAACGTCTGAACAGCGATAACCAAGCTGTTCGATGCCAAAGTTGAATTCAGTACCCTCGGGCAGAGGGGAATTCTCCAATGTAGATACGCCCGTGGAGAATCC
>JAGDXU010000024.1 GCA_023269965.1 Candidatus Parvarchaeota archaeon | reverse complement strand
TTAATGTCTGGTTTATGATGGAATTCAATGCCTCAAGTATGAATTGTTTCCTGTTATAAGCGGTCACTATTACGGATATAAATGGGTTTTCCATAGTTGTACATAAGGTTTTCTCATTCGGTGTTTATAAAATTTAGTTTGGGCCCGGAGGGATTTGAACCCACGATCTACAGCTTAGAAGGCTGTCGCCTTATCCAAGCTAGGCTACGGGCCCGCTCTTTAAATCTTCTATGGTTATGTATTAATTAACTTAAACTCTTTTTGTATTAAATGTTTTGTTAGGTGATTTTAGTTGATTATAATCGAATAATGGTAGTTCTGACTTTCTATGTAGTTTTTATGTGCTAAAATCAGTAAGTTATTTACCTATTCTACATAAAGTCACTCTTACAGGTTATAAAAAGATTTTTCACAGCTTTATTTGCATTATCCACATCTATCTTAAAAATAGATTTTGCACGTAATCAAATGGCCCATTTTTAGGCATTACTACACGGCCATAATGGGCAACCTTGTAATTAAACTTTTTCAGAAAATCAATCACCTCCCTCTTTAAAGTAGAAGTGTGCGTTTCAA
This sequence comes from Candidatus Parvarchaeota archaeon, assembly GCA_023269965.1. Lineage (GTDB taxonomy): Archaea > Nanobdellota > Nanobdellia > Parvarchaeales > Parvarchaeaceae > Acidifodinimicrobium. The sequence continues at coordinate 12,609 of JAGDXU010000024.1, read as the reverse complement.
TTATTATTTTAGGGTGATATTTCATGATTGTTTTGATTGATCCTTTTAATACATCCATCTCAAAGCCTTCCACATCTATCTTTAGTATAGTCGGTCTAAGCCTGTAACTATCAAGAGTCCTCAGGTGTGTTTTCTGCGTTCTACCCCCCCCAATTCCGGCCATGTCTCCGCTGTATTTTATATTTATTGTCTTGTTCTCTGATCCGAGGGCTACGTGGTAAGCAGAGATATTCTTTAGTTTGTTCAATTGTATATTTTTTTCTATTTCCTTGAAATTAGTGTTTAAAGGTTCAAAGCAATGGACTCTTTTAACTTTGTAGTAACCTGCGCATAAGACCGCATAATCTCCATACTGTGCCCCCACGTCGACGACTGTATCATCCTTAGTTGGAATAAAATCTTTATATGAGGTGTATATTTTATCCAAGAATATCTCTCCAACTTGAGAATTATTAGAGAATTTTAGACCAAAATCTTTTAACGCAGCTACCCTTGGTAGGCTGCCATAAATTTCACCTGCGATTAGTCTCCTTTTTTGTTTATAGAGTATCCGACCAAATGTATCATAAAAAATCAATTTACTGAGCGGATAAGAGTGATATTTGTATATCAACTTGTACACTTTTATTTTTCCTTTGATCCTGTCTAAAAGTGGCCCCTTTTCTCCCGTATTACCTTCCGCCTCCAAACTTCTTTTTGAAGCATTCGCTGCATATGGGCATCAGCTTCCCGTTCTCCTTGTAGTAAGAACCTTTGATCTTATTTAAAAAAGTAGTCTCTATCTCCTTCCCGCAAATGCTACATTTCATAAGTTGATCCCGAACCTCTTCATCAGGCTTGAAACCTGCCTGTTCTTGGACATCTTCATTATCTGCTTTGTCTTGTTGTACTGTGTGAGCAGCTCCCGGACAAGCTCCTCGCTCTGCCCGCTCCCCTTGGATATCCTCTTTATTCTGCTTGCGTCGATTATCTTCGGGTTCTCAAGCTCAGCTTTCGTCATGGAATCCATTATGTTGACGAATTTGCCTATATTCTCCCCCTGCTTCTCTATAAGCTCCCTGCTTTTACCGGATGATGGCAGTCCAGGTATCATCTCAGCGAGCTTGTCGAGCGGCCCCATCTTCTTTGTGCTTGAATACTCCTCATACATGTCAAGCAGTGAAAATTCGCCTTTCAGTATATTTTTAGCGCTTTCCTCGCTGACTTTGATGTTCTCTTCCTGCGCCTTCTTGAGAATCCCCTCAAGGCCTTCCAGGCCGAGCAGTTTGGATGCGAAGGACTTCGGATCAAACTCCTCAAATTCGTTTATTTTCTCACCAGTGCCGATGAACATAACCTTAGCGCTGCTCGTGTACGCAGCCGTGAGCGCTCCACCCCCGGCAGCGGTACCGTCAGTCTTAGTCAGTATTATGTGGTTTATGTTCAAGGTACTGTGAAACGCCTCAACCTGCATCTTGGCGTTCTGCCCTATATCCGCGGGTATCACCAGCATTATCTCATCGGGCTTCAGCGTTTCCTTAACAAGCTTTATCTCCCTCACAAGCTCGTCATCCAGCGCATCCCTGCCGGCGCTATCTGCGATTATCACGTCAAAATCCTTGAAGCTTTTCTCCGCGTCCTTTATGCTTTTAACCGCGTCTTTGCCTCCTCCAGCTACTTTAACGTTTATCTGCTTCCCAAGCTGCACAAGCTGGTCGAAAGCAGCCGGTCGGGAGGCGTCGATGCCCAAAAGGAGGACCCGATACCCCCGTTTCTTGAAGTAGTTCGCAAGTTTGGCGGCAGTTGTCGTCTTTCCCGAGCCGAACAGGCCTACGAGCAAAATCTTGAATGGTATGGAGCTTATCTGCAGTTTTTCCTGCCCAGAGCCGAGAATTTCGGTCAGGTTGTTGTATATCACATCGACCACTCTCTCCTTTGTGATCAGCCCCCTGCCTTTGTTGGCCTTTATGTCATCCCTGACTTTCTGGAGAAACTTGTCGGTGACATCCCTGTCCACGTCCCCCTCCAGGAAGGCTCTTTTGATCTCCTCAAGCGTTTCCTCTACTTTCTCGCTTCCGGTGGAGTTGAGGAGCTTCTTTATGCTCTCTTTTAATCTGTTTGCGAACGAGTCGAATGCCATAGCCTTTACAAGTAAACTAAAGAATATTAAATATTAATAAGTGCTTTAGATTAGAATGCTTGCAGGTCGTAAAAGAGGTCAGATAGCACTTGACTACTTGGTGATAGTGGGCTTGGCGATGGCCTTGATAGTGCTTTTAATCGGCATATTGGTCACATACTCAGGCTCTTTATCAACAGCGTTTGGCCAGGATACACTCTCAACAGCGGCAACTGCGATAGTCGAGCAGGTCAACTATGTGTATTCGTTAAGTCCGGGGTCAATGTCCACAACCGCGATAGACTTCCCGACGATGGATTTTCCCGCGTCTCATTTTTGCGGAAAGGAGGCTATTCTATCGTATCAAAACAGCTTCTCAGTAGCGCAGGCCGATATTAACATGTCGGGTCTGCTTCCCACCACGCCTGGACTTGATGATCTTTTAGTAAGAAGCGTGGATGTGAATGGCACGGATACGATTCAAGTCGGCTTATACAGGTCTATCTCATTTGTAGGATTCAACTATACACTGTCTGGCAACATTTTGAATTATTCGGTTGAGTTTTACAATTACAGCGGAGGCATCATAAGATCCCCGCAGGTTTTTGAGTTGAGCGTGTATTCTCCCTCCGAGGCTTTGATAAACAACACGATAGAAACAGCTCTCTCCGGAACATACTTAGGGTCCATCCTGCTTACAAATCCCCAAGCGGCGAGCTTCTTGCTTATATCCCCCCTCGGCAAGGGAGTAGTCTTTTCAACCTGCATCTAAATCTTCAGAATCTCTTTATCTTCCTTATTTCATTCAGGGCGATCAAGTAGTCCTCTGGCAGTGAGTTTCTGATGTCCTCGAAGTTCATTAGGTCATTCTGCCCGACATCGGTGTAGAGCACGTCGTTTTCGTAGAGGTTCCTCCCATACACTGCGTCATCTATGCTTACCGCGACCTTCTCCCCGCTTTTTGCGCCTTCGATTTTCTTGTTCTCGTTCTGTATGTCCATGATTTTCCCGAGTGGTTTGCCGTCGGATTTTATGATTCTGTATCCGGGCCTTATCTCGCCGAGTAAAATCTCAGCGCCGAAGACGCAGGGGTTTGACCTCCTGAACACTGACTTTTCGATGACCCTAAACTTGGCTGGCAGGGTGATCTTTGATAGCTTGTCCTGGAGCTCCCTGTCTTTCTTTTGGCTGAAGAAGGTTTTGTACTGGTCTATTATGGAGTATATCGCTTTCCCCTGGATCAAGGCGACTCCCTCTGAATTGGCGAGTTCAGCTATTCCCTTGTCGATCTTCACATTAAAGCACATAATGGCTCTGCTTCCAACCTTTGCTAGGTCAAGATCCCTCTTTGTCGGGCTACCTATCTTCACAAGACCGACTTGAATGCCCTCGGATTCAGATAGCTTCTTTATGGCATCAAGGCTCCCGATAGAATCAGCGCAGACAATCACCCCCTCCCTTTTCTCGTCGTTGTAATTTTGGATGCTGCTTTTCATCGTCCGCTCTATGTTCTCCCTATCAGCCTCGTTTTTGAAGACCGAGATCGACGTCCCTATCAGGGCTTCCGGATTTTGCAGTATAAGCCTTATCGGCTTGACCGCTTCTATGCTGTTTACGCTTTCATACCTCCCGAAATTCTCCCTGCTCTCTTCAAGCGGCTTAAGCTTCATTATCCCCTTTATCTTTGTCTCCTTTATCCCGTCGATCGTCTCCATAAGCACCTTGTCGCCTACGTTGATCCTCCCGGAGTAGACTATCGCATCATAGACTTTCCCAAGCCCCTTGACGGCTTTTTCCTCGACTATAGCGACGTCGGATCTATCGCCTTGCTCAGAAGATAGATATCTCTGGCTTATCCCTATTATCAGTACAAGCAGGTCTTTCACTCCTATGTTGTTCACGGAAGAAACCGGAACGATGGCGACTTCCTTGGTGAAATCTTTCACCCTGTCATAGCGCTCGGATGAGAAGCCGTAGTTTGAGAGGTCAGACACGAGCGAGTATAGCTTCTCCTCAAGATTCTGCGTGTATTTTTGATTTTGGGAGCCTATGAAATCAAGGAAAGACATGTCCTTCTTCGGTATCCATCCATCTATCATGTCTATCTTTGTGAATGCCACAAGGAAAGGCGTCTTGTAGGCCTTGAGTATGTTTATAGACTCTATTGTCTGCCTCTGTATGCCCTCTTTTGAGTCAACGGTCAGTATCGCGAAGTCTGCTATTGAAGCCCCCCTCTCCCTAAGCGTGACGAATGCCTCATGTCCGGGAGAGTCTATGAATATCAGGCTTTCTACATTTACCTTCACCTTGAATTTCTCAAGGAGGTCCTTTGACAGCTCTTCGATTCTGGAAGTCGGGACCTCTGTTACGCCTATCGTCTGAGTCAGCCCGCCTATCTCCTTGTATGCAAAGTAAGTATTCCTTATGCAGTCCATTATGCTGGTCTTCCCCGCGTCTACATGCCCAAGGAAGGCAACTATCGGCGATTTCATACTTACTCTTTATATCATCTCTAAACTTAACCCTTTCGCTTTACGATCCGCTGTCATAGGGGGATCAAGAGGCGGGGATATAATCAAAGATCAGTGAAAAGCCGCAGAATCAGGACATTATATTTGCCAGAGCGCCTTCCACCACGCTTTGAATCGTGTCATCATCAAAGTCGCTTTCTTTCTTAAGAAGGGAGAACATGTCTATCTTGAGGTCCTCGAGTCTTATTTTCTTGTCTATGGCTGTCTTTATCAGCTCCCTGTATCTCATCGTGTCTATCATGGGAAAATCGATGTACTTTGCGACATAATCGCGCGCGGCCTTATTGTAGTCTTTGTCAGTGTCCAGGGCTATCACCTCATCGATCCACATCTTTACCTCTTTTTCCGCAGACTCCTGGTCTGAAGCATGCGACAGGTTCACGCCAGCGTACAGGCCATACATGCCCCGCAGGGTATCTAAGGGAGCTTTATCTGCCATGGTCGGCCCAAGCATCGTCCTGACTTTGCTGATGACCCCATCTCCGCATACTATCATTGCGACTATCGGTGCGGATGAAACGAATTGTATTGTCGACCTGAAGAACGGTTTATCGGAGTATTGGACATAGTGCCTTTCAGCGAAAAATTTCCTATCAGGCTTTATCTGGCCGAAGAAATCGAAGGAAAAACCAGCGTCTATCAAGCTCTTCACAAGCCTTGCTCCGGCATACCTCCTTACAGTGCCGTCCGGCTTTGCAAATACAAGCGTCTTCTCCATCATAATACCTGCGCGGTCCCAACGACCCTAAGGACTCTTATCGGTAGGTCCTTGTTTATTATCAGTATCCTGTCCTTATCATCAAAAGCGAAGTTCTTTTCAGATGTGAAGTCAGCTTCAACGGTGCTCCCGTCTTTTTTGACGTTGCTTATTTTCACAGTTGAAGTCTGCCAGTTGCACACCATATCAAATTTCATCCCATCCTTCAAGTCAAACTTGTAGAGTGGATTCACGTTTATCCTGAATCTTCCGGAGTTTATATCCCTGTATTTACCCTTCTCTCTTATCTCGACGCCTCTTGGCAGGTCCCATGGCCATACTCCTTTAATTGCCACGCCAACCCTGTCCCCAGCCTCGGCTGACTGCACGTCTTCCTGGTTGATCTGTATTGAATTTATAGATACCTCTTTAGTGAAAGGAGTTGGAACTATGATGCCCTCGGAATGGACCGAGATCTTGCCGCTCATCATTGTCCCGACTGCTATCGACATGCCTTTTGACTCGAAGGCGTGGTCTATGGCCAATTTGATCGGGCCATTTATCTTTGACTTGTCATACTCTATCGCGGCTATCTTTGCGCGCACGTCGGCTATCTTTTGGTCGTCGTTTATGTTCACGTCGACTATCTCTATGTCTTTCAGAGAAGTCGCGCTTATCACTTTCCTGATGCTTCCCTTCAGCTGTTCTATGTCCTCTGGCGTGGACAGATCACTCTTAGTTATACATATCAAGCCTTTCTTTATCCCCAAATTATCCATGAGTATCAGCTGTTCCCCGACTTGGAAGTTTATCTTTGTTTCAGGTGATATGCAGAGCACGCAGGCGTCGGATATGCTTATCACCGATGCGACAGTTGACGGCGCGTCCATGTCCCCTGGCGTGTCAACAAGCGTAACATTCTTCCCCGCATATTTGAAGAAGTAAAATGATACATCCTCCTCTATGCCCTTTCTCTGCTGGAGTTTGTTGACCAAGCTGGTCTTCCCAGATTTATACGGTCCGATCACTCCAACTACGATTGAGTCCATAAACATTTTATTTTGTGATTTATCCTTTAAATACCTATTTGAAATATATTTATATACGATAAGCGTGACCTACATAGTCTATGGAAAAAGCAAATCCGGTGGCTGACAACAGGCTGTTCAAAGATATATACATATGCAGGAACTGTAAAGCCAAGATAAGGATCTCGAATCAGAAGCTGATCAGAGAGGGTAAGGTCAAATGCCGAAGGTGTGGAAGCACTGCATTAAGGCCGAAGCACAAGGAGCTTAGGAAGCTTAAGGCGTGATCAGTTAACGCTTATGTCCTTTTTGTCATTTGTGTACAGCAATGAAAATAACCTAGCAGCGCTGGTACTCGTCATTTTGATAATTGCGTTCGTGATAGTAAACAGGAAGAGATTCTCAATCGAGGGAAAGGTCCTATTCATATACCGCTCTAAGTTGGGGCTGAAGCTGATGAAGAGGATTTCGAAGTACAAGAGGATCATAAACGTCTACAGCACTGTCGGAGTCGCGGTTGCCTTTGGTTCGATAGGCTACATGTTGTACCTGTTGATACCCTACTTCTCCCTTATGTTCTATCATCCAACCACGACCATGGCGGCTTTCTATCCAGTACTGCCCTTCAATGGGATACCGGGAGTCCTTGGCGTTCCGATACTGTATTGGCTGATAGCCATAATATTCCTTGTGGCTGTACATGAAGCTTCGCACGGTTTCGTTGCGCTTTCAAAGAAGATAAAGTTGAAGGCTTCCGGTTTCGGTTTCTTCTTGGCTTTCCTGCCCTTGGCTTTTGTTGAGCCAGATGAGAAGCAGTTTGAGAGGACATCAAGGCTGAACAAGCTCAGGGTTTTATCAGCAGGGTCATTCACGAACATAATAATAGGGCTAATAGCATTTGCCCTGTACATACTTCTTTCAAATTTTCTGATCTCATCAGGTTTAATTACCTTCTCTCCTCTTGTCCTGCACATAGGCTCAGCAGTTGCGGGTCCCGCATATTCCATGCACCTCCCACAAAATCTGTCGATAGTGAAAATAAATGGCCAGAATTTCTACTCAGCAGCCCAAGCTATTAACCTCATGCGCGGGGTGCAGCCTGGCCAGTACGTAAATCTAACGAACGCAAGTGGCAGTGTATTCAGCATCAAATCCGTGTTTTCAACGGCAATAAACTCATCAACCCACAGCTACATAGGTAATTTCACAGGGGTTTTCCTCACAGCAGTCAATGAGCAGCCTTTTCTGATAAATCCAATATCTTCGACAGCCTTTCCGACAACTGCCTTTAACTCTCAGATACTTTATTGGATAGACGGTCTACTCCTGTGGCTTTTCTTGATAGGCTTAGGTTTGGGGTTGGCCAACCTGCTGCCGATATTTTACATAACAGATGGGTGCAAGATAGTCAATGTTGCTTTGAGTTACGTGATAAAGGATAAGAAAAGGCTGATGGCTGTGACAAACTACATAATAATCGCGTTTTCGATCTTCGTGCTGTTGCTAACTCCGCTCGGTTCATACCTGTTTGCGTTGATAAAGTAGATAAACTTATTAAGAAGTACGGTTAAATAATAGAGAGTCATATGGCCAAAAAGCAGAAGATTAAGAAGAAAACATCAAAAAAGCAGGCGAAGAAGCCCTTCAAAAACAATGCTACCAAGGGCAATAAATCAAGGGCTATATCGATCGCAAGCGTTAACCAAAATAAGAAGATGATCAACTCAAAGAAGCTCCTGTCGTTGAAGGAGGCTGAAAAATATGTTTATGAGGCCGGCGGAGAAAATGGCTTGAAAATATTCAAATACCTCATAGAAAAGGACGTAGTGGAGGAGAGCCAGCTTGCGAGAAAGCTTGGTGTAGAGAAGATAAATACTATAAGAAAGGATCTGTACAAGCTGTTCAGTAAGGGACTAGTGTCATACATCAGGAAAAAGCGTGGCAAAAAGGCATGGTACACCTATTATTGGTTCGCCAATTCCGATATCTTGATATCAGCTTTGAAGCAGGAGTACCAGGATGAGATAGAGCAGATAAAGAAGGCAGTGGACCTGAATAAGGTGGAGGAGTACTACACATGCCCCGTCTGCAATAGGGTTTATGACGCCAGAACAGCCTTGGAGAATGACTTCAAGTGTTCAAACTGCGGCAATATACTCACGCATATTGACACAGAGAAGGTCTTAGAGACTAAGTTGGAGAGGATAAAAGAGTTGGAGAAGAAGATAACCTTTCTCGACAGCTTTGTTCGTAAGGCTTAATTTTTCTAATAATACACACAGTATTAGTAGTAAAAATTCAATGAATCAAACCTATTAAAAGGGTTATAGTCTACTATTTTCTATGAAGAAGTTGAGGATAGCCTTCTACACCGATGATTATCCACCGATAACAGCGGGCACTACAAGCTACGTAATGGAGATGCGTAAGGAGCTCGAGCGCAGAGGGCATGAAGTGTTCATAATAACCGCAGGAGACAGCAAGACAGCAGAATTCGCTAAGAATGACCCGCATGTCATAGTTTTAAGAGGACCCAAATTCATAGACAGAAAGCACACCGTGGCTGTGGATGTGGTGACCCTTCTGAAGGCGCTGAATGGAAAGAAGTTTGATATAGTCCACTCTCATTCCCCGTTCCTGATGGGATTATTTGCGGTAGTGGCATCAAAGGTGACCGGTTCGAAGCTCGTCAGTACCTTCCATACATATCTTTTCCATAAAAAAGCGCTTTCAAAGTACATAGGTTATACAGTGCCCTTTTTGTCGTCGAATAGGGTCTTGCTGAAAATATCAAAGTTTTTCATGGTGGGATATCTAAGGGTATACTATTTTCTAAGCGATAGAGTGGTCGCCCCTTCAAGGTTTGTGAGAAGGCTCCTTAGAAGGAACGGTATAGCGAATACTGAGGTTGTGGAAAACGGTATAAAGGTTATGGGAAATGTTAATATAAGCAAGAGAGAGGCAAGAAAGCACTTGAACCTGAGCCTTAAGGACAAGTTTCTGCTTTATCTTGGTAGGGTGGACGATGAGAAGAATATTGATTTTCTGTTGGAGTCTGCGAAGAAGTTGGGCGAAAGAGGCTTCAAGATAATAATAGCCGGTAACGGGAATAAGCTTAAGCATTACATCAAGATGAGTGAGAAGATGAAGCTAACGAATGTGTTTTTCCCAGGGTTTGTCAAGGATAAGGAGAAGAAATATTACTATAGAGCTGTTGATGTTTTCTGCAATCCGTCTACTTTTGATACGGCTGGAATAGCGGACCTTGAAGCGATGAGCTTCAACCTGCCGATACTTGTGCCAAAAACAGGGGCACAATCGGAGTTTGTCAAGGCCGGGCCAAGCGGGGAGACTTTTGAGATCACCAATGTGGCAGATTTTGTAAACAAGGCGGTTAAAATTGCGGAGAATAGGAGAAAGTATAATCCAAGAGAAGTGGCAAGGAAATACAGTATAATAAAGTCTGCGGATAAGCTGATATCGTTGTACAAGCATTTATTATCTAATAATGCAATAAAATCTAAGGTATGAGGAATAAAATAAAAGAAGCTATACAATCTATCTCTAATTGCGTTGGTAAATTTGGGTTCTATGCGAGTTCTGACAGATATAGATATGAATATTGGACCAGAGATCTTTTCTACAGCTTAGAACCGCTGGTAAGGCTGGGTCTGGCAGAGAAGGTTAAACAGCATATACAAATAATCTGGAAGAATCAGGCTAAGGACGGTGCGCTTCCAAGATATTTTCTTGATCATAGGTATAAATGGGCACCAAGGAAGCTGTACCTGGAGCTTAGAGGCAGAAAGATCATAAAAACGATAAAGTCTCGGCAGACGATTGAGACACGCTATAGGCACTGGACTGTTGACTCCACCCCCTTGGGCACGCTTCTGGTCTATAAATTTGTTGATGCCACAAAAAATGAGGAGCTCCTTCATTCTTTGAAGAAGAAGATAAGACTAGCCGTTGATAACATCGAGAAAAAGACAGACGGGCTGCTACTTAGAGGGGGGGATTGGAGGGACAGCCTCTTTTCACTGGGTGATAAGTTTTTGCTTTCAAACAATGTGATCCTCTACAGAGTTTATAAGGAAGTTGGGAATGACAGCAGGGCGCTTGAAGTAAAGAGAGCTATAAACAGGCGCTTTTGGAATGGAAGGTATTATATTGACTTTCTGGGCGGAAAAAATATAGACCCTCTAGGCACTTCTCTTGCCGTGCTTTTCGATATAATCCCAAAGAGCAGGTATCCACAGGTCTCAAAGCAGCTTCTTAATGCTTCATCAAGATACGGGATAAAAGCGAACATCGATGCAGGCAGAGTCTGGGATAAGAGAACAGTGGATGCAAGCAGCTGCAATCACATTTACTCTATATGGCCATTCGTTTCATACTACTCGATACTCGCCCTGAACAAGATGGGAAGAATAAGAGAGGCCAGAGAAGAGTCAAATAAGCTCGAAAAGTTACATGGCTTCTATGAGTGGTACGACCCCGACAGCGGAAGGCATTATGGCAGCAGGGATCAGCTCTGGAATGCAGCGATGTATGTGGAAGCAAAGCTGAACGCGAAGTGATTGCTTCAGGTTTGAAATGTGAATCAACTGCTGTATCAACAGCCTTTCTGGAGAAATATGGGCATGGGGAGATTTGCACTCCCATGGTGCGGGCTTCAACCGCATGCTCTCCGAGGTTAAGCTACACGCCCAATCTTATTTATCATCTTTTCTCATGCGAACCACCTGGATTTGTGATTCCGCATGCTTTATTTATTCGCCTCATATTTTTATATGTTTACTATCTTTTTATTCCTGTGCACAGCTACCTTATAAGTTAATAATCCCCTCTAAGAATGTATCTTTTGAGATGGAACTGCCCCCTTAACTTCTACTCTTAATATATCCGCTTAACTCAGTTTTAGCGGCTTTAGGCATCATGTAATAAAGTTCGACCAGATCATCGTGCGCGTACTACATCCAGTATCACAGGAGGATTCTCTCAAATATTTATATATAAAATTATTATACATATACTATGGGAAAGTGGAAGCAGACTTTGTTAAGGGAAGACGCCTACAAGATACTTAAGGAAGCCAAGGAAAACACCATGAAGCTGTATGGCAAAAAGATAAGTTTCGGAGACATAATAAAAGCGTCATTGGGCAAGGAGCTTGCCATAGCCATGCTTGACGATTCTGTGAAAGCTTACCTTCAGGCTTATATCCATGAGCTAAACAAGAATGATGATATCATTGGTGCTGTCCTTTTTGGATCACTAGCTAAAAGGACATGGAACAAGAACAGCGACATAGACCTTTTCATCGTTGTCAAGACAGATCCGCTGGAATGTCTGCATTATACTGACAAGATAGACAAAAAGTTATATCCAATACAGAAAGAAATCTTCAAAAAGGGATACGGCTTCTACATGAGTCCCTTGATAGTTAAGGTTGATTCTTTAGATGAGAATAGGATGATATATAATGAGATTAGAAAGGGAGGGATCATACTATTTGACAGGGATAATACACTATGGAATTTCATGCATAAAACGAGACAAAATGGTGATGTAGGCGGTTAAATGGGAAGAGATGAGGCATTGGATGCGCTAGAAGATGCAAAGAGATGGTTTAAGATGAGTATGCTTGCGGGAGAGCAAGGCGATTATAACATAGGTCTCTACTCTTTGGAGATGTCAATAGAGATAGCGCTTAAAGGCGTGCTTATAAGATTTGGAGTAACCTACCCAAAAGTGCATGATGTTATCCCTTTCATAATGAATATTTTTGTGGATGAAAAAGCGAAGCTTCCGAAAGAATTTATTGAGAATGAAAATCTGATCATCGACACTTTCAGGGAACTGCTCAAAAGAAGGGGACCAGCCGGTTATACTTTCAGCTCGAACATAAAGATATCAAATTTGAAAGGTGATTTTGATACCTACTCAAAGGCTGTGGATAGAGTAATCAAACTGTGCCAGAAAGTAATAGATAGATGAATAAATAGAACTTGTTGCAACACAAGTTCACAGTTCCTTTCACAGCTGCCTTTCAGCCCGATAATCTCCCCTGAGAATGTATCTTTTGAGATGGAACTGCCCCCTAACTTCTACTCTTAATATATCCGCTTAACTCAGTTTTAGCGGCTTTAGGCGTCATAGGATAAGGATGTCACCGATTCAATTACGCACATGGATGTGATGCAAAAATAAGTATATATATAAGCTCTTTTCTAATGTCAAATAGTATAATAT
>JAGDXU010000023.1:13066-13322 GCA_023269965.1 Candidatus Parvarchaeota archaeon | reverse complement strand
AGTACGCAATATAAAAATATCAAAACAAAAACTAATTATAAATACGAAAATAGAAAATACTAAAATTGAACTCATGCTATGGGTTATTTGATGATAACGCTCATGCTTAAATATAAACTTTTTTGCGTTTGAGTCTAGATCTTTGGAATTTAAAAATCCTTTTTTAATATATGTTTTACCAAAAAGTGTAAATGGAATTCCAATCTTATCATCATTAATTACAGTTATGTCAACATTAAAAATTTTGGTTTTTTCG
>JAGDXU010000023.1:0-13056 GCA_023269965.1 Candidatus Parvarchaeota archaeon | reverse complement strand
TATTAAACGATGCATCTAGTAATTCTCCGTATTTACATAGACCAAGAGATATAAACTTTGATGGTCCTAAGATTGTAGCTCCTCAAAGAAGTAAATCTAATACTTTTGGTTATAACGAAGTACCTTGGTATGCTAGTGCAGATGTATATTTTATTACTAGTAAAGAAAACGATGTAAATCTTAAGTATGTTTTGGGCTTATTAAATTCAAAATTATACTACTTGTGGCTTTATTATAAAGGTAAAAGAAAAGGGAACCAACTGGAACTTTATCAGGTTCCATTATCTAATATACCAATAAAATTTGCAGATGCTAAATACCAAAAAGAGATGGTAAATTTAGTAGATAAAGCAATTAAATTGCAAGAAGAGTTATTAGATTATGATAAGACTAAAATCAATTTTTATCGTATAGTTTAATATTTCTTTCCTTCTTTTATAGCTTTTTGCTGGTACCACAAGGTAGACTTATTGATTCCCAAGTGTTTTCCTCTTTTTTTGATTAAAATGCCTATCGATGATTAAACTTAATTAATAATTAGTCGTAATCGTAAAGTGGGCTTTTTTATCCCTCATTTTACGTCCTTCAGACCAAAGCAAATAGTCGATATTAAGTGCATTTACCCGGTTTTCCAGTGTTCGCTTAGAGTTTATTCCATCTTTTATTAATTCTGCAGCGTAGATTGTATTTGCCCTGAGTTCTACTTCTTGTTCACTGTCTCTTTCTATCAAAACATTATTTTGAATCTTGTTCTCCAAATTACTGTCATAAGTCAGTATCCCCAAGGCGTGTAGTATTTTTGGCAGTTCATAATCAGCAAATACCGTAATCTCATCTGCATCTTCTTTTGAAAGCAGTCTCTTATTATCCGATAGGAATCTTTCGTAGATCATGGCGACTGCAAGTTGCGCCCTTTTATTAAATATAACTTCATGTCCTTTGTATCGGGAAGAATCATTGAATGAAGGAAAATCATTTATTATCCTGCTTATAATGCCGTTAGATCCAAACAATTCCCCACCCGCCGAAAATAGGCTTGAAATGTGCCCACCGTAACGGCTTTCTAGCCCCCGACCGACCTCTCTCAAGATTTCCAGCCTCTCTCGGAACATAGGTATCTTACTGTCTTTCTGGAGTATAGAATCTAAATCAGATGCCTGTATCGCAGAAAGGGGTTTTCCATTCACTTTTATGATCTCGCCATCCAGATTTATTTTTCCTTCTTCTATCGCCGCTTTAAGCGCGGCCCACATCCCAAAAGATCCCTCCCAGTCCTTATTTTTATAGCTGAATTTATATTTTGCACCGGTTTCGTCATTAAAAGCAAAGTTTATAGAATTCCCTAGAAAGAAGTAATCCATTGTTCTATCGGTGGTCTCCTCTAGAAAGACCGGCAACTTCCAATCCGGAAGACCAAGAGCTTTATCTCCAAGGCTTTCAACATAGGCATTTAATGCATTATCATCGACATGGACATACCTTGAGTCGCTAATGACGTACACCAAGCTTTGCTTAACTGGATTTTTCATAATATCTCTGATTCACAGTTTTTTAACGTTTCACCAAGCATATTCATACAAAGAAATTAACTATTATTTAAGCTTTTGTTAATTTCTTTTAAACACATGTTGAATAGAAGTCGAATCGTGTGGTGTTATCAATAGATGAATGCCTTGATATGTCTGAATGTGTGACATCCTCATGGTTACCGGTATATCATATAATGAAGCATGACTGTGGTCGGCATCTAAACATTTAAAATACCAAATGACTAGTAAAGTCTATGGCAAAATATCTTCATGACAAATTGGATGAGAAGTGGAGAAAGATATACGAGAAAAGCGGGATTTATACCGGCAAGGTTGACACATCAAAGAAGAAGGCTTTTCTCACAGTTCCGGTGATGTACCCTGACGGGTATCTGCATCTCGGCCATCTTTACACCTGGACCAGGGCGGATATCTACGCAAGGTTCATGAGAATGAGAGGCTACAACGTGCTTTGGCCGCAGGGGTTTCACTTTACAGGTGGCCCATTGGTTGGATTCTCTTTGAGGATAAAGAACAAAGAAGAGCAAGTCCTGAAGATAATGAAGCTGTACAAGGTATCAAAGGAAGACATAGAGAGATTCGCCGAGGATCCGCTTTATCTGGGTAATTATTTCGCAAAGAGCATAAGGGGTGATTTTGATGCCGCAGGCATGTCTATAGATTGGAGCAAGAATTTCTCCCTGTCTTACACATCGAAATATTCAAAGTTTGTAGAGTGGCAATTCAGGAAACTGAGGGATTTGGGCTTAATAACCCAGGGAAAGCACCCTGTCATATGGTGCCCAAGGGAAGATACAGCCTTAGGCGATCACGATAGGCTGGAAGGAGAAGGCGAAAGCCCAGTTGAGTACACAGTAATCAAGTTTAGACTTGGGGATATTATTCTCCCTGCAGCTACCCTTAGACCTGAGACGATCGAGGGGGCGACAAATATCTGGGTCAACAGCAAGATTCAATACAAGAAGATCACTTTAAAGGGTGGGGAGACTTGGGTAGTTTCAGAAAAGTTTATAGATAAAGCGAAGTACCAGAAGAGGATAGAGAAGGTGGAAGACTTCAATATAAAGAGCATAATATTAAAGACCGTGGAGAATCCGATAAGCCATGATGCCTTGCCGATATTAGATGCGGATTTCGTAGATGAGAACCTAAACACTGCGGTGGTGATGAGCGTCCCAATGCACGCCCCCTTTGATTTAGTTTACTGGAATAAGCTGAAAAAGAGCAGGTCTAAGTTTTACAGTGAGCCAAAGAAGATAATAGATGTTAACGGAAAGGACAGCATAGACATCGAGAAAGCAGTATCACAAAAATTAGCCACAGAGAACCTGGAAAGGCTAACGAGGAAGGTGTACCAAAGTGAGTACAACTCTGGCGTTTTCAATGGTAATTCAGGGCTTCTTTCAGGATTGAGTGTCAAAGAAGGCAGGCAGAAGATGATATCGGAGTTAAAGGAAAGAGGAGTCTATGATGTGTTCTATGAAACAAGCGGCAAGGTGGTATGTAGATGCGGGGCGATTGGTGTGGTGAATGTAGTAGAGGACCAGTGGTTCATACGATATTCGGATAGCGATCTGAAGAGGAAATCTTTAGAAGCTGTAGAGCGCATGAATATCTACCCTGAGGAGATAAGGGCTCAGCTGACAAATGCGATAATGAACATGGAAGACAAGGCAGCCACAAGGAGGGGCGGGCTTGGCACGAGTCTACCTTGGGATAAGAATTGGCTGATAGAGCCGCTAAGCGATTCCACAATCTACATGGCTTACTACACTGTAGCGGATCTGATAGAGAAACTGGATGAAAAATATGTGGATGATGATCTTTTCAATTATGTCTTCCTGAACGAAAAGCCCAAGAGGCAATATCCTGATATAGTGAAGGAGATGAAAAGATCATTTGAATACTGGTACCCTGTGGATATGAGGGTCACGGCGAAGGAACTGCTTCCGAACCATATTGCTTTCTTTATTATGAACCATGTTGCTATCTTTGGCAAGGACTTTTGGCCGAGGGGTTTGTCAATAAATGGGTGGTTAGTCATAGATAAGGCCAAGATGAGCAAGTCAAAGGGAAATGTTAAGGGAATCACCCAGACCGTTGAGACTTTCGGGGCGGATGCAACTAGGCTGATAGCATCTGCTTCAAACGGTATGGACGATGCAGAGTGGAACACAGACAACATAAAAGGATTTGTTGACAGAGCTGAGTTTCTCCTGGATCTTGTTGAAGCTTATAATGATCTCCCCGGAGGGGAAAAGCTTGTAGACAGGTACCTGAAGTCTAGGCTTGTCGATTTACTTAAGCAGGCAGAGTATGATTATGAACATTTCAGGTACAGGAGCGCCGTATTTAATGCGTTCTTCCAATCAACTGATCTGCTGAGATTCTACTTGGACTTCGGCGGAGACAGCAAAGAGAATATGAAGTCTGCTTTAGAGATAATCTCGAAGATGATACACCCCATATTCCCATTCATCTCTGAGGAGATAAATGAAAAGATAGGAAATAAGGACCTGTTGGAGAGCTATAATAGCTGGCCAGAGCTGAAGCACATGGACCAAGACGATACGCTCCAGGCTGAATTTGACGTTTTGAATAAAACCATAGATGACATAAAGAATTTGATAAAAATGTTGAAGCTTCAGCCAAAGGAGATAAAGATAGGCGTAGCGGACAGGTCAAAGTTTGATGTTTACAATAAAGTGGTTGAAAGGCTTAAACAGGACAGAGACCTAGGCAAGATATACAAAGACAAGGAGCTTGGCAGGGATGAGCTGGTGAAGAAGCTGATAAAGAATCCAAATAAGCTTCCGGACACTTTTAGAGACTATGAGATTGAGTTAAAGGTCATGAAAGAGGCAGAAGAGTACCTAAGTAAGCTTCTCAAGGCTAGGGTACAAGTATCTGAGTCTTCGGATGAAAAAGCTATCCCTGGGAAGCCAAAGATAGAGGTTAAGTAAAGTTAAGTGTCAAGTTTGGTCTCTCATGGAAGAAAAGGAAGAATCAGCTCACCGGTCTTTTGACGTTATAGGCCAAATAGCAGTTGTGAGTTTCAATAGAAAAGTCAAAAGAAAAGAAGCGATTGAATTTGCTAAGCGTGTCATTCTAAAAAACAAGCACATAAAGTCAGTCTTCATGAAGGTTGGGAAAATAGAGGGAGAGGAGAGGAAAGCGAAACTAAGATTTTTGTATGGAGAGAATAGGTCAGTAACTAGGCACGTCGAGAATGGCTGTGTTTTTGAAGTTGACATAAGAAAGGTGTTTTTTACACCTAGGCTCAGCAGTGAAAGGAAAAGAGTAAGGGATCAGGTTAAAAAAGGCGAGGATGTACTTGATATGTTCTGCGGAGTGGGGCCTTTCTCTGTACCGATCGCAAAAGTCGCAGGTTCCGTGTACGCAATTGACATAAATGCCGACGCTATAAGGCTGCTGAAGAAGAATTTATCATTGAATCACATAGAAAACGTAACTGCGATGCGCATGGACGCAAGGAGAGCGCCTGAAGAGATCAAGCTAAAGTTTGACAGGATAATTATGAATCTGCCAGCTAAAGCGATCGAATTTCTCCCATATGCGCTTAGGATGTGCAAGAGTAAATGCGTTATACACCTTTATTCGTTTGTATATCTGAAGGACAAAGATGATGGTATAAAAGACACAGAAAAGAAGATAAGAGATTCACTGGTAGGTGTAAAAGTAAAGAGCATTAAGTATTTTAAAGCTGGGGAGGTTGCGCCGCATATGCTGCGTGTTTGTTTTGATATAACCCTAAAAAAAGATTAAATACAAATAGCTCGTTTAAAATTTATGGCTTTCAATTTGAAGTACGTCGAAGAGAATAGGGATGCGCTGGTTGATTCGATAGCAAAGAGATACCTGCCGTTCGATGGTGAGGAAGTGAATAAACTTCTGTCGTTATACAGCGTTATAAAGGCCGAAAGGGCAGAGCTTGACAAGCTTAGGCAGAGAAGGAATGAGATAGAGCTGGGAAGGGGCAAAGAAGCAGAAAAGAGAGAGGAAGCCAAAGAGCTTAGGGTGAACATATCTCAAAGGGAAAAAGAGCTGGAGGAGAAGGAAGCACAAGCAGATGAAATCTTTCTTAAGATACCTAACCTACTTGATAAATCAGTCCCAATAGCAAAGGATGAGAGCGGAAATCTGGAATTGAAGAAGGTAGGTGATATCCCAGCTAAGGATTTTGAGGTGAAGAGCGCAGAAGATCTGGCCGAATCAAAAGGCTTGCTTGATCTGGAATCCGCGGCAAAAATATCTGGGAGTAGATTCATATTCTTGAAAGGGAAGCTTGTGCAGCTTGCACTTGCGCTGGAGATGTATTCTATAAATAAGCTTGCAGGGAAGGGGTACATGGCAGTTTTGCCACCTCTTTTGATGAAAGAAGAAGTTTACAAAGGCATAGCTCATATGAGTACATTCGAGGATGCGCTCTACAGAGTGACAGGCAAGGAGGAGACAGATGAGGGAGTTAGATTTCTTATATCCACGACAGAGCACCCATTGATAGCAATGTACAGCAATAAGACGATAGATGAGGGTGATCTCCCTATAAAGCTAGTAGGCGAAAGCCCTGCCTTCAGGAAGGAAGCAGGAGCCCATGGTAAGGACACAAAGGGCATGTTTAGGCTGCATCAGTTCGACCAGACCGAGCAGATAGCAATATGCAAGCCTGAGGAATCGAGCGCTATCCAGGAGGAGTTTTTAGCAAATGAAGAGGAGATGCTAAAGGAGCTAGGGCTCCCTTACAGGGTGATGTTGCTCAGCTCCGGAGATATGGGTGTAAGGGATTTCAAGCAATACGATTTGGAGGTTTTCATGCCTTTTCAAAAGAAATACAGGGAGGTGATGTCGAACGATAACTGCACTGATTGGATATCGAGGAGATCAAACATAAAAATAGCCGATAAAAATGGCAACAAGGTGTACGCACATACTGTAGACGCCACCGGCCTAGCTATCCAAAGGATAATAAAAGCCATCTTAGAGGTCTACCAGGAAAATGATGGAACAGTTAAACTGCCGCCTGCTATCGTGAAGTACACTGGCTTCTCTGAGCTGTGAGAAACTAATAGAGTATCGAGTTTTTTGGAGAGGAAATTAATAGTAATACTTAAGTAATATACAATTCGTATTTATTAACGAATTGTGAGGTATAGTTATTAGTGAGGGGGTTATATCATGTCGAAATTGAATCTTGATGGGATACTTAACGGTCAAAAGGAACAAAAATCTAACACTGTAAGTGATGCAGCCAAGAAATTGAGAGCAGTTGTTAGCAAAGCATACAATCAAGAAAATGAAGCACAGGCTGAGCCTGCGAAAAAAGAGTTTAAAAAAGAGGAAGGCGTTCAACTCAGACTTCTGTTGCTATCAGATATGGAGCTTGGCACCAAGCTCAACGATCCATTAGTGGATTACAATATAGGGGAAATAATTAAGAACTACGATAAGAGGATAGACGGGATCATTATAAACGGCGGCTTAGCCTATATTCCAGATAGGTACAGCAGATGGAGAGGGGAGAGGCTTGATCTTTTAGAGGATAAATTGAAGGAAAGGTATGGTGACGAGATATACAAAGAAGTGAAGAGGGGCGGTAAGAAAAACAATACTGTGGATGACCTTAAAGAAGCAGTTAGACTTGCGCGCTTTCAGGTATCGAACATCGTCAAGCAGGCTAACGACAGGGGCATAGACATACTCTATTTCAATGGAAACACTGACTATAGAAATATTAAGATGATAATGGAAGCACTGGAAAAGTTAGGGCGGAATAACAGCAGAAGGAGTGAAGACGCAGATGATGACAGAGTAGCAGATGATGATCTAAGCAGACTACTGAGCATTCTGCCAGAGGACTATATCTTCAAGGCCTCAGACTGGAAAACAACGGATAAGAAGGGAATAAAAGACAAGGCAATAAATATCTATTCACACATAATCTCTACAATCTTTGGGAATGGAGACGCCAAGAAGAAGGTGAAATTCTACAAAAGATTCGAAAATTTCCTAGGCACAAGCACTAAAGAGAAGGATAATCCCGAGGAATTTGCCATAAACGGCCTGAAGGTGAAGGGCTTTGATTCGATAGATGGTCTAACCATAGGTCTGTCAGAAGGTATACCGAGCAAAATGCATGAAAAGAACACGGAGAGATACGCCATGGAAGATGCAAAATTGGGTAGACTGGCAGATCTATATATCACATTTGGCAGCATGACCACTGAGTTTACGGCTGCTAATTTCAGTGGAAGAGATAGGCCGGTTTATTTCTTTAACCAAAGCCCTCTGCTTGACATAGACAAACAGCTTAGACTAAGGGCGGCTTTCAATAAGACAAGAGACTCCAAGATATTGAACAGAGACGTGGACAGTTCACTTTCGATAATAACTATCTACAAGGATGGGACATTTGAAATTGATCGTCTGACGGTTGATGGAATAAGGAAAAATGTAAATATAAGCGAAATTGAGAGCAAATTGAAAGAAGGCGGAATGCATGAGATAGTTGGCACCTCTGATTGGCATGTCGGTTCTCAGTTTGCGATGTATGAAGAGATAAATTACCTTCCCAAATTTGTAGACAGGGTAACATATGTGCCCAAGGGGATTGGTAGAAAGCATGTAATATATACTGGAGATGAAGTTGACGGCGGAAATGACAAGCTGAGCAGAACAAGGATGCAGGTCACATACTTGAAGCCGCAAGAAGAAATAATCTCCGATCTTGATAAGAATCTGACTTCTGGGCTTGAGGATGTGCTAAAGTCCGACAGCGTAGAGGCTATAGAAGTGAGACTCAAGCAAATCAAGGAGACACTTAGTAATACATTGGGTGACATTTTGTATGGCAATCCAACTATTGATATAACGGCTCAGTTCAACAGGTTGAGTTACTACATAAAGCCACTGTCTAGAAAATTCGATGACAGCTATATAGTTGGTGGAAACCATGCTGAGAAAGCCACTGGCAACGGCAGCGAAGGGCAGATTATATCTCCTATGATCAGGGATGTAGACTCTAAAGTAGTTCTTGTCGATGAATACCTCTTGAAGAATGATTTTCCGCGGATAGGTAATTACAAGGCTTACATAACCCATAGTGCTGGCTATAGGGGTGGGCTAGACCCAGCTACAGCGCTATTTGAGGACGTTGTTAGGATGGGCGCGGATGTTGACCTTGCCGTAGCTGGCGACAGTCATGAGCCGCGGATAAAGTTTGGGATACGGAGGGTGGCGGCAGCACAAAACAATGGGCAGAACTCACCTGCAGTACGATGGGGAAGCATTATATCGATGATCACACCAGCCCTTCAGAAGTATACCACTTTCGAGTCTAACATAATCCATAAATTGAACTACGCAAAAGGTATCTCCATCCTATATTTGCCTGCGGATGAATCTATAAGTTCTAGCTACGTGAAATACAGATTCATACCAGCTCAGACGATAGATATGTATATGAACTTAGATGGCGGCACAAGGATAGATAATATAGTTGATAAACTCATATACAGCGTTTCCACACTCAAACAGAAGGAGCAAATCCTGGCTTCTGGCAACGCTAAAGGATAAATTTGACAAAACAGCTATAAATCTTGATGGATGAGAACATAGCCCTCTCCTCTAAGAAAGTTGAGGAATTTATCAGGAGCAATGATGATTTCACAGTCCTATATCACATGGACTGTGATGGCGTAGTCAGTGCTGTCCTCTTAAAGAGAGAGATTGAAAGCATTGGGAGGAGAGTAAAAACGTTTAGAGCATCAAACTATGAGGACTTCGAAACTTTAGACGCTTTCTCGCTGTCGAATTCAGTCATAATCTGCGACATGGAAGTGAAACCGGAGAATCTGGACGTATTCCATGGGAAGAATCTTTGCGTGATAGATCACCACGGAATAGTCGGGCTGGAGAAGGAAAATAATATCTTATATGTCAATCCGAAGATCTGGGGCGACCTTAAGTACACCCCATGTTCCTTGTTGGAATACAGGCTATTTGAGAAGTATGTCTCGGACTTGGATTGGCTTGCCGCTGTTGGTTTGATAGCTGATTCTGGGGGGAAGGAAAATGCGGATTTTGTGAGATCAGTCGCTGCCAAGTACAGTATCGGGCTAAAGGATGATGAATTTCTGTTTCAGAATGACTTCGGTGTTGTAGGAGACATCATAAACTCTTTGATAATCTTATACAGGAGAAAGGGTGCAAGTATAGCCTTAAAAACACTCAGTAAGGCTAAATCTTTGAAAGAGATATTGAACAATGGGGAGCTATTGAAGACCTACAATAAAATAAAGAGGGAGTCGGAGAGGCTTTCTAGAAAATTCGAAAGGGAGAAGGTTGTCTCTGGAATCGTCGAGTTTTTCGAAAACAGCCAATCTGACAAGGCTTTCTCATCTACCTTGATAACTACGCTAAGTCACAGCAAGGAGCATTATGGGAAGATAATTGTTTTCCTGACGGATATAGGCGAGGATAAGGTTAGAGTGAATATCCGTGCGAATGGGGTTGAAGTGCGTATACCAGAGATATTAAATAAAATATTCAAAGAAATAAAGGGAGAGGGGGGAGGACACGATAAGGCTGCCGGTGCGACTATAAATCAGAGGGATAAGGAGAGATTTAAATCAGAATTTTCAAGGGTTGCAAATCAAGCAGTCACTCAACCATCCTAGTGATATCGGTTATAGAGAGTTCTCCATCTTTAAAATCCTTGAATGATTCCTCCACATGCGAGCTTCCCATGCTTTCTTCTATCACTAGAGTTACAAATATAACATTTAATCCGAATGCTAGTGGCTGTATCTCTACCCTATATATCGCCCCAAATTTTGAAAGAAAATCTCTTACCTTATCAGCCACATCCTTTATCGGCGTTGAAACATCTTTTGGCAGTACTTTTATCTTCAGAACTATCTTTCCCATAGCTTTAAGGACCCTCAAATCCGCACACCTTGCAGGTATAGGGAACTTCTCTTCCCCTGCACTTTCCGCATCTTGCTATCTCTGCGCCGCAGTTTGGGCAGTTGAATATCACTGAGTCAGGTATGGCGCTTATATCCTTCTCGCAAGATATGCAAAACTTAGTCTCTGACATTTTTTCGACCTCAATTTATCTTAGTTATAAATATCCTAAATAAATACTTTTAGTAGTCAAGAATAGAGATTAATAGAGACAGTGTATTTTATCGGATATGTTAGGAGAAACTAAGGGGAAGAAAAGCGCAAGGATAAGCAGAGATGAGATAAAGCAGGTTATCGTTATAAGGAAAGATCTAGACATGGGCAAGGGAAAGATAGCTTCACAGGCTTCCCATGCCAGTCTGATGGCTTATTCTCTGGTTAAGGAGAAGCATCCGGACATCGCAGACATATGGTTCAATGGCGGACAGACGAAGGTAGTGCTGAAGGTCGAATCGCTGGAAGAGCTGAACAGTATAGCAGACAAGCTGGGTAGAGCCAAGATACCATTCAAGATAGTAAGGGACTGTGGCAGGACACAGGTTGAGCCTGACACGGAGACAGCGATTGGAATAGGGCCTTATTATTCGAAGGACATAGACAAGATAACTGGCAGACTAAAGTTATTATAAATGATTTGCTAATACCTATTGTGGGTTAGATATGGTTGGAAACGCCTTTTTTTACTTGATTTTAGCGCTGGAGCTCACTAATCCTACTCTTTTCTACATATTCATTCTGGTGCTTGCCGCTGGTGTCGGAGTTATGTTCTTTGAAAGAGTAGAGTATGGATTGATAAGCTTGTTCATAATATCAGTTGTGCTCTATTTGAGTGACATATACCAGATATACACTCTAGCAGCCGCGGTGCTGTCATTAATTATCCTAATTCTCTGGTTGTTCAGAACTGTGAATGTAATACATCAGATTGATAATTTAATAAGCGGAGTATACCTTTATTTAAAAACCAGGAAAGGTAATAAATAAATTGGACATAGTGTATACTTTATGTGTAGATGCGCCGTTAGTCTAAGAGTATAACGTAACCCTGCCACGGTTAAGGTCCGGGTGCGAGTCCCGGACGGCGCAGTTTTAAGCAGAAAAAAAGATATTTATTCGCATTTTGAGAAGAAATTAAATGATTCTGACTATTCAAGGGGTAGTGTTGTTGTCGACGGTGGTGATAACTATTCTTTCCGCGGTCCTCGCATCATTCCTCACAATGAAGTATCTCAAACTAAGATCAAAGAATTATCTGTTCTGGTCACTTGGGCTTTGGCTCTTCACAGCCGGAGTGATCCTTGAGGTCGTGTTCGCTTTGGGGTTTTACAGCGAATTGATGATTGATTCATACCTAGCTATAGTTGCTCTTCTCGTCGAAACCTTGGCTCTTGGATCAGTGCAGTTCCTAGGCAAGACCGTAAAGAAAGCATACTACATCTACGCCATTATAACGACGCTTGCAATGATCGCTTCATTCTTCTTTGTGAAGGTAGGCGATGTGATTGCGAACTACGTCGTGTTTGGCTTGCTACCCCTCCTTACAACAGTTACATCATCGATAGTCACTTTCCCAGCCGCGGCCATGATCATTGTTTCCGCGTACTTGACGATGAGGCGAGCTAGGTCGTATGCCGATAGAAAGGCAAGAAAGCATAAAGACCTCCAGATGAGCAGTATAATAGCCGGTGTGCTGGTCGTAAGCGTCGCAGGAACGCTTTATATAGCGGCTTACCCAGAACTATTGTACTGGTCAGAATTCTTCGGAATACTACTTCTATGGCTTGGCTTCATATAGAGTGATCCTAAACCTCAGAAAATGTTACTCTTAAGGTCTATAAAACTTAGGTGGATTATCTTCAAATATAGTGATCATGTCAATCTCGGCTTTTCTTGGATTGTAGGATATGACAAGGTTGACAGTAGATACGTATCCATCCGCAGGCTCATTATATCTTAATATGTATTTTTTGGTGCCATCCCCTCTTTTTGGATATTCAAGCACATGGGCGGGATTTTCACGTGTTAATGCATGTAGCGCGTATTCTTTGGAGAAAAGTCTTTCCTTAGCTCTTTTGCACCAATGTGGTTCAAAAACTACCTTTTTAAACTTTGAAAGAACCTCATCCTCCAGCTTGCTTCGATCAGCTTCGGTCAGGTAAGACCTTCTATCTAATATGTTTTCTATGGTTTTCATCGATATATCTTATGAAAAGAAGGGAGTTATATATCTTTCTTCTTTGTAATTTTTACAACTTAACATTTTTTGCATTTCCATATGTGATTATCCTATAACCCGCAATCTCCTCTAAGGGCGCCAGGTAATCACGTCTTTCTGGTTTTTCTTAAGCCAGTTAGTAATAAGTTTTTGCGGTATTTAGTGAAAGTTAGCTTGTATTCTGTCTATGTAATACCCAATCGTAAACTATTTATCTACCTCATTCTTATACCGTAATATGATATCAGGCCATAGATCGCAATCAGCATTGGAATATATGATGACCTACGGCTGGGCCATCTTAAT
>JAGDXU010000003.1 GCA_023269965.1 Candidatus Parvarchaeota archaeon | reverse complement strand
CTTAATTAATGTCAAAAGGTTAATCATTCACCCTAGAGTTTATCCCTCTTCTAGAGATACCGCTGTTCAGGAGCCTTTCTGTAGCCAGTTAGGGCTATCTATCTTAAGCCTTTGTAAATAATCTCTCAAATATTATACTGTGGGGAGAACCCGCATTTATGAATACCCTTATTTCTGCCATAAACTTAGATTGACATGCCTTGTTATTTATTAATTTATTATTAAATTATTGTTGATAATAAGATTATTTAAATAATAGTTAGTTATACTTAGAATGAAAAAATTATATGCGATAGTATCTGACTTCGATAATACTTTATTTTTGACTAATGAAGCGATATCAAATACAATAAATTACATAAAAGAGAATTTTCGCTCAAGTAAGCAAAAGATAAATGAGGTAATAAGTGAGCTAAAATACATAATAACAAATGGGGCCACCCCTAAAAACTTAGACCAAAAATTTAGGGGAGAAATTTACAAGTTAGCTTATGATATCTACAGTAAAAGTTTATTACCAAATGAACCAGTAATGGCTTATATACTAAGCAAAATAGAGAATATAGATTTAATAGTTTTAAGTTATAGGACTGAATTTCTAAGAAAAGAAACGGAGTCGCTACTCAATGCATATGGATTAAGATATAAGCAATTAATACTGCTTCCAGACCAAAGTTTGACAGAAAAGGAATGGAAACTAAATGAATTAATAAAGATCGCAAGAAATTATAATCACGTAAATTTATTCGAAGACAGGGAAGAAAACATAAGATATTTTATGCATGAATCAAATTATAAAAACATAAAATATTACTTAGTGAAAAATGGTAAGATAGAGGCTTATCAAAATAACAGAATTTAAGGATAAATATTAGAATTATAATATCTATTAAATGGAAGATCTTTACAGGTGGCACATAGACACTGTAGAATACAGAACCGAAAAAGACGCATTATATATAAATAGATTACTGAATAAATTCTCAAAGCAATTAAATGATACTTACAAAAATTTACTCGATATTCCTTGTGGATACGGCAGGCATCATAAGATTCTAAGAAGTCTTGGGTATAATGTTTATGGTGTTGATATCTCAAATGAACTAATAAACAAAGCTATCCAAACTTATCCAGAGTATAAGAGTAATTATTTCGTTGGGGACATGCGTAGTTCTTCATTCGATTTTAGTTTCGACGTTGTAATAAACTGGTTCTCTTCTTTTGGTTATATGAGTGACAAAGAAAACGAGATTACACTAGATAATTTTAATAGGAACCTGAGAAATAGAGGACTATTATTAATGGAAATATACAATGGTGATCTTACCCTTCAGAAGCTTTCAAAGGGAAAAATTATAAATGAATCTTACCATGATAAAATAAAAGAGATCACTATAAATTATCTTAACAAAAGGGACAATAGATTCTCTTTAATGGAAGAATTATTCTACGACTCGGAAAAACTAATCGAAAAGAATAAAATTAAGATTAGAGTTTATAGGCCAAAGGAAATTAAAACTTTACTTACAAGGCATGGTTTTAGATTGCTTAGTATATACAAAACGTATACATTTAAAAATTATAGTATAAAAGACAGAAGATTAACATTTGTGGCAATTAAAATATGATATATCTCATTTATTAAACCTAGGGTTTAATCAAAAATATGAAGAATAAATAAATTTTTATATATCGCTTTTATACTGTATAATCTATAAATAATAAATTAAAGGCCGTTTTATATTTAATATGCAAAAACTAAATTCGGATCGAAAAACGGTATCCTTGTTAATGTT
Organism: Candidatus Parvarchaeota archaeon; assembly: GCA_023269965.1. GTDB lineage: Archaea > Nanobdellota > Nanobdellia > Parvarchaeales > Parvarchaeaceae > Acidifodinimicrobium. Next base: position 58,878 of record JAGDXU010000003.1, on the reverse strand, counting down.
TAATAGAAATGAAGTTGATGGAATTTTAAGAAACATCTACTTACTTTATGACGCTGTTGACGAGATAGTTATTGTAGACAGCTCTGATAAATTAGAATACAAAAAACTAATAAATAAAACAAAATCACTAAATAGGGTAAAAATCTATAGAGTTTTACCAACAGGTTATTCAGATCCTATGATTAAGTATGGGATAGACAAATGCCACTCAAAATATGTATTTAAGTTAGACGCTGACGAAGAACCTAATAAAAATTTAATAAAATTTATTATTGAAAGAAAATTTTCATTCCCTCTCTATGATTTTTATATATTAAACGAAAAAGAAAGATACATAAAACCTTGGGTTTTATTCAGTAAAGACTCAGTTTATAAAGTTACTGGTATAATACACGAAGGGATAAAATTCAAACTGAAAGGAAAATTGGTTGAACCGAGTATACATTTAATAGATCATGGAACAAATAAAGAAGGTAGAGTTTATATCACTAAAAACTATTTAGAAATAGAAAGTTATGAAAGACCATTAACTAACTTTTATATAAAAAATTTCGTTTTAAATAATAACAGTTTACTAGCAAAGATTGGAAAGAAATTGTTTAATGGGGATGAAGATTCAATTTCTAGGAATATACATATATATTGGTTTATATCGTTCTTAGTGCTTGAAATCAAAAATCTGAAAACGAAGGGATTAAGTAGTTTTAAAGAGCGAGCAATGTGGCTTAAATACAACCTCGCTAAGCTAAGATACTTTAAAAGTCTACCAAAAGAAGAACAAAATCTAAGAATTAAAATATCAAGAGAAATATTAGAGAATGGCATTACAAATTACTTGGGCTTTGATAATGATGAGTATGTAGAAAACTTAACAAAACATTTTAATTGGGACTTAAAGGGCATAGATGTATTTAAATTCCTGGTTAATTATAGATATCAACATAAGATTCCTTTTGGAAAAAACGGAGATTTCAATTATAATTAGAGATTATACAATTAATTTTGTTTCTGGCTAGGTTTTTAATGTTTTCCGATTCGGTCCAGTATGTAGACAAATGAACTGAAATGGGATATATATCACCTCAAATAGTTTTAATAAATGGTATTAACCACTTATCTACTTGCTCCCACCGGGATTTGAACCCGGGTCTGTGACTCGAGAGGCCACTGTCCTTGGCCGCTAGACTATAGGAGCAGCTATAGATATTATTGAAAGTCGAATATTAATAATTGACAGGCATTATTCCCATGCAGAATATCACTTGAATAATCTAGTCAGATTAGTTCCAATACAGAGTTAAATATTGCATTTGCCTCTAATCTAAATTAGTATGGATAAAAATTTCTTGGCTGCAGTTAGCACGGTTGTCGGCACACTAGTTGGCGGAGGAATACTCGCTCTTCCATACGCTATGTCAAAATCTGGTTTCTTCTACGGGTTGCTGATGCTTGTAGTGATCGGGGTCGCTTCTATCCTTATAACTTTATACACTGCGGAGCTGTCTTTAAGATCGAAGAAGATGCACCAGCTGCCTATATTGATAGGCGATTCGCTTGGAAAGAAGTTCAAAGGGCTAGTCTTAGTTCTGCAGTTCGTCACGATAATAGGCGCGCTTATAGCGTACTTTATCGGACTTGGGTCTGCCTTATCAATGCTGTTTGGTATACCATATTACCTGTCGCTTTTAGTGCTCTTCATCTTGAGTTTTCCGTTGATATTGAAAGGATTCAATGCCGTCGAGCAGTCTGAGACACCGCTCCTCTTTGTAAAGATAATTATACTTATAGTAGTCTCGATTGCCGTGCTTCATTACATAAACATCGACAATATAATGCACTCCAATCTAATGGAGATATTCTCACCTTTCGGTGTAATCCTCTTCTCATTGACAGCTTACACCGTTATACCAGAGATAAAGCAGGAAGTGTCGGGGGATGTTAATAGGCTTGTCAAAGTGATTTTGGTGTCATTTCTTATATCAATATCAATATACATTCTATTCTCTTTCTCATTCTTAGGGGCATTCGGTAACAGTGTCCCACAGGTGGCAACTAATTATGCCGCAACTGGGTACTTGAACGTGCTTTTTCTACTGACTACTATCTTCATGCTGATAACCCCTCTTTTGGCGATGGGTCTTGTTATAACAGACACATTCTATTATGATTTTAAGGTTAACAGGTTTACAAGCGCGTTGATAGCTGTTCTGCTTCCAGTCATAATAGCCGCCTTTAACTTCGGTTTTGCAAATATAATAAACATAATAGGCGGCGTGTTCCTATCCTTACTGTCTATATCCGTATTATTGGCGGTGTATATCAGTAGAAAGAAAGAAGGTATAAGTACAGTATACTCTGTTTTTGGAGGGAACATATCACTGGCATTCACCGTAATAATCATGGTCTTGGGTTTTGTATACACGATCATTGAGATTGTATGAAAATAATCAAGTTTTCGCCGTCAGAGGGTATTCTAAAAGCTTCAGTCAAGTCAATTGAAGATCTTGTAGTTTTAAGTTACGTTATAGAGCCAGGCGATAAAATTGTATCGCAAACCAAGAGAAAGATAGAATTTGGCAAAGAGAAGGAGGTAAAAACCGTGAGGCTGGGGATAGACATAGAGCGTGTAGACTTATCTGGTGAATCTCTCAGCGTATCTGGCAAAATATTCGAATCTTCGGACGAAGATGTCCCTTTACATAGGTACCATACTATCTCGATAGAACTGGATACCATTTTTACGCTTCAGAAGAAGAGTTTCCTCAACTATCAGATAAAAGCTATAAAGAACTCTTCCCTTCGTTCCCCAAAGGTTTTTGTATGCGTTTACGAATCAGGCTACGCGATATTCTACTCTATGACAAATTATTCGATAAGGAAGGTGCGTGAAATCAAAGAGAACGTTTCTGGGAAGAGATTCAAGTCAAGTGGGAGCGAGCTATTCTTCGACAAACTTGAGAAAGCACTGCTGGAAGAAACAAAAAAAGATTGGGACCTATTCATAGTTGCTGGTGTTGGGATATACAACGAAATGATCAAGGATAAGATAGGAATAGACAGTATCATCTATGAGACTGTATCGTATGCTGATACTGGCTTAAAGGAATTGATGGAGAAGGATGTGATAAACAACAAACTTAAGGAGCGTTCTATAATTAACCAGAAGAAGAAGATGGATGAGTACATCAAGAGCATCTCGTCTGGGGATAATAGATATGTATATGGGATCGAAAAGATATACGATAAACTGAACCGTTCCGTTCCCCCAGAGGAGGCTTTAGTTTCAAAGGATTTCATAGGCCGAAATAAGGACCTTGTATCCGCTTTGGATAAGGCCTCAGCAGATATAGTGATATTCAACCAGCAAGACGAGTCTCTCTATACTTTGAATTCATTTGGTGGCATAATCGTAAAATTTTATTAATAAGAATTGACTTTTTATGTCATGCAGCTGAATCGGACGCATGTCGGTAGCAGAACTAAATCATTGAGGAGACACATAAAGCTACGGGATAAAGTAGACCGATATATCAGCAAGATCCCGGATCCTTTGAAATATGTGCTGATAGCTTTCTTCTCATTTGCTATCGGCGTAGCGAATTGGAACAAGGATTTTGCTATCCGTAGAGTTGTAATACTTCCTCTGTTATACTCAAATTTTTACACACTGGGCATAATATGGTACACTTTGGGTTTCCTGCTCGAACTTTTCTCCATAGTGTGCATAATACTCCTGGGAAAAAACAAGTATAAGACGATCTCGCTGGGTATAGTGTACGAAGCGGCAAGTTCAGCAAACTTTTGGATGTTTTTTGGCGCATTCAACAATTACCTTTCAAAGTTCAGGTATGAGATAGCCTGGAATACACTCTTCTTTTTCTTCCAAGTGCCCCTGTTAATAGTCATCCTGCTTTATGCATTCGGTGCGATAGGCAAGGAACGAGCACGATAGAAATATTTAAATACTAAATGATTCTATTTGAATACATATTACCAGTGTTAAATTGGTTATAGGGGTGAAATATGGCAGAAGGAAAACCGCACATGAATCTTATCTTTATAGGACACGTAGACTCTGGGAAGTCTACTACAGTTGGAAGACTACTCTATGAGACGGGTAGCTTCAGCGAGCAGGATAAGGCTAAGATAGAGAAAGAGCTTGCTACTTTAGGTAAAGTAGAATTTGAGTTTGCATACTTCTTGGATACCTCAGGTGAAGAGAGGAAGAAAGGCGTTACGATAGACCTTAGTCATGAGAGGTTTGACACAAGCAAGTATGAATTCACGATAATTGACGCACCAGGTCATGTAGACTTCATAAAGAACATGATAACAGGTGCATCTGAGGCCGATGCAGCTGTCCTTGTAGTGGACGGAAAAGAAGGTATAATGGCCCAGACAAGGGAGCATACCTACCTCGCGAGAGTATTCGGAATAAAGAATTTCTTGATAGTCATAAACAAGATGGATCTTCTAGGTTACGATCAGAATAAATTCAATGCCGTAAAGCAGGAAGTCTTGAAGATGGCAAAGACGCTCTATGCGAACGCTGACAGCTTCTTGGTTATTCCTGTTGCTTCAAAAGAGGGAGTCAACATAACAAAGAAGAGCGACAAGATGCCTTGGTACACCGGTCCAACGCTTCTGGAGGCGCTAGATGCACTGCCTACACCAGAAAGGCCAGTCAATCTTCCACTTAGAGTTCCTGTTGAGGATGTATACTCAATACAGGGTGTAGGAACAGTCCCAGTCGGGAAAGTTGTCACCGGCGTTATGAAGCCAGGGGATAAGATAATATTCGAACCATCTCACGTGCAGGGAGAAGTCAAGTCGATAGAGATGCACCATCAGAGTCTTGAGCAGGCAATACCGGGCGATAACATCGGCTTTAACGTAAGAGGTATTGAGAAAGATCAGGTAAAGAGAGGCGATGTCGTTGGAACAGTCTCTGCTCCTCCAACTGTGGTAACAGAGTTTACCGCTCAGATACTCGTTCTTTATCACCCTACGGCGATATCAGCAGGTTACAGCCCAGTTCTTCACACTCACACAGCGCAAGTCCCTGTAAGAGTAAAGAAGATACTTAGAAGACTTGATCCTAAGACTGGTGCGACAGCAGAAGAGAATCCAGCGACGATAAAGCAGGGAGATGCCGCAATAGTAGTGCTTGAGCCACTTAAGCCTCTTTCAATCGAAAAGAGCGATGAGTTCCCTCAACTTGCAGGGTTTGCTATAAGGGATATGGGTTCCACCATAGCCGCAGGCAGATGCATAGACTTAGTGAAAAAGCAGTGAGTCTACCCTAGAAGAGAAATGATCCATCGAGCTACTCTCGTAAGTCTATTATCTAAATCGCGTTAAGTTTATATTTTGTCCTAAATTAGGATTATTGATGGGAAAATTTTACGTCACAACACCTATATTCTACGTGAATGACAAGCCGCATATAGGTCATGCGTATACCGTTGTAATAGCAGATATCCTAGCTAGATGGCATAGACTGAGAGGAGACGATGTTTTCTTCTTGACCGGCACAGATGAGCACGGTGAAAAGATACAGAAGGCGGCTGAAGCGAGGGGCGTAAAACCAAAGCAGTTTGTGGACGAAGTCGTTGAAAAATACAAGGAAGCATGGAAAGTTCTTGATATCTCATACAACAAATTCATAAGGACTACAGACAAGGAGCATGAAGAAGCTGTTGGTAAGTTCATAGATAGGATATATGAAAAAGGTGATATCTACAAAGGAGAGTATGAAGGATGGTACTGTGTACCTGATGAGACTTTTCTGACAGACTCACAGCTTGTTGATGGAAAATGCCCGATGTGTGGTAGGGAAGTTAAAAAAGTGAAAGAGGAGGCTTATTTCTTTAAGCTTAGCAAGTACAAGGATAAGATATTGAAATTTTACAAGGAGAACCCGGATTTCATAATACCAAACTTTAGGATGTCAGAGATGGCCAACAGGCTTGAGGGAGAAGTAAAAGACTTAGATATCACTAGAAAGAGTGTTTCATGGGCTATACCATTCGGACCTGACAAGAGCCATTTTGTCTACGTTTGGGTGGATGCGCTCACAAATTATATCAGCGCACTGGGGTGGCCGGATGGCAAGAACTTCAAATTTTTCTGGCCTGCTGACGTTCATGTTATAGGAAAGGAGATAAACTGGTTCCATTCCGTCATCTGGCCTGCTCTGCTCATGTCTGCTGGTCTGGAGCTTCCAAATAGAGTGATGGTGCACGGCTGGTTCACAGTAGACGGGAAGAAGATGAGCAAATCCCTTGGAAACGTTGTAGATCCGGTTGAAATAGCGAAGAAGTATTCTACCGATGCATTAAGATATTTCCTTATAAGAAGCGCTAAGCTTGGGGAAGACAGCGATTTCTCAGAAAAGGCTTTGATTTCAAAGATAAACGGTGAACTCGTCTCCAACATAGGGAACCTCATTTCAAGGACGGTATCTATGTGCAAGAAATTCTACAAGGAGATAGACGGTGAATTATACAAAGAGACTGGCGATGAGCTTGTTAAGCAGATAGACATTGAAAAAATAGAGACTTTGATGGACAACTTCATGCTTTACGAGGCTTTGGAGGAGCTGTTGAAGTTTGTGAAGTCTCTGAATAAATACATAGCTGATAAAGAACCATGGAAGCTTAGAGGTAAGCAGCTGGGTGATACACTTTACAATCTGCTTGAAGGTATCAGGGTTTTCTCCATTTTGATATACCCATTTATGCCGAGCACTAGCCTAGAGATTTCTAAGCAGATAGGTGTAAAATTAGGATCTATTGAAGACTTGAAGTTTGAGAAGATAGTTTACAAGCCCAAATATGGAGGGCATATCTTCAACCACGTTAAGTAGGTTTCTCTACAAAATAGAAAGCACATCACTCAACAAATATCTTGAAATCAGCTGCTATGGCGGTGTTTCCCGCTATTATCACTGGGTTTAGATCTATATCCTTTATGTTTTTGTTTGCTACCATGAACTTCCCTAGCTTTATAGCGTAACCTACAATCTCATCGAATACCTGGTTTCCCCCAGCTGAAATTATAAGTTTCCCAACCTTGCTTCCACTTAATTCATTTATCTTTTGATCTGAAATCTGTGGGAGCACAAATTCAACTTCATCTATTTCGTTCGCGTGCACTCCCCCTATTCCAATCGCGATCATCGGCCCGAATACAGGGTCCCTGTGTCCTCCAAGGAGTATTTCAACCGGGTTTCTCTTGCCATTGATCGCATCCTCATAAAGCTCAAGTTTTGCGCCATTCAACCTTGCATCCTTTATTATCTGACTCAAGTTTTTGAAGGCTTTCTCTAGCTCAGAATAATCCTTTATGTTGGTTATGACGCCACCTATCTTGTTCTTGTGTGCCACATCATTTGAGGATATCTTCAAAACACACGGGTAACCGATTTTTTCAGTAGCTTTATTAAGCTCACTTTCCTTGTTGATAACCACGCCGGCTGTCGTTTTTATCCCTACCCTGTCAAATACAACTTTGGCGTTCATTCCAAACGTGTTTTTCTTGCCTTGGAAGGCTGTTACCTTTGCCTTTTCCTTCTTATACCTGTCATATGATGGGTACCTATGGGAGTAATAGAAATAGAGACCACTTATTATGTCAACTGCTTCGTTTGGATACTCATAGGTCGGCAGGCCTCTTTCTATTAGGAACCGTCTGGCTTTCTCTACGTTTGTGCCGCCCAAGAAAACTGAGAGCAACGGGAGATTCTGTTTCTTGCTCTGTATATCATAGATAACCTTTGCTGTTTCAAGCGGCATAGACATCTCCTGAGGTGAGAATATCACTATAGTCGGCTTGTTAAGCTCAGTGATAACGTTGAGCGTATCCTTATATCTATCGGGTGAGGCATCACCGAGCATATCTATAGGATTATGCAGGTTTGATTCAGGCGGTAGAATCTTGGACAAGTCTGACACAGTCTTATCACCTATCTGAGCCATTTTGAGCCCCTGCTCATTTATATGGTCGGATGTTATCACCCCTCCTCCGCCAGCATTTGTGACCACTATCACCTCATCCGTCTTAATCTCGAATTTTGAAGCGTCTCTCATGAAATTGAAAAGATCGTCCACATTTGACACAGTGATCGCACCAGCGTCTTCGAATGCAAGTTCATAAGCTTTGTAGTCGCCGGCCAAGGAGCCTGTATGCGACATGACTGCAGAGGATGTTTTGTTTGATCTTCCCCCCTTCAATATTATCACCGGCTTTTTCTTCGTGGCTTCCTTCAAGCTACGCATGAATTTTTCCCCGTTTGTTATCCCTTCCAAGTACAGGACTATTGATTTTGTCTTCTCGTCTTCCCTAAGGTAATCTATCAGATCTGCTTCGTCTATGTCTACGGCATTCCCTACGCTTATTATCTTGCTGAATCCTATATCGTTTGCCGATGCGTCGTCTACGATAGCGCTTAGCAGCGCCCCACTTTGTGAAATGAATGCGGTCGTGCCTTTGAAAATCTTGGTGTTTGGATCCACAAAAGTCATATTGACCAACGGGTCTAAGTTTATCACACCTAGGCAGTTTGGCCCTATCACTTTTATCTTAGAGTTTTTAAGAAATGCTTTAAGTTCCGACTCTCTCTTTTCTCCGGCCTTCCCGATCTCCTTGAAACCGGCGCTTATTATGATCGCAGCGCTAACCTTTTTCCTTTCGCAGTCTTTAAGTGCCTTCAGTACCTTTTCAGCTGGTATCGATATGACTGCAACGTCTATCCTATCCTTTATGTTTGTGATCGATTTGTAGCTCTTTATCCCCTGTATCTCTTCTGCGAAGGGGTTCACTACAAATATTTTTCCTCTGAAAGTCAGCCTTATATTTTTAAGTATCGCGCTTCCAACTTTATTAGGATTCCTAGATGCGCCTATCACAGCTATTGATTCTGGGTTTAGTATTTTTTCGATTGACATATTCATATATATGTGTATACTTAGTTATATTCGTAATGGTTTTACTCTTTTAAGTTCTAGATAGTAGTAATATATATCAAATTATTTACATCTTTGGACTTTTTCCGATGAATATTCAGTGAAAACACGCAAAACTTGTCTAATTGTTCCAGTATTCCTTTGTTTCTATGTAGTTTTTCTCTGCCTCTATAACCTTATCAATCATAAGGTCCTCGTCTCGACCATACATAGATAGTATCCTGCTGGCAGTTCTAGGCCCTACACCATAAGCAGAGCCGACTATGCATGCCTTCTTCCCATACGCCAAATACAAGGCCGCATTCTGCTTTATCCCTTCCATTATATTTCCCTCTGTTTTTGTCAGAGGCTTCTTCCTCAAGAATTTTTTTATTATAGGATCATATGTCTCCTTGTACTTTGTTTTATAGAAGGTTATCAGTTTTGCCCCGCATTTCTTACATTTCAAGTCATCAGTATCAGAGGCATACAGCTCCCCTATCCTGTTGCCGCAGTTCAAGCACTGAAGGTAGAGCCTTGTCTCGTTCAGCCTGCTCTTCACAAGGTCCCTAAGCGTCTTTCTCGCTTCGGAGGGCCTTACAATCGATCCACCGTATGTAACCTCCAGCCCCTCGTAGGAGAGCGGTGATGCGTTTTCATCGTTTATATGTATCTTTATCTCCCCTTTTTTGACCCTGCTTATTACGTCCTTTACCCCCTCGAGATCTATCTTGTCTCTGAAGATCTCATTGTAGACTTCTTTGTCGACTATTGTATCCTTCAATATTTCCACGAGATTTCTTATGTAAGGTTTAGTGTAGTCAGCGGCCCTGCTTATTACTCCAAATCTCTTTGCTACATTAATGAATCGGTAAGTATAAAGTGAAGTCTTGCGCAAATTGTTTCGAAGCTCTTCCTCCGGATCCTTTATCCCCGCTATCATCTCCTTTATTTCATTTAGCGGCAGCAAAGTTTTGATGATCATCCTATATGGATCTATCTTGCTCAGCACACTTTCCCCTATTTTGCTGCTCAGTTCTTCACTTAGAATGTATGATAAGCCTTCATTGATCTTGTTTCCAAATGTCGAGTGTATTATCACATATCCTTGAACTCGCTCTATAACGATATTTTTACTGTCAGGCATGATAAAGTCTGTGTCTTGCTCCTTCAGCACCGAGAATCTGCTCGCGTACTCCTTTCTAAGTTCAGCTGCCTTCTCGGCCACGAACCTATGGACCGGCATCAGCTCTCCCTCCCAAGCTGGTATCGCCCCGAGCGAGCTTTCCGACCTTACCACATTCACCTTTCTCCCCTCTATATTCACTATCTTCCAGGTTTCCCCCTTCATTACAAATGCCGTCTTGGGTGTCCCGTGCTCAGCTATGAATTCTTCATCGAGCGTCCCTATCTTCTTATTCATCTGATTATCTATCACCAAGAATGTCTTTGTGTCCGGTATAGAGGAAATGTTTGATATGTAGAATATCAGGCCTCTCCTTGTCCTCACAAGCTTTCCATTGTACTCCCTAAGCATGAAGTGCTCTATGAGGAACTCTACAGCTTTTTTAAAGTCCTCCTTATCCAGCGATGAATATACAGTTGAGCCCTTTATTAATTTGAATATTTCATCTCTGTTGTCTATCCCATCGATTACACATCCAACAATCTGATGGCATAGGATGTCCAGGCTGTTTCTTGGCACGTCTATCTTCTCAAGGATCCCATTTTTTCGATTTAAGTTTATAGATTCGCTCTCTAGATAATCGTCCACATTTATGGTGAGGATTTTCCCCTCAGAGACGCCAGTTTGGTTGTGGTTAGATCTTCCGACCCTCTGGATCAGTTTTATCACCTGCCTTGGCGACATGTACTGGATGACCATGTCTACGTTCCCGATGTCTATTCCCAGCTCCATCGAGCTGGTCGCTATGACCACATTTATCTTCCCCTCTTTGAATCTGTTCTCTATGTCTGTTCTTACCTCCTTTGAGAGAGAGCTATGGTGTACTTCAAGCTTGCTGTCGCTTAGGAATCGATTCAGCCTTGAGCCAAGCATCTCTGCGGTCTCCCTAGTGTTTGTGAATATAAGTGTGGACTTAGATTCCTTGACTGTATCCCTTATTATCTTGAGTCCATTTGCGACGATGTCATTTACTGACTGCTCCTTGGCTATCTCTTCCTCCTCTGAGCCCAGTTTAGGGTAGAGCACGTCTATTTTATACTCTTTGATTGATGTAGCCTGCACAGAATCAGTGCACTTGAGGTATCTCTTTGTTTCCTCAAGGTCTGCTATTGTCGCGCTTAGCCCCACTATCTGGAAGGAGGTAAGCCTACGAAGTCTTTCGAGCCCAACGCTTAGCTGAGTCCCGCGCTTTGACTCCATTAGACTTTGTACCTCGTCGACTATCACAAACCTGACGTTTTTCAGGTTCTCAACCATATTCTTGCTTAGGAACAGCGACTGCATAGTCTCTGGTGTTATTATCAGGCAGTGCGGCGGAAATCTGACCTGGTTTGCCCTTTCATAAGCGCTCGTGTCGCCGTGTCTTATGTCTATCTCTATACTTAGTTTGTTTCCTATCTCTATCACATTCTTGAATATGTCACGATTTAGAGACCTAAGCGGAGTGATGTAGAGCATCTGTATCCCCCTCGAAGACGGATCTATCTTGTCTATGAAGGGCAGGAAAGCGGAGAGAGTCTTGCCGTATCCGGTGGGGGCACTGATTATGACACTTCTCCCCTCTGATATCTTCTTTATTGCTTCTCTCTGTATCTCAGTGGGCTCACTGAACCCAAGCTCTTTCAATGTTTTTTGAAGCTTATCACTCAGAAACTCGAATGGCATAAACCTAACCTATGATTTTATACTAATATATATCTTGAAGGTTATATGTTTTTATGGAGAAGATAGACTTGATTTTCAACCAAGCCAGGAGGAGATTTGTGCCGTCCTTCTTTGAAAGCAGGAGGATGAAGAGCATAGAGGAAAAGATACTAGCGAAGCTCGAGGAGAACCTAGAAAAGAAAAAGATAGGGGCGGAGTTAAAGACTGCGGGGTCGTTTGCAAAAGGTACCTGGATAAAGGGGGAAAGTGATATAGATATCTTTGTGATCTTTAAGTCAGAGGCTGAGACAAGTCTGCTGGGCCAGATAGTTCCAAAGAATTTCCAAGTTGAGAGGGGCACAAGAAGGTATTATGTCGGCAGGATCGATGGTGTGAATGTAGAGGTTGTCCCGCTGGTAAAATTTGATAGATTAGACGAAGTTAAGAATTCCATAGACTTTTCCGTTCTTCATATAGACTACGTTAACAACCATACTTCCCCTGTTCAGAAGAAAGATATTGTTATATTGAAGAGGTTCTGCAAGGCAAATGACTGCTATGGCTCTGAGACTTACAAGCATGGCTTTTCAGGCTATGTTCTCGAGCTACTTATACTGAAGTATGGAAGTATAAGTGGGCTATTTAACTCAGTTTTAAACTGGAAGGACAATGAGTTCATAGACCTTGAAGGGTACTACAAGAGCAGAAGCGAAGCAGCAGAAGCCATAGGTGCAAAGGATAATCATTTGATAATCATCGATCCTACAAACAAGAGAAGAAATGTCTGCGGTTCTTTGAGTCTAGAGAACCTCTCGAAGTTTGTGCTGGCAGTTAAGCTCTTCATGTTTAAGCCAAGCATGAGGTTCTTCGAGCTCAAAAATCTGGAAGCAGAGATGAGGAAGATCTCAAAATCTAGAGGTACAAGGATATTTGAAGCAAAGTCAAGTGTAAAGGGAATAAGGGATGTGTACCTTGCGAAAGTATCAAGTAAGCTGAAGAGCGTTGTCGAGGATCTGTCCAGGAACGGTATAGAAGTTTATTCATACAATCTCATAGAGAAAGAGAAGGAGATCAAGGTGATGTTAGAGATAGGCAATATCCCATCAATAAAATTTAGGAAAGTCTATGGGCCAAGTGTGTGGCTTAACTTCAATGATCTATCGAAGTTCCTGAAAGAACATAGGAATATATACCTATCAGATGACAGGATAATCTATGATTCGGTCTACCAGTTCAAGGATGCAAACAAATTTATACATGGCAAGTTAAAGAGCATATTGAAACCAGTGTAATGCCCGAGTAGCTCAACGGCAGAGCAATTGGCTGTTAACCAATGTGTTGCAGGTTCGAATCCTGTCTCGGGCGGTTTTATTATCTGTGGTTTTTTACTGTACAAACAAGCAGGATTAAAACTTTTAAAAATTAGTTATATTAAAGTAGAAAACTATTTATATTAGTTTCTTTCATTACTATCCTAGCATAAGGAGGTAAGCTATGGGATTTTTCGCAAAGAGAAGAATGGACAAAATATTAGAAGGCAGAGATGAGGCTACACGGGAAAAGATATCACAAATCTCAAGACTTTTCGCTGATTATGTGCCCAAACACGGTATGAGATTCAGTTACGATAGATATGATGGACAGTTCAAGCCGTCGAAGGACCCATCAAATTATGATGCTATATATATAACTCCATTCGATGCCGATGAACTCAGTCGCCTTATTATGAGTTATAAGGGAATAAAAGAACCAGACCCCAATGCGGATGAATCTGTTAAGGTTGGTTATAGGGTGGGTACAGACCTTGCTATTTCAAGAGCAGCGACTGGAGATGTAAATAGCCAGATAGTTTCAGCTGTTAAAAATGCGTTAGGGTATCCGCAGAATAAGCCCCTTGATTTGATCTTCTCTATGAGAGCATACGATCTTAAAAGTGCAAAAGTTTGCGACAGTTTATATGTATTCTTTGATAGAAAAGAAAACTACATTGGAAGGCAGTACAATCCTTACTTTCTAGGCGTAAGAAAGCAGAATGGGGAGATAAAGAAACTGACTGAAGACAGGGATGGTAACAAGTCAATAGAGGTCACAAAAGCCCGTCTTAATCTACCGAATATGGACAAGCGCATAGATAAATATTATCCAAGCCCAACTGGGAATGCAGCGATGAAGAGAATGTATAATCTTATCACTAGCGACCTGCCTTGGTATAAACTTGGCTTAGCAACAGAGGAATTCTTGGATAAGAAGATAGACGAGAATTCACCGATTGACTCCAATACAAGAAGTGAATTTGTCAGATATCTCTACGATAGGTTGCAATGAAAAGTATTGTTGAATTGCAGTATTCGTCAGTCTCCTGTAAAAGATTAATATTCTTATAACTACTCATATTTCTCATGCTGAATAGGAGAACACAAGTAGTCATAGCTATAGGAATATTGATACTCGCACTTGCTTTCTTCTTGGTTGGTCTTAATTTTGCGTCTTTACAGGGCCTTTTCTTTCAAAATGGCGCGGCTTCTATGCAGATGTTTGCCAATGATGTAGGGGCAGCACAGAATGCAATATATTCTGCGCCATCTTCTATGTCAGTGACTCTAAGCGGTAACACTTCACTTTGTCAGTGGGTGCCGGCGATAGATGCTTATACCTGTGCGGGCGGCTCTAAAATATACAATATCTCATACGCGACTGGACCCACATTAGATGTTGGGAAAAATGTATTCAGTTTCGATCTTTGTATTATGGTTGGAATAATACCAAGCAAAGCTTCCTTTGGTAAAGTTTACGATTTCTTCTTTGGACCATCAGACGCAAAGGAAGCCGCTACAGAAGAGATTGCTGGTCTTTTCAAATCTGCAGGGGCCGAAGAAGAGCAAACGCAGGAAGCAGTAACAAGAATATTAGGTAATTTAAAAGAAACAAATCAAAATTTTGATTCCTTAAGTGCTAAGACTGCAGCGCTCCTTGCAAGAAAGGCAGTAATAAATGATCAGGAGTACCAAGATCTCTTGAACACAAGAACCGCAGATCTTTTTGAATCTCTTGACAAGGCACAAGATGCAGATTACGCCGCAGGTTTATTAGAAGATAGTGTAGATTCTGGAACAACTGTTGCGAACAGTGTTGGTTCATTTTTAGCCAATGGGCTTAAAGGCATGGCAAAAGCAGCTGCTTTCAATGTAGTGATCTTAACAGGTTCTTTTTTGGCTGGTTTAGCTTCTCCTTATTTTTACTACTGGTTTTCGACTGATGCGAATACCGCTTCAAAAATGGTCGCGCCTGTTAATCCAGCTTTTGCAAGGTTTGGAGTATCACCTCCTAAGTCGATTACAACAGCGCAGTCCTACTCAGTTCTTGCTTCATACGAAGAATTAGCTCCGATACAATCAACTGGTAATGCATTGAATTTTGAACTTCAAAAGTTTGTCCAGACCGCGAGCAACATTCAAGCTGTGGATAGTCTTCCATCCAGTATAGCTAAAGATAATCTATTGTATGATTTCGGTCAGGCTATAGGCACTGGAAAGGACATACTTGATGAGCTGGCAAGTTATAATTTGAATCAGAATAACACAAGTCCTTACTATACTCCTGTGGAGGGCGTAAGTGCTCCTTCTACGCTCAACGCTAGCTCAAACAACTTTATATCAAGCGTTAATCTAAACGGGATTCCGGTAGGGAATGGGGACCCATTGCTGCAAGACATAGGCTTTTATGGGGGTACAGCTGTTCTTGTCGGAGCTAGGACGGCTGTGTGCTTAGGCGATCTGCAATATGCTTTTAGTAAGACTGGATATTCATCTGGCTCGAGTGCATTAGATAGTGTAGGTTCGATTATAGGTGCTGTCTCATCACTTGTTAATTTCTACACCAGAATAAATCTGGTTTCAAATACAGGTACAAACTTTGTAGGATATGGAGGGGAAGTGTATTTGAATGGTGAAGCAAACGGAAAGCCGCAGGAAGTTTCAGTTCCAGTTATAGTGGACATGCAGGACATATGCAGCATAGCTCAGAACACATATAAGCAAGGTGTACACCTTCAGAGCATGGTACAGCCGTCAGGAAATGGGTCAATCTCCTTTTCATTGAATCAAGGGATGGTAAATACATTGTGTGCTGAGGGAGATAACCTGTTCCCACAGCCTCTCTCTTCGTTTGTTAATAATGTTATTTCCGCTCCAAGCGGCTCCTTAGTGAGTATACTTCTCCCTCCAAAATATGCTGTAGGATTTCTCGGGAACACAAACAGCAACGGGCTGAGCTATGACACAAGCCTTTGTTTGTTCAATGTGATTGTCGAGGATACTGGAATACCTCTGGTCTATCAAACTAAGGGCAGTTACACAGAGTTTGGAACCATGAGCAGCTGCATAAACATATCAAACATGAGCGGAGGAAAATACAATATAAACCTGGACAACAGCAACATAAACAACAACAATCCTAATTCGGCAGGTGATTCAGCTCTTGCGTCCGGCAACGAATTCTACCTTAACAATAATTTTTCAATAGGCTTTTCAACCCCTATAAGTGATTATCCAAGCGACGGAAATTTCATATTGGGGCCAAAGCCGAATTTTGTCGTGCAAAGCGGTGTTGATTCGCCTTTAGTTGATTTAATAGCTGCAAGTTTTTTCCACCATTCAGCTTTGAGGGCACAGCTGCCTAGTAACCTAAATCCATTGCAGTATGTATTATCTGCATTCACTTCATGGCTATATCCCCCAACACCTTACCAGGGGTTCTACGAGACTGAATATTCAAACATAACATTTGAAGTTTCAAGGAGCGGGAATACGATAACCTTGACGCCTTATAATGAATCATTGGTTTTCGGCGTCTTTCCAAATTCAGTTACAGACTTAGGAGGTAGCTACACGAAGTGAGATATGGCAGTAATGGAGTTGTTCGCGTTTTTGAATGCAGGCATACTTATAATAGCCTTTGCCCTGCTTTTAGTTGTCCTATCCTTTAGCGTTTCACAGGTTAATAGTGTGATGACATTTGCTACGGCGAAAGCATTTGCCGAAGCCGTGGGAACTAGGTTGATAACATCTCCAAACTGTTTTGCATACAAGCAGACACTGACAACTTATAACACAAATGGGTACACAGATATACCTGCCAACACAGTATCCACGGAGTATGCTACATACCCGGACACTGTAAGTTACTCTAAGGTATCAAATTCGCAGTTCTTGTCGTGTATACAGTACGCTTATTATGGTGGTGCGACGAACGTTCCATTTAGCAGCAACTTGATCCCTGCCTTTGCAGGCGTAGAAGCTACACTTACTGATGTGCAGGATCCTACTGGTTTGGGTGGTCTGAGTTCCGTCTCTGTTTCAAATAACGCTCAGTTCAATTATGGCAGTCAGCTTGATGCGGTTAGAAACGATTTAGAAACGGCAGGAGCTGATGCGGAATATGCACTTTTGGCTGTTAGTATAGTCGCTAATATCGCTTTACTAGCTGCTACAGGTGGTACTGTTAACCTAAATATTATAGGCGCAGTTGGTTCTGACGCTACGGTAAGCATAGCGCCGCAGTATGCAGTTGCATACTTAATGAGCACAGAAAACACTTATACTGAGTCTTTTCCAGTGCGTATAATGTTTACAAACGCCCAAAATCAGCCCCTATATACGCAAGAGGGGCTGCTTACAGTGAAGATAACCTATGGAAGTCCATATGTATAAACTTATGAAAAGTAAGAGAGGTCAGCTCACGATAATCGACCTCTTGGTGGCCCCAATAGTCGCAATAGTCCTGTCCATGCTTGCGCTTTACTTTTTACAGGGCTCTGTGGCTCACTTGGTGACAGCCGTCAACTATGAGCCGTCAATACAGGGGTGCAACTATATGCTTGATGCTATCTATGGAAACTATTACGTTCATGGCGCAGCTGCGCTTTCGATGCTTGAAGCACTACATCCGAATCAGTACTACGCAGCGACTTCTGCGTCTTTAATAAACCTATCCACTAACTGCGGTGCAAACTGCTCGATGAGCTATGCAGCTACACCGAACACGCTGACAAATGACCCTTCGCTTTATGTCAATTTCATCAACTACTTTGCTCCATTCGCTATAAGCGTTTTCAACCTTACAAAAATAAATTCGTTACCCATATTGAATGGCGAAGGTATGGATGTCTTTCTTAATAGTATGCCGATCTTGTCATATGTCCCATCTCAGACCTGCTACATCAGTGTTTATAATCCAGAGGATCCAAGTAGTCCATATCTAATCTATGGGGTGGTTAAATGAATAATAAGGGTCAAGCGAATATTATAGCGGTAATCGGAATGATATTAGCCGTAATATTTGCGCTTCTCAATCTTTTCAATTACACCAATAATTTAGGTTTAGCTTCTCAGATATACATCCAATCCCAGAACAGTATATATCAAGTTCTAGGCGAAAAAGATTACATGGTTCAGCAGGCGATATACTTATTCGACAAAGCCCAGCTCTTTGATGGTTTTTCGCTTGCCCCAACTGTAAACTGTGGATATATCTCTACTAATACATCCCTGCCGCAGATACCTGTACCGAATGTATATTACTGGAGAAATGCACAGGGCCAGATCTGCTTACCGGATAATTCGGAGATAGTTTATGGGCTCTTAAAGCTCTTAAACCAGTCGTCTTTTTCGACGATTAAAAATATAAATTCGACGGCTTTGCAGGAGTACATTACCCTCAATATGAGTTATGCCTCCAACGATGGAAAGTACAATATATTCCAGAGTACTTTTTCTGCGCCATTCTTAAGTAAAAACTATATAATTCAATTGAATGAAAGTCTGGGGCAAGTCAACGATGTAAATGTGTATCAAGATTTTGGCGGTAGCCCTGGCCCTCTGATTTTCAGCGGTGGTACCGATAGCACCTTCAATTTAACTAACTACACCTTCAAAGTTGGGGAGATAACCTCTGCGGTGAGTGGAATATTGAACCGCCCATCATCTCTCTCATCTTTTTTCAGCGGAAGCAGTGTTTCTCCTAATTCTCAGTATTATCTTGTTACTCTACAGAATGGTCAGTTAGGTGTGGTTTACTCTAATGAAGTATCCAATACCTATGAATTCGATATAGCTCTCCTTCCAAATCCGTACGTTTCGAATTTGGCAGGTACCACCGTTGTTCAATTATCAAACGGTTCCAGCTCAAATGAGATCGATGGCACTGAATACACGTTCTTTGTGACCAATGATACAAACGGTGTTTTCATACTGTATCCTTCGAGATATCAGCTGTTCGATCTGGAGCCTCAGTTCGTAGTCTACAAATACCTGTTGAACAGCTTCCAAACTGCAGGCCCAACTAATCTTCTCTATGGGCCAACACGCTCAGACCTCAGCGTATCATTTTCA
The DNA here is from genome assembly GCA_023269965.1 of Candidatus Parvarchaeota archaeon. Classification (GTDB taxonomy): domain Archaea; phylum Nanobdellota; class Nanobdellia; order Parvarchaeales; family Parvarchaeaceae; genus Acidifodinimicrobium. Next base: position 39,715 of record JAGDXU010000003.1, on the reverse strand, counting down.
TTGTATCCATTATATAATCCTCAAGTCTGTGTGAGCAAAGCCGAGTATGGTTTCAGTCTTAGCGATTGCCTTACTTTGGCTTCTTCCGTCTTCACACAAGATTACCTAAGCAATCTGCTCCAGCTTGGGATAGCTTTCGTCAACCAGACATTTCCAATAGGCAGCACTGATATTCAAGGTTTCCCACAGTTTGAGCTTTACAATTACCTAGAGAATGTTATACATGGCGTGAACATGAAGACTGTTTCGGTCGATGGACAGCCGAAATATGATTGGTATTCGTCACTGATATTTGCCATAGGCTCGCCGAAGGGCGTAAATTACTTGGAGAACGAGATAAGCTGCGCAAAACAGCCGGAGTTTGGTACATATGTATACAACTGCGGTGTAAGCCAGTCATGCTTATCGACATGCAGGTCTGTGCTCAACCAGGTTTTAACATACTCCATAGAAAATCTACTTAATTATCAAGTTCCAACGGAGACAAGCTTTCTTTCCGCGACTCCATTTGACGTAAACATACTAAACATCTCTGTCAAGGCTACAGAGTCGAATGTTTGCCCAAGCAGCAGTAACTACTATTCTTCCTTCAATTACACTTACTCCCCGCCGTCTATCTCCTCTGCGGAGAATACATCTGAAGTGCTCGGAGTACCAGTCTCAATAATATTTGGTTACCAGAATAAACTCAATCTTACTCCATCAGAGAGCTGCGGAATACAAGCTTCTCCTAAAAACTACTGCGCGCCTGGATTCTATCAAAGCCTTGCACCAGGTATATACTGCTGTAGCCCAATAATAGCAAATAAATTCCTCAACAATACCTGTTTTGCTAATCTTCAGACCACTGATTTATCAGTAGAACAGTACATAAACGACACGCCTGGTAATTCAGCGTATAAAGGGTGCGTAAAGACTGTTGTTCACACAGCAAATCCGATAACAGTTTACACTTGTGATCACTACAATTTCACTGCTTTCTCCTATGCAGGTTGGATATTGAGCAATAATCAGTGTCCAAACTATGTTGTAGTGAACGGCAAGAACTTCACAAAGCCGGTTTATACCGGCGCTGGGTCTACCGCTTCTTTCTATCTTGACAACCCATATATAGACCTTGCTTCATATGGTGGAGGTTCCGTAAAGGAAACTCAAAATCCAGCAAATTGGACGTATGCCTTGTACAATTCATCTTTGCTCTCCCCAAATTTATCAATTTCAGTAGGGGTCTATCTTGGCGGAGCTAAGCCTTCTATAAATCTGATTTTAAACGTTTCAAACTTCCCAATGAAGTTTAATCCCCTTAATGACTTCATGTTTGAAAGCTTCGGTGCTTATTCTGGACAGGCTACACTTTATAATTATAGTCATGGGAAATTTAAGGCGCTTTCTGTAGGAGCTGCTGCATATAACCCTGGTTTTAATCTGTTGAACCTAGACCAATACTGCGTTGGCGGGACATGCTCGATAAGCGGATACTCAAACTACAACCCGATTAACTCATTCACCTATCCTGAATCATCTAAAAATGGCGTAGGTTTGATAGGAGTATCTACGGATGGAATAGATACTAATGATTCGATAGAGTATATCTTTGCAAATAACTATTATCCTAACTATGTGCCGCATATAACCATCTCCGATTATCAACCAGCATCGGACTTAAACCCAAGTTTAGTGAGCGCATTCGGCTTTCAGCAAGGTAACAGCTTTCAGAACACATTCTTTAATCAGGTCTTTATCTCTAACCCCAGCAACTTCAAAGACAGTTACAGTGGCTTTATAACCTTGACTAACCAGTTTAACTTCAATTATTTATTTTACAATGATTTGGAGATATTTGGGGTGTACCCTTCAGGTAAGGTGGTGCAACTGTCATGGTGGAACCAGACTCCTCTGTTCTCTATAGGTCCAAATAGCCGGTATACTGGAGGGGATATCTGGATTAATATGACTAAAAATGTACCGTCGACGTTATACTTCGTATACGGTGAGAATGTTACTTATAACTCAAAATATGACTACAATGGCTCGGCGGTCTTTCCGTTCTTTTTCTTGCCAAATTCATCCAGTGACACTATAACAAACTATTCAAGTTACTTAGCTAATGCACCGTACTTCTCTCCTTATGGGTTGACATTAATCGATAACTCCTCAATACCACCGTCAATATATGAAGTCGGCCCAACCAGACTTTATGGTCAGTTCGCATGCGTTACGAATGGGGCAACCACAGCTACACTTATAAATGGCAGCTACCTCTTCAACAATAATGGATTAAATATGCAAAATCTTTACATATATAATCCGATATACCCAGACTTTGAGCTGGTGGGGGAAGAAACTGTGTCTCTGTTACCATCTGCGCCTCAGCAACAGTCAGTTGAAACGACTTTCACGGAAAGCGGGCTGCCATCAAATTCTATGTGGAAAGTAACTTATGGTAGTGACTCCATAACTTCAATCTCCTCTTCTATCTTATTTACAACATCTCCGGGAACTTATCAATTCACTGCTTCAGACGGCTGTGTATCCCCTATCAGTCATCCATCATGTCCAACAGGTTATGAATATACACAGGTTTACTCCCCTGCTCCGGCAAGTGGTAGTTTACAGGCTGGTTCAACCCAAACTATAGGATACGCGTTTTCGTACCAGGAGTGCATGAGTCCAAATGATGTAGATAGAACGTGTTAAAGATTATGGAAGCTAAAAACGATGCAGGGAAAAGAAAGGATCTAATCTTAGTGATTGCTCTTCTGGTCGTTGTATCGCTCTTCTTTTTCTCTTATGTATCCCATTATAAATCGCTATCCCTAAACAATGATTCTATGTCTACATATGTATCTAACAATCAACACATAACTAGCTTCCAGCAGTCACCTGACCCATCACCTCAGCAAACCATCATTAATAATGAAAAGACTTCAGAAAATCTTTTGACTGTGGCTTATGTATATCCCTACAATGAATATTTCATACCTGGTAATGCCTATGGTAGTGAATGTAATTATTATACAGAGCTTAAGATCGGTTTATACTGCAGGTGGATCTCTTTGGGCGGTTTAGGTATAAGCTGGTACTCATGTATTTATGTTAACGAACCAGCAAATCCCGTAGATACTTTCTCATTTGAAGGCTGGTTTGGGTATCCGCAGAGCTCTGGTAACTCTTTAATAAGTGAACTTAGCTCAGTTCTTTTCGTGCAAAATTCCTTTGTAGGTGCGGGCACTCCCTTTTACGCTTATAATGAAACTGATAACTTTGTAAATTGGTACAATAGTATAAACACCTACAGTTTTGGTGATCAATTTGCTATAAACTACAGCTTCCCTTTCTTCGAAACTCCAACCAATCCAACTAATACAGTGCCTTTGGACAGTGCCGAAGGCGCTAATCCGACTGGGGAAGCTACGTTCATTGTTCCAGCCGTTTCATGTGGCAGTACATTTCCCATCCCTCGCGGTTATCTTTCGCAGGCTACTTCAGCATTGGTGTATCATACAGTCCCAGATATTAAGACCCTAAGTGGATTCGTATCCTCAGTTGGTGAAGCGTCAAATGTCCCCAGTGGCGTACAGACTTTGTATGCTTTGCTTCCATTCGATATGGGGGGACTAATTAACCCTTTTGGTGAACAGGAATTTTATCAAGCATCGGGCATGTTCTCGTTAACCGCTTCTCATTTTTTCGATTCTACCTTCAATTTCACTGAGCCTGGATTAAATTATGCTAACTTCCCTCCTGGCAATCACGGAGATAAGATATACTACAATGTTTCTAATTTCTTCAGCACACCTATAAACTACACCGGTAACATAGGAGATGTGGCGTATGCGTATGAGAGCAAGGATGTTGTATTGACGTATAACACCGAATCCGGTGCCTCTCCTAATATAACCTACGCATTAACACAGTCAAACGTTTCAGCTTATACGGTCCCTAATTTACAGGTAGGCTACTTCCCCAATACTCTTACTGTTGTTGGCTCTACTTTGCCTGCAGATCTTCTTTCACTGCTTGTAAATCCTATCGCTGCTGGCTTACTCGGTGAAACTCCTCAAGGGTCTACACCAAATGTTTTCAAGGTAAGTGGGGTTTTCCCAATATGCAATTATCCCTCTGGAAGTTATGAAGGGGCTTCATGTACCTTTAATAATGCATCCAGTGTGAATGCAATATCACCTTATAGGCTCTGGGATTATCACGCGACCTATAGTCCTCCATATTACAACGGCAGAGTCAGCAAACCAGCAGCTTATTATAATACGGTCTTATCTAATCCAGGTAATCTTGAGTATACGAGCAATCCACAGACTTATATGAATGATCTCCAATATAATCCTTATACACCGGGATATAATCCTAATTTATTTGTTACTACTCAAAATGCGCTAAATATTTTTGAATCCAGAGTTTTGGATAGCTTCTGTTTCTACAATGATTCGTTTAATCAAAATACTGGTCAGTATAACTCCCCAGGATACACTAGGGTAATACCACCAACATCTTTGGAGAACTACACAGTTGCCATAGGTGAATGCAACGCGCTGTTCAATAACACGAATTGCTTTGACACTGTTTTACCTGGCGGGGCAGTGGATAGTTCCGTGCAGTCAGGCAATTACATGAACTTTAAATATGGTATATTCGTAAGAGACCCTACATGTACAAGGTACGGAATAGTTCCCTACAATGTCACAGACGCTTGGATAAATTCGATTGTTGTAGCCAACAACGGCGGTCAATACTGCGGATTATTCGGGGGTCAAAAGAACATAACGGACCCATTGGCCAATTCAACTATCTTTATGATGAGGGTTTCCAACTGCCCCGCTTTCAACTCTAACAGCTCTGTTGTTCCATTGATAATAACTGTAAAGAACGTTGGTAATGATAATATAACCTCTCCTTATTTAGTTGTTTTATACAATCATACAAACATCTCGAATATGTTCTATTCAGCCCAGCAATCGTCGTCAAATCAGTATCATCTGTACCAAAATTTCCTAGATGAACTTTCCAGCTCGAATTTCAACAATGTATTTCAGATAAGATACATTAATGGTTCTGAGACAGCTATGTATGTCTCAACCCCCTCCAACCCAATTCAAGATATGCCGATAGGAGAGATATTTCAGAATTCTCCGTATAACTACATAAATGGGCCTTATAATAACTCATTGCTTGGCATGTGGATATACTACAATGGAAAGGCTATAAGGTCTGCGAATACCTTCATGGATTTTGCAAATTCAAGCGATACACAGGTGCCTATCATATCGCCAGGCGGAACAGCTTCTTTCACTGTAAACATACCGATGCCTGTTTTCAAGAAGCTGATGGAAAGCGGTGATAACATAAGTGTGTTCTTTGGGAACACCTTCAATGTCAGTTTCTACGGGTCTTCCGGTCCAGTTACATTCTATCATGAGTACGGGCCGAATTATGTGGCATCATCGATAGAAAATAGCTCATTTATCCACAATAAAGAGTACATAAACCAGTCCAGTGGAGAACCTTCGCCTGTATGGCAGTACATCGTGTCATACAAGTTTAATCTTACGAGCATGCCTTTCGCGAATGTTTCAATTTACAATAACAGCCTCAACTTCACTGTAAGTGCATTGAAGAGCACAATACAGAAACTTAATGTTTCATTCGGTCTTACCGTGTCAAAATTAAACGGTACAGGGTATTACCCATCCATATCAGCTTCGAACATAAGGGGTTCCACGTTGACTTGTTTCGCATCTCAGGACAATCTGAATGATTTTAGTGTTTACTGGTCTGTCCAACCATCTTCCCCGTCAAACATAAATTACCTGCTTAAGGACGTATATGGGCAGACCTCACCGTATCAGAATGAGATTATCGATAGGTGGAGGGGGATACTATTTATGCCTTACTCATCTCCAGTCGTGCTGAACTATAATAATGTGCCGTACTATCCTGGTTCAACTGCTTCATTCCAGGTGCAGAGTGCAAGCGTCCAGAACCCGGAGGCTTCATTTTATAAGGAAGCGCTTTTGTACTTCGGTAGCGGCCCAGAAAACAATTTGTATTCAAATTTGAACTACAGCTATTACTTCTTCAATACCACCACAAATACCGGGATAAAGTTCTCGGACATGTTCTCTCCGCCGATCGATTCATATGGGTTCAAGATGATAGCGGATGCGGGTTCGAATGACCCAAGTATCCTAAGACTTGCATCTATGAAGATTCTGACGAACCCTAATCCATTTAGCAATATACAGGTTATAATATCGCCTGAAGCCGGTTGCAGCTTTTCTACGCAGACTCTGACTACAAACTCTTCAGGTGTTGTAGGCGTTAGTAATTCTATCATAAACGATAATTGTCAGTCGACTCCGTATCAGAACTATACAATAATCATAAAGTCTAAGGATGGGCCGTTTACAGTTTCGATGTACAATGCATCCTCTCTAAATGTCTCTAACACGAGACAAAATAATGCTTTTGTTGTCGCCGCTAACTTCTCAAGGGGGAACAATGTTACAGGTTACTACAACACTACGATTATAATGCCTAACAGCAGCGTCTCTCTGGCAAATGGAGTATCCTTCAGGTTCTCTTATACGCCTTTGTCCACTGTGAATAAGAATGTAGATGCTTACCTTTATTACATAAATGGGACACCTTTCTCCTGCAACTTTGTTAACGATGGCACCCTGTTCAATGACAGTTCTGTTTCTCAGATAGCCCCCGGGGAGTATAACCTCGGCTCAGGCCAAATCTTCTGCAATACACCAAGTCAATTCAACTACATAAGAGCTGTGTTGTTGAATGCGTCAAATGGGGAGTACCTAGGCAGTAGCGATGTAGGTTCTGGCTTCACTGTTACATACTTGAATGCCACTAGGCTGTATATAACATACAATGGGCAGCCGATAAATTCACAAAATGTAACACTTTTCAATATAACCTATAACAACGGAAACCCTGAAATTGAAACCTGCTTCGAGGGTAAAATCGTGACTGGTGGCGTATTGAACTCCTCATCCACTTCTCCATGTTCCAATTATTTCACCGGAAGCGCATCTGATAATGGCTTCAACTATGATCTGATTGCTTACCTATATAGAGATGGAACTGTATCACCAGTGAGCATTTACCTTTCAAACATAACTTCATCTCGTCTTGTTAAGGGAAGTATCATAGCCAGGTCTCCGAATATAATAGATGATAATCCATCAGCTTTGCAGAACATATCCCTGCCTTCGAATTCTCCTTCTGGCTTGCCTATACAGTTTTCTCTGCCTTTGCCTTTGCTAGGTTCATCTTGTAATCTCCTTAGAATCACCGAGTATGGTAGCTATCCATATCAGGAGCTACCGTATCAGGTTGTGGGCTCTAATAGTAACATCTGTACATACATGTTTGTCCCAGTTGTGGGCAAAAGCAATTATACACTATTAGAAGCCACTGAAGAGCCATCCATGCAGTATCCTTCGAATTGGCTGAACTACACAGCATACAATGGATACTACAAGATAGAGACAACAAACGGTGATTTCAATCTTTTACCAGAGTGTAAACCAAGCTATGGGCCTTGCCTTAGTAATACCACGATATATGGTGAGAGTGTAGGAAATACGTTGATAAATAATGTTTCAGTGGAGCCGAACTCGGTGTCGATAAGCCTTATGCAAAGTGGCCCGATTATGGACTGTTTCGATGTTTCTTTCACGTCATCCCAGACTGTAAATAATGAGATGTCAGGCTTTGGTCAGATAAACTACGATCTGAACAAGCTTTATCTTATAACCAACCCAACAGAGAATTTCATAAGCTCATACTGCTTCTTCAACGGTGGAAATATAGTTTTGGACTCTGTGTATGGTCAGGGCAATCCAGTTGACTTCTTTATAAGTGATTCCCTTAATGGTAACTTCTCATTGGCAGAAACCAATAATGAGATTACATTGAATGTCAGCAAGCCAATACAGACGTCATGTACGCAATATTCAACCGTAAAGTATTATCATGAAATCACAAATTACAATGAAGTTCAATCCAGCCTTATCAACAACTTTAGATCTAGCTGCCTGAACCTGCAAAGTCAAATACAACAGATCCAGACTTACTCTAATTCTGAGACAGAACAGCCAGTCACTTTGAGTCCGTCGGATGAGGGTAGTTTTTACTGCCTTTACAATGGCGCTCCAGCAACGTATTCAAGTAACTTTCCGCCTTCATCTTCTTCTAATGAAAATTATACGACCGGATTAGGATTTCAATTCGAGCCTGGAAATTATAACATAACTTTCAAAACCACGTCTGGGAATAAGTTTACTACTACCTATTACGGTTTGTGTGCTCTACCCCCACATCAGAGTTACAGTTACAGTGGTTATACTTATACGACTTTATCAGAGCCACAGTTCTATATGAATGGAGTACTACAACCATATGATAATTCTAATCCGGAGAATTATATAATGAATAATTCCATAGCCTCCCCAAGCTCTGAAGCACTATTCAATCCAAATGGTGGCGTTATGATAAGTAGTTGTCCAATAAACACTACAATTGCCGCATTTACGCCTTGTCTATCCCAGGTTTCATTTGTCCCGCAGCCTGGTTCATTTAAGAGCCTGGAGTGCATTCCAACAGCAGCAACAACCGGTTCAAATTATCTTGCCGGCGGCGGATGTCTCATAGACTCCACTTACAGTTGCGCCCCTACTGCCGGAACGATATCTCATTACTATGCAGGTAACTTCTCATCTAATAGTGCTGTCGTCTCGTCTACTCGAAGTATATCTTTCAGCTACTCTAGCGGCAGCAGAATACCTACTTCCTCACCTTCAGCGGTTGATGCATCGTTTTCTTGTAGCGGCTATGCAAATGTGACTGAGTCAGTAACCTACGTTAACGCCTCAAACACCACACAGGTTTTAGGCTCATGCAGTGGCTGGAGTTATGAGCCTGTTGGATGCAGCTATTCTGATGGGGCAACGAGCGGGACAACGTGCTCTCCTGCGTTTATTACACCAGGTACTCTTAATGAGAATCCATTGACTTTCACCTCAGAATGTTCTATGCTTACAGATCCAAATCTTTATAGCAGTTTTAGTTATTCAAATGGAAATTGCCCAACCAGCGTCACAGGTGCGAATGGAAGCGTATGGGGCGTCGACTATATTCCTGATTATCCTACTGGTGTATCACCTGTGTATATGAGTTTAAGCACTACCCAGATATCATTCACTCAAAGTGAGCCGACAGTTTTCAACCAGTCCACTTTCTTATGCGAAAATAAAACGAATAATATCGCTACTAATGTGAATAATTATGGATGGTCATGGACTCCATTTACATTTTCAGACAATAATATACCGACTACTGGGAATCCAAATATTCTGCCGGATGTAGGCGCATGTGAGGCTTGCAGGTTCACTTACAACACAAGTGCCCCAACTATCTCTAAATCAACTACTTCTGGAGGCGGATTTCAGTACACCTATTCGTGCAATTCTGGATCTGGAAGCATCTTGGCTTGTGAAAACGTCACGCAAACACCAAGAGATTATTCCAGTAATCAAAGCTTGACTTATTCACCATCGTCATGTGTTTCAAATATTCCGCAGGAATCGTCTAGTCTCGAGACATTGACCTCGAACTCGCCACAGTATGGTGCTAGCTGCTTGTCATGTGCTGCGTTGCCAGCTTCTGTCAATGCATCTGCATATCAGGCTCCGAATCCACAGTACAATTGTTTTGCATACCCCAACTCCAAGAATTCTACGTTGGATGCCTCCTTTGTGCTACAATACTCCCCTGCTTCAGATGTAGGCGTTGGTTTAGGTGTGATTAATTCTACTTCTCCATTGAATGTGTACATACCTGGGAATAACAACGCGAAAACGAAGGATTTCTACATGACCAGCCTCTCCGTTTCACAGCATGAGCTAATAAATGAATTCACTCAACTTTACCCTTACAAGCCTCTAGAATCTGCCATAGAATCTGTTGCAATGTTTGAATCGCCGTTGTATCCTTATGATTTGCTGAGTACATTACTGCTCCAGTATCCTTACTTTGCAATATCCGGCGTTCCTGCTTTTGTGAACGGGAGTGAATTAGACTATGCGATGAATATATTCAGCGGTGGGACTCAGGGCAACTGCCCCGGATCCTTAACCCAAGGAAACAATGGCATATTCTCGCTTGGGGAAGGTAAATTATGTGATGGTAATACTCTCCCATCGATTTACTCAAATGGGATATACTTACTTCTAGGCGGGCTGAATGAAGGCGTTCATTCAGTCCAGTTCTATAGCGTGAAGAATAGCAGTGTGAACAGCCCTCCATCCGTTTCCTTATACAGTTCAGGTGGAGTTGCCGCTAATTTGAATGCAAAGTGCCCTAACGGCAACAGCAGAATCTTCTCTGCAGGATATAATGGGCAGGGTACTCAGCTTAACATCTCATCCGATGAAGACTGCAACAGCATAAACAGCGCACTATATGGTTACATAGTGAACTGCATCTACCAAGGTAATAATAATCAAACATATGCAGTTTATTCTAATTATTATATGGCCTACAACTTGCCTACGATTTGGAACATAAGCTATACGCTTTTAGTCTCTCCAAAGTCTTATAATGTTGTGCCAGTCCCGATATATCAGGTCAACACTGGAACAGGGCCGCATCTGTCTTTGTACCCTCCAAAGCCATCATCACAGCAGTCAGTCGAAACTACATTTATAGAAAGTGGGTTACCATCGGGTGCAGATTGGTGGTTAACTTATGATGGTAATACTAAATCTTCATCTAGCTCATATACCTTGTTTACAACATCTCCGGGAACTTATCAATTCACTGCTTCGAATGGCTGCTATTTCCCTAGTAGTCATCCATCATGTCCAACAGGTTATGAATATACACAGGTTTACTCCCCTGCTCCGGCAAGTGGTAGTTTACAGGCTGGTTCAACCCAAACTATAGGATACGCGTTTTCGTACCAGGAGTGCATGGCAGTTTCCCAAATACCACATGAATGCGAATAATGTTGTTTAGTCTTGTCTAATCCGTTGATAATTAACCATAACATATGGAAAGCAAAGGAATATTTGAAGTGAAGATAAATGTACATGAAGGTGAGAATATAGTAATAGGGCAATCGCACTTCATAAAGACAGTCGAAGACTTATATGAATGCTTAGCTTCTTCGTCTCCGCATCTGAAATTTGGTATAGCTTTTAATGAGGCATCAGGGGATAGGTTGATCAGATACGACGGAAACGATGACTCATTAATAAAGGAGAGTATAGACATATCTTCAAAGATAGGTGCAGGCCACATATTTGTTATAATCCTGAAGGAGGGGTATCCAATAAACGTATTAAACAGGATAAAAGAAGTTGAAGAAGTCGTTGGTCTATATGTGGCAACATCTAATCCCATAACCGTGGTCGGATATGATGACGGGGAGAACGGAAGGGGGATCATTGGAGTGATAGACGGCAAGAAGCCATTGGGTGTAGAGGATGATAATGCCCGTAAGAAAAGGCATAAATTTCTTAGAGACATAGGCTATAAGAGATAGTCGGGGTAGTACAGCGGTAGTACGCCGCCCTCATGAGATGATCTGGGATAGGCGGAGGTCATGGGTTCAAATCCCATCCCCGACATTTTTTGTCAAATTAAATGTGTGCTTTCAGCCAACTTAAAATGTCATTATAGACGTTTCATTGTTTAGCTCGTTTAATACCTCATGATAAAACCTGGGATATAACTTAAAAGATATATTTGATGTCTGTATCGTTTATCTGATGGAAGCCTTTTATGTTGGTTTAATAATCGGTGTGATAGTGTCTTCAATTCTTGCGTCTATAGTCCTCTTTTATATACTTCGCAGGGCTGCCTCAAAATTATTTGAGTCATGGAAGGAAAAAGAAATGAGAAAAGAATTAGACGAGGCATTGCAGAGACAGAGGTACGTTGTTAAGGGAAAACTTAGTGAGCAGCTTTTTCCAGTTATATACAGCAAGATAAATGATATATCTGATGCCAGGTTCATAGGTAATCCAATAGACTACATAGTTTTTGACGGACTTTCAAAGGGAGTCTCGGAAGGCAAGGGACAGGTAAATGTAAGATTCATAGAGATAAAGACAGGAAGCTCAAGTCTAAGCAAGAGCGAAAGATTTGTAAAAGATGCGATAGAAAACAAGAGAGTAGAGTGGGAAGAAGTTAAACTAGATTAGCGTAAGGTTTAAATAGCAGTTTTATTCATCATACATTTCATGAGCAAGATAACTTACAACATGAGTCCAGGATTGGCAAGCATACTGGATAAAGATATGGGTGTAAATGTAGTCTACCACACATCTAATGAGGATATCACGCCAGCAGAGGAAAAGCTTAAAGGCATAAGCGGTTTGGGCAGGTATGTAGGGATATCCGGCGGGTTTACAGCAAACCTTTACATATTATCCAAGCTTCAGAAGAATAACAAGCTTGCTGCTATAGACCTGGTTGACACCAATCCAAGCGCGATATTCCAAGCGATTGAGCTAATGTACTGTTTCAATAACACAGATAAAAAAGGATACAGAGAAAATCTAGATTTTGAATACGGGGAATACTTCGATGTTATAAATATAGCACATAACAGAAATGAGAAGTTCTACAAAGGATTCGTAGAAACCAACCTGTCTAAACCAGAATTTTCAGATGATCTCAGCATAACCTTTCACAGGGAAGATATATTCAAATTTCTAGATAGGCTGGAATCAAAAGACAAGTACTTTATATACCTCTCTAATTTGTTTGACTACAAAATTGAATCAGCCAGTTACATATCATCACACATACTGGAAAATGATAAGATAGAAAGTGGATCGTGGCTGCTCTTGACAGCTATTTCAAAAGCGCGCATGAAGAATCTGACTGATTTGGTGGAAGACAAAGAGGAGAAAAGTAAGATAGACTCGTATTATGCTGTTGGCGTATTTAGGAAGGAAGGCAACCGTTTAAAGAATGAGCTCATCTACAGGCTTGACTGAATTTTTGTTTAATTTTTTATATTTTTAATACAGCAGATTTATGTACACGCCCATTTCTCACTTCTATCCCATCAGATTTCAGTCTTTTGATCTTCTCTGATTTAGTTTTCTCATTGTTTTTATTGCCTATAGTGTATCCGCCTACCTCCCTGTTTGATTTTACAACTTTGTAACATGGATAATATTCTGGCCTGTCATTTGTACTTAAGACTCTCCCAATCTCCCTGGGTGTCACATCAAATCTCTTTGCCAGTGCTTTGTAGGTTGTCACTTTCCCGTGAGGTATCTCTCTGAGGGCTTTCAGTATCTTTATCCTAGTATCATTATTCATATGATTTGTTTATCATCTTAACAATCTCTTGGCTTCTTAATGTCCCACTGAAGCCGAGCCTTATGAACCAGCTGTTTATATTGTCTATGTCTCTCTTGAGATAATCAAGGGTCGAAGGTGACAATTTCAAAGCCTGCGAAAAGTCAATCAGATAAGGATCACCCTTGAAGTTCATTATATTATAGGGACTCAAATCGCCGTGTATGAAGCCTGCTTTTCCCATATTAACTATGCTGCCCACTATCTCATCATACCACCGGCTTCGATCAAAATCATCTGCTTTCACCGCAAGAGGAGCGTTTGTTTCTCCTTCGCCGATGAATTGCATGGTAAGCACATTCTCATAGACCCTGAATGGCTCCGGCACTCTTATCCCTATGTTGAATGCTTTCGAGAGGAAATTAAATTCATACCTGGTCCAGGTGTTTATCCTCCTTATGAAGCCCCCGGATTTGCTGCCTCGGAGGACAAGATAAGTAGGTATCTTCTTGAATGCGTTTATGTCATGCCTATGAATCTTCACTGCGACTTCTCTTCCATTGGAGTCTACGCTCTTGAAAACATAAGACTCTTTGCCCGTGCTTAAAGGCCCGGTAAGATTGGATATGTAACCGTCTCCTTCTAGTTTGCTCAGAGCTTCTAATGTCTTTAGGTCAAATACCTTTAGATAAGTCTTCTTTTCCATTCAAATTTGTTGTCTCTATACCGCTGGCTTCTTCTTGAATGCGCCCTTTATAGTTTTGATAAGCTTGGTCTTCTCTTTCCCATTTTCCATTGCGTGGTCTATCACCTCGCTAAGTGTGCTGACCGGTATGATTTTGATATTAGCGTTGTTTGGTAGGACCAAGTCGCCGAAGTTAGAAGCTGGGATTATAACCTCTTTTATCCCAGCATTTACAGCCGCCTCGACTTTAGATGTTATCCCGCCTACTGGAAGTACCTCTCCAAGTATTGACAATGAGCCAGTCATCGCAATAGACTGTTTCACTGGTATCCCAGTTATCGCTGAAAGTATGGCAGTGGCTACGCTTATGCTGGCACTATCACCCTCCACCCCAGAATAAGCCTGTAAGAATTGTATGTGGATATCATAGTCGCTTAACTGCTGCTTTGAGTACAACTTTATTATTGCACCGACATTCTTCACAGCCTCCTGAGCGATCTCGCCTAGTTTTCCGGTGGCTATTATCTCCCCACCGCCTTTTCTCATGCTTTTGGTCACTATAGCTTCTATAGGCAGCATAAGCCCTGAATCAGAGTTCTCTATCACGGCTAGTCCATTGACCTTGCCGACATGCGATCCAGACACCTGTATGACCTCGTACTCCTTCTTTTCTTTTATGAACCTTGATGCAACTTGCTGTTCAAATGACCCTGCATATTCTTTTGCGTTTATCACATCTGATGCTTCAACTATCTTCTTGCCTTTTTCCCTGCTCATGTCACCGGCCACCCTGACTATGCCTCCAAGCTCTCTCAGCTTGAGTGTGAGTGAATTTTTCTTGTCAGCCCGTCTTTTTGCTTCTTTTACGATCTCGGCAACAGCCTCTCTAGAGAAAGGTGGTATCTTTCCATCTTTCTTCACTTCCTGTGCTACAAATATCGCTATCTTGTTTCTATTCTCTACAGTGTCAGGCATATTGTCTTCCATATATACCTCATAACCGTAGCCTCTTATCCTAGACCTTAAAGCGGGGCTCATCTTCATTATAGATTCAGGATTACCGGCCCCTACTAATATAAAATCGCATGGAACCGGCTCGGTCTTTACCATCGCCCCAGCGCTTCTTTCGCTCCTGCCAGTTATAGCGGACTTCTTCTCTTGCATGGCAGTAAGAAGCTGTATCTGCATCTCCGGTGTCATATCAGCTATTTCGTCTATGAAAAGAACACCACCGTTTGCCTTATGTATATCACCTAAAACAACCCTCTCATGTGGCGGTGTTCCAAGGCCGCCGCTTTGGAATGGGTCATGCAGTACGTCTCCTAGCAGAGCCCCCTCATGTGCCCCAGTTGCGTCCACAAATGGGGCTGTTTTTGCACCAGAGTTGTCAAGCAGAAGTTTTGGAGTCAAAGGAGCTATCCTAACCCTGCTTAACCTCGTCATCAATATCACGAACAGAAAACCTATAAGTATTGTTATTATGAAGAGTGTCCCTGATATTTGATCTGCGGCTGCAAGAATATCATTTTTCTGCGTGCTGACGATCATGCTGACAATATAACTAGCCACAAAGAACACAACCAATACACCAAGAAATATAGTCATACTGTTGCCGTTGTTCATCCCGGTCATGCTCTTCATCTTTGCCTGTGCAACAAACTTTTTGCCTTCTCCAGCTGGGAACACCTTAATTAATGGGTTGTTCTCATCCTTTGGATTAGGCAGCGTCACAATATCTTGAAGTTTTTCAGCAGGTAGAAGCTCAGACAGCGCCTGGCCAAGCATGCTCTTTCCCGTTCCCGGTGAACCTACTAAGAGCACATTTCTTCTCTGTATAGCTGCTTTTTTGATTATTTCAGTGGCTTTATCCTGACCTATAACCTGGTCTATCATCTTGTTTGATATCTTTATATCATCAGTTGTATCGAAGTCTATACTGAAAATCTTCTCACTTGCTTTATGCTCTAGTTTTTTCAAATTTTTATTCTCCATATCCTCAGCAAAAATAATATGTGTTTCTAAGAATATATATACTACTATGCTTGCGATGCATTTTCACAGGGTGCATCAAAAAACGCGTTTAAACTTCATTGTGTCTTTTCTTCTTTGGCTTCTTCCGAAGGTGATGTGACTATACTAGATATTATGAAGATATCGTCTATTGCTCTAACCAAATTATGCTGAATTATAGCTCCTCTTGCGCCGCTTATCATCTTAGATAGGTGCGATGAAGGGCTAGCCTTTATTCTCCAACCGACGATTCTATTCTCTTGTATTATAGCCTCATCTATTTCGCCAAAAAAGGACCCAGAGTCCGTGTAAACCTTTAGCCCGTAGGTGTTCGAAACGCTTTTCAATTTTAATGCCATATTCTAAGTTAATGTCTATATATTTAAATACTTATTTATTCTATTTTCTATATGTCACCAAAAGCCGTTATTCTCTGTGTGCACAGCTACACCAAATACCCGAAAGAAAGGGAGAAAGACCGGCAGAAAGTCGTGAAGGACAGGTTGTACACTGCTTACGAGATTGCGAAATTCTTCAGTTTGATTAATGTTACGGCATATGTAAAAGAGAGGTTAATGAAAGATCTGAAGGAGATTTAATCAGTTCATCCCCTCTTGATTGAATCAATATGTTCTCTGCTATCTATTGGATCGTTATAACGCTTGCTACAGCTTCTTTTGCACTGATAAGCGTAGTTTCGAAGGTGGCTTTGAGTAGAAAAGGGAAAAGGATATCATATAAATCCTTTCTACCGATCTATCTTGCGTTCTCATCTATATTCTCAGTTGCAACTACATTGTCAATAACCCGAAGCCTATACATGAGCTATGACATGACTCTTTACGCAGCTTTAGTCGGCTTCATATACTGCTTGGCAGCCTACTTCTTCTTTTTCAGCATAGAGCGCGAGAAGGTAGCATTGGTTGGAACCGTGAATGGCTCCCAGTTTATATTGCTCTCGTTCTTGTCTGCGCTCCTGTTTTTGCACTCCGTAATCACAGTTGATTCTGTTGCATCAATAGTGATGTTTGCTGGCGTAGTTCTTCTTTCAGTCAGCAATGTAAAAGGAATGAAAGTCTCCAAGTATGTATTTTTTGCGCTTGTAGCAAATATATTATGGGTCATAATGTGGCTCATCTTCTATTCCACAATTCCATCAGGTCTGTCTCCACTGATATACTATTCGTGGCTTTCTATATTCACCGCTATTTTCTCGGTTTTGTTTTCTATCGTCCTGAGGACAAGAGGGAGAGATGTTGCGCGTTACTTTCTGTCTAAGGACATAATAATACCCGTTGCTTTTGCGGGCTTCTTCAATGGATTTGGTACAGTCCTTTTCTCCTTAGCGTATATCTTCAATTCAGCCTATTCGCCGCTGATATCGGAGATAAGCCTGCCAGCCCTTGTAATTCTTTCATTCATTTTCTTGAAGGAGCGTCTGAAGTTCACCCAAATAATCGGCGTTTTCACCGTTATATCTTCAATCCTTCTGCTCTTCTTCTTGTGAGTTTAAGAGGGACCAACAAGCACATCGCCGCTTTACCATAGTCTATTATGTATAAAAATATCATATCGTTAACAAAATTGTTAACTATAAACTATTTATCCGAAGTTGAATAAGTTAACTATTGGTAGGCTAACCGGGGAATTAGTCCCTCCTTGTGAGCGCAAATGGACTTCAGGCGCGGGTAAAAGCTCTGCCTAGGGTTAATGACCCCATACAAGATGGTAAAGCTATCTGCGAAGTGCGGTCCTATAGGGGGCATTCGCTTAAAAACCCAGCCAGGCCCGGAAGGGAGCAACTGTAATTGAGTGGGTGCAAGCTTATAGACAAATCGCATGGAGAAAATGTTACCACCCTCTATATGGGTAGTTAATTCAAAGCAGAGCAGCCTACCTTCCTCTTTTATAGTGATTCTTCTAACTTATCAGATTTGGCCGCTTTTACAAGCTAGAAATGTAGCAAATAAGTTAAAATAGCTTGAGCACTCTAATCTCTTGTGAGTCGGGATACTCAAGTGGTTACGAGGCACGCCTGCTAAGCGTGTTGGCGAAAGCCTGCGTGGGTTCGAATCCCACTCCCGACGTTTTGGCGAAAAAGTATATAAACCTGAATTGTCAATAGGGATATAATTTTGAGGAGAATATGTCCAAACTAAGACCTGGAAGAGCTTACAAAACATTGAAGCTGCCTTACACTCGCAAGTCTAAGTTCAAGGAGAAAAATTATACTAAATTCGCGTTGCACACCAAGATAACGCAGTTTCACTCCGGGAACATGCACAATTCATTCAGCAGGAGAGTGGAGATAATCTCTAAGTCCAGTCTTCAGGTTAGAGACAATGCGCTTGAGGCTGCAAGGATAGTCGCTAACAAATATCTTACTGATACAATAGGCGAAGAAAATTTTCACATACAGCTCATAAGCATACCTCACCATATACTAAGAGAGCATAAACTTGCCACAGGTGCAGGCGCAGATAGGTTCTCGGCAGGTATGCAGAAATCATTTGGGAAGCCAATAGGCTTAGCTAGTCAGGTCTCCGCAGGGGACAGAATATTTGAGATATATGTGAACGATGACCACATCAACGAAGCCAAAGAGGCTGCAGATAAGATAAGGAAGAAGCTAGGGTTTAAGACGCTTGCTTTGGTTATTTGATCCTTAAAGTTTTGTCCTTGAAGCCGTTTCTCTCGTTCTCATATCTATAAAGTACATAGAGCAGGGAAGACAGTCTGTTCATGTAGCTTAAAATGTCTCCGTCTTTGGTGACCTTTACAATCGATCTCTCAGCTTTCCTTGCTAAAGTCCTGCAAATGTTGATCAAGATGGCCGCTTCCGTCCCAAATGGATAAACAAAGCTTTTGATAGGCTTTATCTTCTTAGCGTAAAGATCTATCAGCCTTTCAAGGTCTTTCGTTTTTCCCTCTGAGAATACGTTGCCTTCAAAGCCTGCGATTACAGCGTTCAGCAGGTACAGGTCATATACTATCTGTTCGATGATAGTTCTGATCCTCTTGTCCTTTGTTTTCCCCCAAGCGTAGCCGAGGAAAGCTTGCAATTCATCTACATCCCCTGCAGCCTGGATCAAATCTGAATCTTTGCTGACCTTGTTTTTTAAAGTGTATGAGTATCCTTTGTCTCCTCTGCCCGTGTAATACGACACTCCCTTACTGCTCATGCTCCTCACTTTCATCGCTCTCTTTTTCCGGGTTTGATAATAGATAATATTTCGATTTTCTTCTTATCCCGTCTATGTATACCCTGAAGAGATCATAAGATAGATGGTAGTAGACCTCCTTTCCATTTCTCTCTGATACGAGTATCTTGTCAAACATCGGCGATACTATCGTGTAGAAGTGCTTTTTTCCAGCCGAAGAATTTAAGTCGGTTCCGAGGAGACTGGCCAATTCGTCTCTCTTGACAGACCCTTTCTCCCGCAGATAGTCTATCACCTTTCTTGCCTCCGGATAAAGCCGCACAGATTTTGGGTGTGTCCCATATACCAGCCGCAATAGATCATCCATATCATTAGTAATGACTTCATAGATTTAAATGTAAAATTATAAGAATTTTAAAAGTATTTTAATTAGAAATTTCTCTCTAAGTCTAATGTTAATCGGAAAAAATGTATATATAGAGGATTTGAATATTAATGGGAAAGTAGTAGATGAAACTAAGAATACTCTCCTGTTGGAGACGGAAAAAGGGAGGAAGAGGATTATAAAAGCAGGTAGGAAAATCATTATATACTTAAATGGTAAAGAGATTAGAATCCGAGGTGATGAATTAAACTTGAGGCCGTGGGAATATGCGATACGATGACCTGGTTAAACCAGATGTAGAATGTAAGGATAAGAACTGCCCATATCATGGCACCTTGAAGGTGCATGGAAGCAGGTTTGAGGGGGTGGTAGTCTCGGCAAAATCCAAGAGGACAGCAGTCATCCAGTGGATCAACTTTGAAAGACTGAAGAAATATGATGTTTACAGGGAAAAGAAGACGAGGGTGCTTGCGCATAACCCGGACTGCATATCAGCTAAGGTAAATGATAGAGTGGTCATATATGAGACCAGGCCGCTCAGCAGGTGGAAAAAATTCGTGATAGTGAGGAAATTATAAGATGGGAACAGGAAGGAAGGGTGGAGGGTTGAAGCCGATGAAGGCTGCGATATCCAAGCCCATAAACGTCGGAAGCTACATATCGGTGGCTGACAACTCCGGAGCTAAGATAGCTAAGGTGATAAACGTCAGAGGGTATCACGGAGTGAAAGGCAGGCAGCCCAGATGTGGTGTTGGTGACACTGTTTTCATAGTAGTTAAGAAGGGAAACCAAGATGTGATCCATAAGACTTTCCCAGCTGTCATAATAAGGCAGAAGAAGGTGTTCAGAAGGCTAAATGGCCTCAGGCTGTCATTCGAAGACAATGCATGTGTGCTTGTGAAGGAAACAGACAAGTATGAGCCTTTGGGCACAACGATAAAGGGGCCTATACCAAGGGAGATATCAATAAGGTTTCCAAATGTAGCGAAGGTGGCTTTTAAGATCGTATGAAAGAGTTCAGTAAACATTGGAAAGGGAGCAAATCGCCTCGTAAGCAGAGGAAGTATAGAGCCAATGCTCCGCTTCATTTAAAGCATAAGATGCTCTCTGCACATCTGTCAAAAGAGCTGAGGCAGCAGTACCACACAAGATCCTTCCCGATAAGGAAGGGCGACACCGTGGTTATCATGAGGGGCAAATTCAAGGGTTCAGAAGGAAAGATAGAGAAAGTCTATACTAAGCAGCTCAGAGTTACTGTTGATAGCGCAAAGATAACAAGCAAGAAAGGTACAAAGATACCCATAAAGATCAGGCCTTCAGCTCTATTAATAAAGGAGCTGAACATGTCTGATAAGCTGAGGGAGAAGGGCATACAGAAATATGGTAAAGCACGGTGAGTCGAAGCATGTGAAGAGAAGCGCTGTGACAAGCAGAGTGGTCATACCGAGGAAGAAATACAAGTATTACTTCAGGCCGCTTCCAAGTTCGCATAAGAAGCAGTATTCAATAGCGCTGGCCGGATTTTTGAGGGATATCATGAAAATAGCAAGCAACGCAAGAGAAGCGAATTTCCTCATAAAGCAGGGCTATGTAAAGGTAGATGGGAAGACCATAAAGGACAGGAAGAGAGAGATAGGTTTCGGCGATTTAATCTCTGTAAAGGGCAAAAACTTCAAAGTTTGGCTTGATGAAAGGGGCAAGCTTATCTCCGTCCCAGATGATGAAGGCGCGGGGAAAAAGAAACTCAAGGTGATATCGAAGCACTACGACAAAGGTGGTGTCCAGATCTTATCATTAAGCGACGGCTCCAACGTGAAGATGGACGAGAAAAATGTCAGCGTGAACGACTCTATAATCATAGATTTAAATACAAAGAAGATAGAAAAAGTCCTGCCGATGGAGCAAGGGAAAGAGATAATAATCTTCATGGGGAAGAACGCCGGGAAGGTCGGGAGGATAAGAGAGATAGCTGACAGGGAAGTGGAGCTGGAAACGAAGGAAGGGAAGATAAAGGCGAACATAGATTCGTGTATGGTGTTATGAACAAGGATAATAAGATGCGTAATATAAGGATCGAGAAGGTCACGCTAAACATAGGTGTAGGCAAAGCAGGTGATGAATTGGAAAAGGTGCAGAATCTCCTGAGGAACATATCAGGCGCTAAGCCGTTCAAGACAAAATCTAAGCGCAGGATACCGGAGTGGGGGATCAGGCCTGGATTGGACATAGGCACCGCTGTGACGCTTAGGGGCAAGGCCGCGGAGGAGATCCTTGGCAGGCTTCTTGAAGGCGTAGACAGGAAGTTAAGCAAGTCAAAGTTTGATAAGAGTGGAAATTTCTCCTTCGGCATACCGGAATATGTTCATATTCCTGGCGCCAAGTATGATTACACTGTCGGCATAGTTGGATTGTCAGCTGCTGTCACACTTTCAAGGCCGGGTTTCAGCATATCTAGGAAAAGGGTGAAAAGAAAGGTTGGAAGTAGCCATAGGATAACAAAGGAGGAAGCCATAGAGTTTATATCTAAAAAGTATAATCTACAGGTATCGGATTGATATGGAAAACGCATACGAGAGAATATTGGATTCATTGCAGAGCAAGCCTGTCAAGCGGGCTAGAATGATGAGGTTCAACAAGCCGAAGGAAAGACCATATGGGCTGGGGAAGAACAGGTGTGTAAGGTGCAATCGGCATGAAGCTCACATAAAAATACACGGCTTAAACTACTGCAGAGAATGCTTCAAAGAGGTCAGCAAAGAGATGGGCTTCAAGAAGTACGGTAAGGAGGTTTGATCAAATATGACAGACCAAGTTTCAAATGCCTTGAATGTTATGTACACTTCGAAGGTGTCCGCCAAGAAAGAGTGTATAATAACGCCGATGTCAAATTTCATCCTAAAGATATTGGATATAATGAAAGAAGGTGGGTATATAGACAAATATGAGGTCATAAACGATGCAAGGGGTGGGTTCATAAAGGTCACAATGAATGAGAACCTCAATAAGTGCAAATCGATCAGGCCAAGACTCCCTGTGAAGGTGAATGAGATACAGAAATATGAGGAAAGGTTTCTACCTGCGATAGGTTTTGGTATGCTCATACTCTCAACCAGCAAGGGGTTGATGACGAATGCAGAGGCCAGGAAGAATGGTATCGGAGGCAGTCTTATAGCTTATGTCTACTAAATTTTCCACACAGCTTGACGGCGCGGATGTGAAGATAGAAGGCGGAGAGATAATCGTTAACGGCCCAAAGGGAGAGGCGAGGGCGAAGATTGTCTACTCATTTCTGTCTGTAAGGAAAGAAGGAGACACAATATATATAGAATGCAAGAAAGACACTGACTATCAGAAGGCAATAGCTGGGGCTTTAAATGCGCAGGTTCGGAACATGGTAAAGGGGGTAAAGGAGGGTTATACGGCGGAGCTGGAGCTGGTTTATACACATTTCCCAGCCTCGATGAAGCTTGTCTCTAACAAGCTGGTGGTTGAGAACTTCGTCGGCGAGAGGAAAGCAAGAGAGATACCTCTTCCAAACGATGTGAAAGCGAAAGTCCAGGGGACAAAGATAACCTTAGAGGGGATAGACAAATACAAGGTTGGACAGGTCGCAGGCACGATAGAAAAAAAAGTTCAAATAAAAAACAAGGATAGAAGAGTATTCAAGGATGGGATATTCATAGTAAAGAAACCGGAGTGAATATGGAGTTTAAAAAAAGAGATTCAAGCAAGTTGAAAAGATTGGGCTTTTCATGGAGAAAGCCTAGAGGCAAGAAGAACAGAACCAGGCTGGGGCATAAGGGCCATGCGCCTATCCCATCAAAGGGTTTTAAGGGTAGCAGCTCGGGCAGGTTCAAGATAAGTGGTTTGCAGCCAGTCTTGGTGAGGTCTATGATGGATATAGCAGGCTTGGATAAAGACAAGAACATCGCGATAATAGCCGGCTCAATTGGAGCGCTGAAGAGAAAGAAGATATTGGATGAGTGTAAAACAAAAGGAATAAAGGTATTGAACTATGGTAAGCGGACTGAAGACACAGAGAAGATTAGCAAGTGAAATACTCGGTGTGGGCGAGAATAGAGTCTGGATAGACCCATCGAAGTATAAGGACATAAAGAGCGCATTAACAAGGGAAGACATCAGCAGCTTGATAGACAAAGGTGTTATAAAGAAAAGGAATGAAAACTTCCAATCTAGGGGCAGGAGCAGAGAGCTTAGTCTGAAAAAATCAAAGGGAAGAAGGAGAGGGATGGGCAGCAGGAAAGGGAAGGCACATGCAAGGTCAGGATTCGACTGGAGATACAAGGTTAGGGCGCTCAGAGCAGAATTAAGATCACAGTTGGAAAAGGGCAATATCGACAAGAAAACGTTTAGGAAGCTCTATATAAAGGTGAAGGGTAATAGCTTCCACAGTGTATCGCACCTTAGAAATTATATAAGCGAAACCGTGAAAGGTAAAGGAGCAAATTATGATGAGAAAAAATAAGACTACTAACTACCGCGCTAGGCTTGGCATGCTTAAGTCCAGGCTCCCGAGGCTTGTAGTAAGGAAGACAAACAGTATGATCATAGGCCAGATAGTAGAGTATGGCGAGAGCGGTGACAAAACATTGGCCTCGGTGTACAGCAAGGAATTGAGGTCATACGGCTGGAACTTCGGTCTTAAGAACTCACCGGCTGCTTATCTCTCTGGTTTCCTGCTTGGAAAGAAATCAAGCGCAAAAGAGGCCATACTTGACAAAGGGACCAGGACTCTGAAGAAAGACAGCTTCATATACTATTTCATGAAGGGAGCGAGTGATGCAGGGATAGACGTGCACACCAAGGAATTTGACATCACAGAGGACAGGCTATCCGGGAAGCACATAGTTGAGTACGCAAGCAAGGGTGTCACAGGCAATCAGTTTTCAGCTGTTGGAAAAACCATAAATAACATGAAAGATGAGTTTGATAATGTGCTTAAAAAGTTGAACGAATATGGAAAGTGAACCTGAGAAGGAAATTGAAGCAGTGGAAGAAACTAAGAAGGAAAGCTCTAAGACCTATAATTTTAGGACAGAGCTCGGTAGAAAAGTACTTTCAGGCGAGATAAAGGATATAGATGAGATATTCTCAAAGAACCTCCCGATCCTCGAGGAAGGAATTGTAGACTATTTGATACCGGATCTAAAGACGGAATTTCTATACATAGGGCAGTCAAAGGGTAAGCTAGGCGGAGGAAAGAGAAGGATAGTCAAAAATACCCAGAAAGTCACAGCCGAAGGTAAGACCCAGCACTTCTCAGCCGTAGCTGTGGTAGGAGACGGAAGAGGACATATAGGTGTTGGCAAGGGAAGCGGGCTTGAGTCTGTGATAGCAAAGGAGAAGGCAGCAAAGAAGGCAAAATTGAACATGATTAAGATAAAGTTCGGCTGTGGGAGCTGGGAGTGTACATGTCATGGAACGCACTCAATACCCTTCAAAGTGAGGGGGAAGAGCGGCTCAGTGAGGGTAGAGTTGATTCCAGCGCCAAAGGGGATAGGCCTGTGCGTTGCGGATGACATCAAGATAATAATGAGGCTGGCTGGAGTAAAGGATGTATGGTCAAAGGTAGAGGGTAAAGCAGGTACAAGGATAAACCTAGGCTACGCCGTCTTTGATGCGCTTCATTCGCTCAGTCTTTTCAGATACAGCAAGAGCGTTGCTGAGAATTTAGGTGTGAAGTGAGATATGGAAAAGATTTGCGCGGTAAGAATAAGGTCGATCATAAGAGCTAACGCAAGCATCAGGCGTGCGGTAGTGGCCTTGAATCTAAAGAAGCAGAACAACGCTGTCATACTCGACAAGAACCCTGCAATGATGGGATTGCTCCGTCAAGCAGAAGGGGTCATTACGTACGGCGAATTGGATAAAGATACAGCGGCTAAATTGATAGGCAAGGCTTTAAAGAAAAAAGGCAAAAAGGTCGATGATTTGAATGCTTTCATAGATTCATTTTTTGATGGAAAATCAAAGCTTCAGGACATTGGGTTGAAGAATGTTTTTAGGCTACACCCACCTAGAGGAGGCTTTGGCAGGAAAGGCAAGGATGCGTCCTTTCAAGTTGGAGGGGGCATTGGCTATAGAAAGGAGAAAATAAACGATTTATTGAACAGGATGATGTAGGTATAATATGAAGAGCAGGAAATTAAGAGGTAGTTCGACAGCAGGCAGAGGCTCAGGCAAGAGATCAAGGAGTGGAGCTGGCCTCAGAGGCGGAAGAGGAAGGGCCGGCGGGGGGAAGAGAGGACAGCAGAAATTCGCATCTATAAAGTTCTACATAAAGGAGACAAAAACAAAGAAGAAGATGCCTTTGAATCTCTCATATCTGCAGTCTCATCTTGATAAGCTGAAGGAAGCAGGGATAATCGAAGAGAAAGAAGGAAAGCTGGTGGTCGATTTAAGCAAGAGTGGAGTGTACACAAAAGTCTGCGGAAAATTCAAAGGCCAGGGACCGAAGCTTTCCGTTCACGGGAAGGTATCAGAGCGGGCAAAGGAAAGCATACTTCAAAATGGCGGAGAAGTAAGCGAGTAGAATATGAATGAGAAGTTGAAGAATTTCTTATCGAATTTGCCTTCAATACCAGTGCCAGAAGTAAAATTGACGCTCAAGACAAAGCTTTTTTGGACGTTGGTGATGCTCCTGCTTTTCATAGTGATGTCATTTACCCCACTTTTTGGAGTGAGCAAGACCTACAGCCTGAATTTTGAGATCCTTCAGGTCCTTCTTGCATCGCATTTCGGTTCATTGCTTTCTCTTGGTATAGGCCCAATAGTCAGTGCGAGCATAATCATACAGATGCTTCAAGGTACTGATATAATACACATAGACACAAGCACAAGGGAGGGGAGAGTCATATTCCAAGGCATACAGAAGATCTCAGCGATAGCATTTGTGATAATAGAGAATGCAGTCTATGTTTTCAGCGGCGCGATAGCTCCCGCTGGCCCAGGGTGGTTTTACCCCACTATTATGCTTGTACAGCTGATAGCTGCAGGTATAGTTCTTATATTCATGGATGAAATCACGAGTAAGTGGGGCATCGGTTCAGGCATAAGTCTCTTCATACTTGCTGGGATATCCTTGCAGCTAATAAACACCACCTTCAACCCGTTCATATCACCGGCCGGGGCAATACCATCTATAATAAGCTCGTTGATGTCTGGAGTTCCCCTCGATGCGCTGTTTCCAGTCATAGCTATAATATCGACGGTAGCATTGTTCGCAGTGTCAATATGGCTTCAGGGCGTAAAAGTTGAACTTCCACTTGCGTTTGGAAGGCTCAGAGGCTACGCGATAAGGTGGCCCGTTGCGCTTTTCTACACGAGCATAATCCCGATAGTATTGGTCGTTTCCCTTGTCGCAGGTGTGCAATTCTTTGGCCTAGAGCTCTATCATCTGGGCATACCCATACTGGGAAAGTTCACGACTGAATCTACTATTTTTGGAGTGCAGCAGGTTCCAGTGAGCGGGATAGCGGCGTTTTTGTCCCCACCTAATATTCAACAACTTTACATAAGCGCGACAACCACTGGAATAACAGCACTGCAAATCGAGTCCATGGTGATCTATACGCTTGTGTTGATGATAGGTGCAGCGATCTTCTCCTACCTTTGGATATTTCTTGGCAGCCAAGATCCAAAATCAGTCGCATCGCAGCTGATATCCTCTGGCCTTTCTATGCCTGGATTTAGAAGGGATGAGAGGGTCTTAACTGACATATTGAAGCGTTACATAATACCACTCTCTTTACTTGGGGGTGCAATAACAGGCATAATCGCAGCCCTTGCGACGTTCCTTGACACCTTGACAGCCGGGATAGGAATACTACTTATAGTGATGATTGTGTATCAATTCTATACGTCTCTTATGAATGAAAATGCCCAGGAGTTCAAGCCTATAAAGGAAAAACTGACTGGGGAGACGATGGAGTGATTGGATGCTACTGGAAGCTTGGATAGTCATAATAACGGGGATACTTGTAGGCGCAGCCGGGCAACTATCCTATCTTTTTTTGGTCGACCAAAATTTAATCCGAGACCTTAAGATAAAGATAAAGGAGCTTCAGACACAGTTGAGAGGCAAGAATAGAACAGATCCCGAGTTCATGGAGCTTCAGTCCCAGCTATTGAAGCACAACGCCACCATGATGAAGCACACCATGAAGCCCACCTATGTCACATTTATTCCTTTTTTGATAATATTCTTTGTATTGGATTTCTATCTTTCAACGGTGCCGATTGCGATCGGACAGCCATTGCCTCTCTCGATATCAGGCACATTCAACGGTTCACTTTCTTCGGTTAATAAATGCATAAGTTTGAATGGAGGATACAATACAACCCTGAAGGTAGTCAAATCGCTAGACTTTAATTCCACAGTCAATTCAAATGACTGCACCGCTCTCCTCTCTACTTCAAATAAGACCTACAATGTATCTTTAGCGGGATTAATAGGATCTAACACACCCAAATCATACACATTGGGCCCAGCAAAACTCACTTTCACTCCAAACACACTTGTTATTTTCTACCTGCCTTTCTCGATACCGTTTCTAGGCAACCAGTTGAACTGGTTTTGGACTTATTTCATTCTGTCTTTGGTTACCTCAGTGGTTTTGAGGCAGATACTTGTCCGTTATAAGCTAATCTACTGAAGTCATGCTAGCCGGGCTGTATGACCTCCTGATGTTCCTGAACGCGATGAATGAGCCGAGCATTATGATTATTGCTATAGAGAACGTTAAGTAATAGTTGAACACCTGTGAAAGCACACCAGAGAAAAATGAGCTCACAACCGTAGACAGAGAAAGTATTGAGAACCAAATTCCTATGTAATGGCCCCTGCTCAGTTTGTTTATTTGGTTGTACATCATTACAGACGAAGCTACATTGAACATTGCATATGCTATGCCGCTGAACAGGTAGGCGACCACATTCGTGTAGAAGAAGAGGAAAGACGTGAATATAAACGGAACAAAGGCAAGGAAGTAAGACGCGCCTCTTAGAAGGGTCGACACCTCGTAGTAAGCTGCCAAATTGAATCTCCTTGTGAAGTACATAAACAGGGTATAGACTACAAGCTGCCCGATGTAATTTGCTATGTTGATCACAAATATCCCAGCAAAATCCACCCCTCTATCGTTTAGAAACGGTATATATGACGTGTTAAAAAGAGCAAGCCCTGCATCGAACAAGGCCATAGTCAGGAGTAGAAGGTACACTCTCCTCACGCTTTTTATCTTGATAGCACTTCTAATCCTCTCTATCAATGCGTATCCTGTGAGTATGTGAGGCGTCGTACTCAGCGCATTCAGAAGCGAAAAGCTCTTTTTTATAGCCACTGCCTGTTTGATTCTGTGGGCCTTGTCTTTCTCTATCAGCTTAAGCGCGAGTATCAATGCGATGACATTCAGAATCAGGAGCATTATCAAATATTCAGATATGTTTTGCCTGTCCAGCAATATGCCTGGCACTAGCGCGATGAAACCACCTAGAATGGAGAGCACACTGTACTCGCTGAAGTATCTTGGAAGCGACTTGCTCCGGTTTCTCTTCATTATGAGGATATTTATCGCAGGCGACGCGGCCGTCGCTATGAATGAATACACGCCATACGATGCTTCTATGCTTGGTATAAAAGCCACAAAGTAAAGTATCAAAAGTATCGGTATAGTTCCTACTATAGACACCACGATTATCAGCTTGTTTCTCTTGATCCTGTCGGTGAAGTCTCCCCAAAACAAGGATGCGGGTATGCCCACTAAATTGAAGATAGTCAGCGCCACACCCACATCGAATACGTCGCCCTTCAAAGCCAATATGTAGAGCGGGATCAGCACAGCCAGCCCGTTTGAAATGGCCGATATCGGCAATATTGTGTAAAGCCAATTTCTTTTCATTTGAAGTCTAATGTAGCTGCCTTTTTTATTCTTTTTGAATCCGATTTTTCAGGTTGTCCTTGCCGATTTTAGATTATAATATATCTGTTGTTTAGATAACGATATGTATCTGGATATAAAGTATGAGAAGAGCAAAGTACCATGGAAGGACTTCGAGAATAAGGTTGCTGATGTCTTTGAATCATTTAATTACAAAGTCCTTAGGAACATCAACTTCAAGACTGGCAGGAGGTACCAGATAGACTTGATAGCTTTTGACGACAGCAGAGTATTCTGTGTCGACTGCAAATTCCACAAGTATATCTCACCCTCTATAGAGAACTATTTCACCTTAAAGCAAATCGAGAGGATGAGAGAATACCTCAAGATAGACATCAAAAACTTTGTAGGTAAGAGGATATTCTTCCTCCTGGTCACCAGGTATGCCAATGGGCAGTCAATATCAAACTTTCCAGGTGGCAGAATCCTCTCGGTTAGCGAAGGAAGCCTCAACGACCTTCTAAACAGGATAGAACTTTATGAGGAGAATCTTCTCTCATTCAAATTCTACTAGATATCTAATCTTTCGTGGCCGGCTTTTGAAAGGATCATTCGGTTCTATTGGCCAGTATGAACTGCAAAGTTGCCCCATCTTTGATCGTGTATTCCAGCTTTATAGGATAGTTATTTGAGAAAGACATCTTCATCTCCCTGTCTGGGTCGAATATATTAATCATCTTCTGGAGGTAATCAACAGAGTACTTCGCCTTAGTGAGCCCTTCACTCTTGATGTTGAAAATCTCTTTATTTGAATTCATAGAAAAAGACTGAAGGAACTCCTTGTCAACGTTCTTCGCACTCATGCTGAATTTATCCTCATCTATCACGAAATACATTGAATCATCCACTGTAGAAGCCATCTTCACGCCATTTTTTACTATCGAACTGAGCAGCGTGATCTCTGCAGTCATCTTTAGCTGCGGGACCTTCTGCGCGGTGTAGTCTTCATCTATCAGCGGCACGGTAAACTCTATCTCATTTCTGTCCTTGATTATTATCTGCATCCTACCTTTCAAGTCTTTAAGCACTACTTTGCTTCCTTCCTTTGCGAATCGAAGTATAGAGTTTAAGTCATAAAGCGATACAGAAAGCTTTACGCTCTTGTCAACATCATAAGAAGAGAACGTTTCCTTTTTTGCGTTGAATATGACCATCGCTATGTTTGGTGGATCCATTGCCTTTATTTCAAGCCCCTCTGGCAAGAAGTCCAATGAAACATCTGACATGAGGCTGCCAACGGCTGACATGACATCTCTGAACATGCCCACGTCGCTTATCTCAACTTCCATGTTCTAATAATTCTCGTCTTATCTTTAAATACTTATTGAAATTATTCAGGTCATTTTCGTTTATTTTTTGGATATCATCGATCCTAAGCTCGACACCTCCGTCGCTCTTAACTGCCTTTCCAGTTATGAAAACAAGGTCTGAAACGCTCGGTTTCTCCTTCATGTCGGGGGATGGCATGCACACTAACTTGCTGCCTTTTTCTCCCTCGATTATGAATATTCCTATGTCGTCCACGTTGACTACCTTTCCCGCGGTTCTGACCCTTGTCTCTCCGATTGAGCTTATCTCATCTATCCCACAATCCACTATCGTTCCAAACTTTTCCATATCATCCATTAACCGTGACTTTGACTGGCAGGTTCACATCTCTCACAGCTGCCGTATCTAGCTGATATCTCTAGATTCAGCTGGTAGACCCCAGCCGCTTGAGGGCTTACCAAATACTGAAAGTAAGCTTCCTTGCCTGGAAGAACTGTGAATGGCGGAGGTGATTTTACCACTATCCCAGTGCTGTTCCTTGTTTCCACGTACAAGCTAATATTCTCGGGCAGATTTGCGGAGTTTTTGATATAAACCACCTCAAAGTTGCTTTCATTTGAGATGTTCATGCTGAAGTCATTGACTTGTCCGTAGTAGCTGAAAGTCAAATTGCTGCAGTTAAGAGGCTGGTAACCACTGAAGTTTTCGAAGGCGTAGAACACCAGGTACAATGCGACAATTATTACAGCCACAATAATTCCCTCTCTCAAAATTAGGTTCATATTCTATTTAGAATATCTATCAAATATTTAAGTTTGATCTATATCTTAAAATTGATGAGATAATGTAATATGGGACTAGGCGTTCTTTTCACAGGAGGCAAGGATTCGACTTACTCGTTGTACCTTGCGTCGAAGGAAAACACAGTTAGATGCTTGATAAACATAACCTCGAGCAACCCGGACTCATACATGTTCCATACAGTCGCTTCTAGTCTTGTAGAGCTTCAGTCCGAGGCTTTAGGGCTGCCTCTAATAAGAGCAAGCACAGAGGCAATAAAGGAGAAGGAACTGGATGACCTAGAATTGGCGATCAAATCCGCAAAGGATGAGTATGGCATAGACGGCATAGTCACAGGTGCGATAGAAAGCAGGTATCAATCTGACAGAGTGAGCGCCATAGCCGGGCGACTTGGCCTGAAAGTCATTAATCCGCTATGGCACACAAATGTGCGTCAGTACATGCATAAGCTGATAGATGAGGGATTTAAGGTCGTTATAGTGTCTGTCTCTGCCGATGGGCTTACTGAAGACATGCTTGGAAAAGAGATAGACCGCGAAGTATTAAGTAAATTAGAAAAACTGAGTGAAGAGTATCATTTCCACCTAGCATTTGAGGGGGGAGAAGCCGAAACAGCGGTTTTAGACGCCCCAATATTCAAAAGGAGGATAGTACTGGACAGCTATTCCATCAAGTCCGAGGGAACGAAGAGCTTTCTAGTGATTGACAAAGCTCATTTAGTCAACAAGTAGCCCAGCCCAGATTTTTTGAGTATATTCTTTAGATTCTTACGAAGCTGAGCTTCATTTCCTTCGTTCTTAAGCGTAAAATCCGAAAGTTTTTTGGTTTCATCCAGCTTGAAAAGCTTCCTCTCGGCTTTGTCTTGCTTCAAGAATTCTGAGAAGTTCTTCGGTGCATCTTCTCTCTTCCTCTCTCTGATCCTGTTGTATCTGACCCTCGCTGAACACACTATCGATATATTCTTGAAGTTTCCGTCTAATTTCTCCCTGAAAAACCTTAAATCGCCTGGCGTTCTTATTCCGGACACTGCTACTAGTTTTTTCCCGGATTCTTTCGCTCGCTTGTAAACCATCTTCATCAAGAAGTACTCACCATATCTCTTTCTGTAAAGGATTGGTATTTTTTGCTCATTTTCCCTTGTGATGGGGATGCCTTTCTTCTTCATTATCTCCCTGACAATGTCACCAGGTGTTATCTTATAAAACCCATATTCATCCACGAGCATGTCAGCGATGTAATCTTTCCCACCGCCTGGAAGTGCGCTGAGCCCCAAAACTATCATCTTATCCATGAAATCAGTATATCATACTTAAATTAATCTCTTACTTTAATCTGAGAGCATCAAGCACTCTGGGTGCAACTGTGTCTATCCTGTCCCGGCCCCTTATAAATTTCAAAAGTGATATTATCTTGCTCTCTTCGCCGTGATCAAGCACTATCCTCCTCGGTTTCGGCCTTATCTCTGACACATATCTCTCTAGTTCCCTTCTGTCTGAGTGACCTGAGAAACCTTCTATTGAATAAATCGAAGCGTTAACGTGGAATCTCCTGAGTGATCCATTGAATTCTATGTCAACTTCCTTATCACCGTTCTGCAGCTTTCTCCCAAGTGTCCCAGCGCCTTGGTAAGATACAAGTACAACTGAGTTGTGCTCATCTTCGCATAGGTTAGCAAAGTAATAAACCGAAGGCCCTCCGTTCATCATGCCAGATGTCGCCAGTATTATGGCAGGACCCTCGGAAAGCACTTTCTTCCTCTCCTCCTCGCTGACCACATGTTTGAAGATAGACGAAAGGAACGGGTTGCTGTTGTACTCGATTATTCTCCTCTTTGTCTCAGAGTTCATATATTCGGGGTAGACTGTGTATATCGCAGTCACATCCCACAGCATCCCATCGACTATGACATTAACATTTTGAAGCATGTCGTACCGCACCCACTCTTCTATCATCAGCATCAACTCCTGTGCCCTTCCTACGCCGAGCACAGGTACAAGCACCTTCCCCTTTTTGCTCACGGTTTTCTTCACTATGTCAAAGAAGAACTGCTCCGCTTCTTCTCTTGATGGCTGTGTGTCATTGTCTCCGCCGTAAGTGCTCTCCATTATGAGTGTCTCGACCCTGTCAAATTGGTTTTCAGCTCTATTCAGTGTCTTCGACTTGTTATACTTGAAATCTCCAGTGTAGAGTAGGTTGTGGAAGCCGTTGCCTATGTTTAGATGAATCATTGCCGAGCCGAGTATGTGACCTGCATTGTGGAGAGTCAACCTAATATCTGGCGTGATATCAGTCACCTCATCGTAAGACAGCCCGATTGAGTACTTCAGCATCTCTTTTATGTCGTCTATGCCGAACAGAGCCTTCTCATTGGTCTTGTTGCTCAGATTCAGATAGTCAAGATGCAGCAAAGTCATGACATCCCTTGTTGGGAAGGTCGAGTATACAGGCCCTTTGTATCCGTATTTGTAAAGGACGGGGAGGAATCCGCAGTGATCAAGATGGCTGTGTGTCACTACAACCGCATCAAGCTTTGAAAGATCCATCTCCGGTGCGTCTATCCTAGGAAACGGCTCCCTCGTGTTGCTCACGTCTATCCCTACGTCTAAGAGCACTCTGCTTATAGGTGTCTGCACAAGTAAGGCCGACCTGCCTACCTGCCTGAATCCACCAAGGGCTGTGAATCTGACCCAATAATTCTCATCCACATTGTACTTAGAGTAGTATATCTTTTCACCTATCGAGTTTAGGAGCGTTCTCCTGAATTTTGAGTTGTTATACATCATCCCGCGTACAGCTCTTACTATATCCGATTTTATGATGGGTGACCTAGCCAGCTGTATCGACCACCCTGTCTTCTCCTTTATCTTGTCTATTATCCCGTTCCCTCTTTTGTTTATTATCTCCAGCCTTGTGGCTTCCAGCGTCATTAGACTTCTGTCCCTGTCAAACCAAACCTCTCTCAGGTCCGCTTCCTCAGGTATTATGCTTCTAACGTCTTTTTCAGTCTCTTTTTCATCCTGCAGGAGCGAGGGGTCAAGCCTGACCTCCACCCTCTTTTTTATCGTGTTCACCACGTTCTTTATGATGTTTATGTTGTCAAGGAAGAAGTTTCTGTTCTTGGTGTAGACTATTATGTTTGATACTTCGAAGTTCATGTCCTCTATGAGTGACTTATCTCCGATTAAGTCCGTTATATCCTTCTTTATGTCTCCCATTTGTTCTCCGCTCAAAAATTATAAGAACCAGTAGCTTACTGACTGACTATTTTATTTATCTCTTCATCTGTGAGTTTTCTGTAGCCTTTCTTGTCTATAACAGCTATATCAACACCCTCGCCCGTGTACACATCTCTCGCAATGGAAGCCTTGACTGCCTTGTTCGCCAGCTTGACCGCTTCTTCCAGCGTCATGTTATCCTTGTACTCAGCCTCTAGCACGCCAAGAGCAAACACACCACCGCTTCCAGTGACAGTGTATTTATCAAGCGTATAGGAACCCACCTCATCTACAGCGTAAAGCTCCTGCTTCGTATCGTATCCGCCGACGATGAATTCGGTGTAGAATATGTTTAATGAGAGCCTATTATTGAAAAGTATCGAGCTCAACAGGCCAACTGCAGCCCTTGTTGTCATCTCCTCTCCCGCTCTTATATTGTGAAGCTGGATCTCCGCCTGCATCACTTTGACCAGCGTTTGGAGGTCTGCGACCAGACCGGCGGTTGTTATCCCTATTTTTTCGCTAAGTGGAAGAACTTTCTCAGCATTCTTGTGTGCAACTATGTGGTCCGCTGACATCCTCCTATCGGCCGCCAGTATGACCCCGTCCTTGTATATCAAACCTATTGTGGTTGTTCCCGTTTCCTTTGCTGCCATATTTTTTTTCAGAACTTTATACCATATTTATGGTGTTTTTTAAGTATAAAAAGCTTTTTAATTCGGATTTGTCAAATCTATTTCCATAGCTTTTATATACTTCCGCCTTCAATATATAACATAACATGAAAGCGCGAGTGTCGTTCACGGTCGATCCCGAAATAATAGACAAGTTGGATTCTTTGGTTGACAATATCTCATACAGATCAAAAAGCGAGGCGGTGGAGAGCATACTCAAAAAATACTTTGAGTCTCAAAAAAGCGCGGTTATTCTATGTGGTGGGGACCTCGTCATAGAGGGGACTAATCTGTACAGCCCTCTAGTCAAGCTAGGGTCAGAAACTATCATCGAGAAGATAATAGGACAAGTGAAAAAAGGCGGCTTTAGAAACATCATCATATCCGGTAAATCTGAGATCTTAAAGGGTGCCTTTACGCTTCTCAAGAACGGCGAGGGCTTCGGCGTGAATATCAAGTATTTTGATGACAATGAGGTGATAGGCGACGCGAAGGCATTGGAAAAGCTAAGAGATTATATAACCTCCACTACGCTCTTTGTGCCTGGCGACTCGGTTTTCTCCATAGACCTGAAGGATATGCTGAACTTTCATGACTCTCACAACAGCACTGCCTCAATAGCCGTGCTGAACACAACATCAGAGGAGTATGAGACAAATGCGTTGATCACGATAAGAGGAAACAAGATAACGAACTACAAGAAGATAGAGACTAAAATAAAGAGCAAGCTGGTGCCTACATCCATCATGCTGTTTGAGCCGTCCTTGCTGCGTTATATCCCGCCAGGCAACATGAACTGGAAGATACATGGCGATCTCCTCCCCATACTTGCGAAGGAGGAATCTCTTTCAGCTTATCTTAGCAATGGCAACTGGATCAAAATACACTCATTCAAAGACCTGGAAAGAGCGAGGAATCTGCTGTCTTGAAGCTACATGGATCCCATAGAATTCAACTATAAATAGTACCTAATTTCATATATTTTTGTCGGTGTGAATTATGTCATCTTTGTATGAAATAAAGCGTTCGATTGAACAAATCATATCTGAAAGGCCGAATCATAGCAATACGATTAAAGAAGCCGTGTCAAAGAATTTCAAATTGGAGAACATCCTTCGAACTTCCATAAATTTTGAAAATGAATTTCTGTCTTTGATAGACAGCTATCAAGTTGAGGACAAATATGAAAGTTACGATATCTCTCTTCTTCTGCTCAAATCCCTAAATTACATAAAATCGCAGCTTTCTGATAAATTCGGGGATGTTAAGACTGAGGTAGAGTATAAAAACGATAAAATTAGTTTCGATTTTTTAGACGGGAAGGGTTACCACCTACTATCGCTTTCAGTTTACTCTGCCTACAAGGAGGACTACCAGTCGACCAATTTCTTTAAGCCCCTCCTAAAGGAACCAGAATTAGTAGCGGATATTTACAAGATCTTGAACAATGAAGTCGTCCTAAATTTCGTGGAGAGCAAGATAAACAAGATGATCAATGAAACCAATGCGAAAGAGGAGGGTGGGCGAGTCCATGTAGATGCCAACTCCGGAGATGGAAAGAAGGTAGTTAGGAAAACCATAGAAGAGATACTGGCTGACCTTGGAGTGGAGGTCTACAAGGGCAACGTGGGTCTTTCTGATATTGGTGGATATCAGGAGATAAAAGACAGGGTAAAGAGGGAGATATTTGTTCCATTCCTATACAAGGATCTGCTTGAAGCTGTGAAGAGTGCAAACAGAATGTCGATCAGTACAGATGTAGATTCTGCTCTTTTTTATGGCCCGCCTGGTACTGGCAAGACGATGATGGCCAGGGCAATTGCCAACGACGAGAAGGTCAATTTTCTGTACATGAACCTGTCAAAAATATACTCTGTTTGGTACAGCGAATCATCTAAGAGGATGGAAGCCGCCATAGACAGCGCAGTGAGGTACTCGAATGAACACGGTAAGACTGTGCTCTTCATAGACGAGATAGACTCACTAGGTAGCAGAACCTACACATATGGCACTGAAAGCGGGAAGGTCTTGAACACGCTGCTTACGAAGTTAAGTGGCATAAGCTCCCAGGATAATAAGAATCTACTGATAATAGGGTGCACCAATCTGCTGGATAACCTTGACCCAGCGCTTGTGTCCAGGTTTAAGACGAAGATCTATTTCGGAATGCCAGACAAGCCAGACAGGATAGATATAATATCCAAATACGCGAAGAACCTAAGCAGAGAAGAATTGGAAAAGCTCTCCGAAAAGACGCAAGGGTTCAGTGGAAGGGACATAGAGTCGATGGCCTCAATAGCCGAGAGCAATTTTGCCTACGACCTTGCGAATAAGAATGTCACCGACAGTCATGATTACAACATAAACGTTGATTATTACATCAAAGCCGCCGAGCTCACAAAGAGAACAAAGGAAAATGATGAGAAAGCCAGGGACATGTACAGATGATTAATCCTTTCGCCTCAAAGAAGCCTATCCAGCGCAGATCTCTGCTCTTTCTTTTCCTCTTTTTTAGGTTCTTCCTTGCTTAAGATTATATCGAATATCCTTCTGATCTGCGGAGTCTTTAACTCTTCTTCTAGGGGCTTCATCTCCCCGAAGAGTTTAGTCTCAGCTGCTTTGAGCTTCTTTGCGTCATATTTCCCCTCAGTATATTGACTAACGCTGTTTATCTCATCTGAATAATAGATAATGTTCAGCATCACCCTGTTTTTAGTTTTGTCGTAAGACATCACACCAATATCCGGCCCGTTCTTGAACCCCCCACTTGACATCTTTGCGACGACCAGTGGCCTTTTATTCTCAGTCTTCATCCAGTCCAAGATGACATCGTACAAAGTCTTGTTCCATGCAGTTTCATCCTCATCCTTGTCTACATGAGGTTCAAGTGCGTAGCTGTCCTTTACTATCTCCGGCTTTATAGGCTTGTCATAGAAGAAATTTGTTATGAGAAGCCCCTTCTTCTGCTTTAGGCTGTCTATCTCATCATTCGTGAAAAACACTATCTTCCCCTCGTATTCCAATCCTTTCTTCGTTTGATTGTAATATACGATGTCATTGCACTCCTTGCAGTAATACAGGTGCCCTACCTCGCCGTTGTCTTTGACGTGATAGGTGTGGAACTTGAACATGTCCTCCCTTGGGGAGATAAGTTTTTCATAGTCGAGCCTGAATTGATATCCCTGTATATATGTAGGTACGCTGTATTTGAACGGTTTTTTCTGCTGAGGTTTATAATTTTCGACTATCCTTAAAAGTGCTTCCTCAAGAGTTAGCTGTCTGTCCATGATATATACATATGAAGGACCATGTTTAAAAGCATTTAATATTTACCCTTTATTACTA
This sequence comes from Candidatus Parvarchaeota archaeon, assembly GCA_023269965.1. GTDB lineage: Archaea > Nanobdellota > Nanobdellia > Parvarchaeales > Parvarchaeaceae > Acidifodinimicrobium. Next base: position 858 of record JAGDXU010000003.1, on the reverse strand, counting down.
TTGGCCTCATAACAAGCTTTGCTCTCTATATGTAACTATCATGAATTATGTATATGTATAACATCTAACCGTAAACTATTTATCCACCCCTTTCTTCTATCGTTTATATATGGTTTTATCCTATAGATCGCAATCAGCATTGGAATATATGATGACCTACGGCTGGGCCATCTTAATAATAGTCATAGTGGCAGTAGTCCTGTACAGCATGGGTATATTCTCACCATCATCCTTCCTATCCTTCTCAGGAGTGACAGGAATGACAGGATTCCAGCCAGCTTCGGCAGCATGCGCATCAAACGGAGAGATGGTAGTCAAGCTTTCAGATGCTTTGGGATATACAATCTCAATATCACAGATAAACGCAACATCATCAACAGGAGTATCATCAGTACAGCCTGTATCAGTAACTATGAATCCAGGACAGACAAGGGAATTCCTTCTGTTCGGAGTATGTCCAAAATCCTCAGGAACATCATATTCGATAACCTTGACAGTGACATACACAGAGCCTAACCAAGCCTTCCCAGGTCCATACACATTGTCAGGAACAGCAAAGGGATCCTCCACAGCCCCTCCAATGAATACCTTCACAGCCTATAATCTTCCAGGAAACGTCCCATGGACAGTAGTCTACAGCGGAATAAACCAGACAACATCATCTTCATCCATGACCTTCGTATCCCTTCCCAATTCAGCCTTCCAGATCTATCCAGTCACAGTCAATGGAGTCACCTACTATCCAATCTATGCCGCAGGAGACAACATCTCCGCAGGCTATAACCTCGAGGTTGATTTCATACCCATGAGAAACCTCTGGCTTTCTGATAATGGTGCAGGCAATGTCTCTATGATCTA